>JAIVJM010000201.1 GCA_020199995.1 Acidobacteriota bacterium | reverse complement strand
GCTGAAGCCATTCAGGCGCGCCCACAACGCGCCGCCGTCGAGCGAAGTGTAAAGCTGCCCGTCGATGGTGCCGAAGTAGAGGCGCTGCGGGTCTTGCGGGTCAATCACGAGCGAGCGCACGTCGCCCCCCATCGGCCCCGTCACGGCCCAGTCCAACAGACGCTGGCTCGCTGCCTCCCCGTCCGGATTTCCGGCGACGACCGCGGGCGTCCGGACTGCGAGCGCGGGCAGCATCGCGAACATGAGGAGCACTAGAAGGAAAGCTTTTATTGAACGATTCATCATCGGTAACACCTGTCGGGTTCTGAAATTAAGTGCGACGGCGGACTCGTTGGCGCCGTGTCGGGCCTTATCTATACCACATTTTTGCACGGAAAAAATAAGCGGGGGAGGCGCAGGACTCTCTTTTGATGCCGTTCGCGCGTGAGGCCGTTGTCTCCCGGCGCCCTTACAGACACACCAGCCGGACAAAGCGAAGCGGGCGGTGTTTCTCTTTCGAGAGACACCGCCCGCGTTCTGTTAAGGGTCGCGCCGCCGAAGAGAGGGTGACGCGAGCGTTTAAGGGTTTACTCCTCGTCGTCGTCGCGACCGCGGCGACGGCGCGCGGGCGCTCTGGTGGTTCTCACCTCGCTCGGGTCCACGGAAGGCTCCGCGGTCGGCGGGGTCGCGCCCTGCGGCACGATCCAGAGCTGAACGGTCAGTTCCTCGCGGTAGCCACCGTCCACCGTCACGATGCGGTCGGCGGAGATGCCGCGCTGATTGACGAGGTAGTCGCGCGCACGGTCGGCGCGGCGCTGCGCCTCTCCGGCGCGGCCCACACGTCCACCGTAGGCGATGATGTAGCCCTGAGCACCCGGATTGTTCTGGAGCTCGATGGCGTAGTTGTCGAGTCGGGCCTTCTCATCGTTGAACCTGATGTTCCCGTACTCGTCGTACTTCCTCGACACATCTATGCGTGGGAAGTTCACCGTGCAACTGTTCGACGTGCTGCAGCTACGGTCGTAGCCGCCCACATCAACCGTCGCGGTGATGGTCGAACCGCCAGCCACGCCCGTGGTGTCAACCGTGATGCTGGACGTGCCCTGACCGCTACTGATCGTGCCAGCAGAGACAGTCCAGTTGTAGGTCGGCGTCACGTTCGAGTCTCCACCCGAGACGTTGGCCGTGAAGGTCACAGGCGTACCGACCGTGCCGGTATCCGGGCAGCTCACGCTAACCGTCGGGCACGGCTGAGGCGTCGGGACGGCAACGCAGTTGCACCTCGTCACTTCGACCGTTGTCGAGTTGAACGCGATACAGCCGCAGCCGTCGTCGACTTCCACCGTCACCGTGTAGGTTCCGGGGGCCACACCCGTCATGTCGAGAGTGGCGTTCGGGCCGTCGCCGACAATTCGGCCACCGGTGGTCGAATACGTGTAGAGCAGTGTATCGCCGTCCGGGTCGGTCGCATTCGCCGAGAGGTTCACCGTCGAACTGGTCGGCGTGCAGCTCTCGTCCGGCCTCTGGTCACAGCGTGACGGTCGGCGGCTGGTTCGGGAAGATCGTCGGCAAACGCTCGTTGCGGTGGCCGATGAAGAACTGGAAGCCGAAGCCGTGCGGGTCGCTCGATTCCTGGAAGCCCGCCGGGAAATTCGGGTCGGAGTTCAGGAACCGCTCGCCCTGCTGGTTGAGGTGCGCGCGATACCACGCGCTGAAGCCGAACCAGCGGCGCGGGTAGATACGGACGCCGGCGAGCATGTCGACCGGGTTGTTCGGGAAGGCGTTCGGCGTGCGGCCGCCCACGTAGTGCACCGACTTCAGCTCGACGATGGGCTGGAAGTGGCGGTTCACGGGGAAGTCGAAGCCGAGGCCCGCGACAAACTCGTCACCCCTGTCGAGCAACGTCACATCGCCGCCACCGAAGGCGTCCGATTTCGGGTTGCTGTTCAGGATGTAGCCGAAGTTGGCCGAGAGATTGACCGAGCGGCTCAGGCGACCCGAGACAAAGCCGACAAGGCCGATGTCTCCGAAGTTGCCGCCGGGGCTCGCGCCGCGCTGCAACTGGTTGAAGCCCGAGAAGTCGTTCGCCTTGTTCTCGTAGAAGCGGTAGAACGCGACGAGGCCGACGCCGAGCGGGTTGTCCGGCTCGGTGAAGCGGATCTTCGCGCCCGCCTGCATCGTGCCGAAGACCGACTCGCCGTAGAGGCGGTTGATGAACGGAGCATCCGGCAGGTAGGCCGGTGCGATCGTGAACAGGTCCGGCACCGTGATCAGCGGGTTGGTCGGCACGTTGCCGAATCGCGCCGTCGTCGTCGTCAGCACGATGCCGGGCAGGATGCTGCCGAACGGCGAGCCGATGCCGGGGAAATTCGACGCCCCGCTCCAGTTGCCGCCGCCGCCGCCCGTAGGCGTGCCGAGGCGACTCACGAAGGGCGGCGCGATGTTGTTGCCGGTCAGGCCGAGATTCGGGCCGGGAGTGCCGACGAACGGAAACTGCGCGAACGGCTGATTGCCAGCCGGACGGAAGACCGTACTCACGCCGAGCGTGGGGCCGCTCACCCTCTCGGGAGCGAGGATGATGGCCGCGCCGCTGCGGAGGTTCGCCGTACCGGCGCCGAAGTAGAGCTGCGAGTTCGGAAGGTAGAAGCTCGACAGGTTCTTCGGATTGTTGACATTGACGCCGCGATAGCCCTCGGTGCTGAAGAACAGCTCGAGGTAGTCGCTGAGGCCGATGTTGAAGCTCAAGGGCGCGACGACGATGTCCACATCGCCGGGGTCGCGGTCGTAATTGCTGTATGCAATGCTGAAAGTGAATTCACCCTTGCGCAGGGTGTCACCGTCATAGATGGTGAAGAGTCCGGTCGGCCCGCCCGGGGGGCCCCCTGTACCGACAGTCGGGGCCTGATTACGCGGATCGTTCCCCGGTCTCAACGTTTGAGCGGTCACTGCCGACAACAGGATCAAGGTTGTGAGCGCGGCAAAGAGCGCTCTTCTCGCGAGTCTCATCGCATTCCTCCTGCGAAATGAGTTTAATTTTTGCGGAAGGGGGCGACCGTGCTCCTCGAAGCCTTCACCCGTCGCGTGTGTCCAGAGGCCGGATCGAAGCCCGAACGCTCAGTTGACACTCGCCGGAATGGCGGCTTCACCCCTTAGGGGCGCGGACGCTCCAACTACAAGCGAACTAAACTTTAAGTCAAAGAAAACTGCTACCGCCCTCGACCGAACTTATCTTGTAGATGGAGCGGAGCAGCGAGAGGAGCTTGAACGCTTCAAGCGTTCTTTCGGGCGCTCTTGCACTGCCTCTTTGCGCCTCTCAACTGTTTCTGTCTGATTGCTTAGCTTTAGGCGCCTTATGCTTATACGAAAACAGGGCGCTACTGTCAACATCTGCGCGGGATGCGTGTGGCGACCTTCATTTTGAACGTGAACGGACGGCTGCCACAGCATACCAATTTCCGCCAGACCATACTCTACCTGAACGCGGAAATCAAGACCTTTTACCACTTAGCCCGAAAAAAGAGAACACTTTTTTGTCACGCATAGATGCCGCGCATCCGTGTATCGTAGGCCACGCGGTCAATCGCCAGCATGTAGGCCGCCGTGCGCGTATCGACCGCGTGCGTCTCGGCGTACTTGGCGACGTCGTTAAAGCTGGCGACCATAATGTCCTGAAGCCGCTCGTTAACGACGTCCTCCCTCCAGTAGTAGCCCATCCGGTTCTGCACCCACTCGAAATAGGAGACGGTCACGCCGCCGGCGTTGGCGAGGATGTCGGGAATCACGAAAACGCCGTTTTCGTGAAGGATTTCGTCGGCCCCGGCGGTCGTCGGCCCATTTGCGCCCTCGGCCAAAATGCGGCATTTGATGCGGTTGGAGTTTTCCGAGGTGATCTGGTTCTCGGTCGCGCACGGGGCCAGCACGTCGCAGTCCAGTTCCAGCAGTTCCTGGTTCGAGACCCTCTCAACTCCGGGAAACTCCTCGAACGAGCGGGTCGCCTGCAGGTGCGCGAGGGCAGCGGGGATGTCGATGCCGGCGGGATTGTAAATACCGCCGAAGATGTCGGAGATGGCGACGACTTTGTAGCCCGCATCGTGGAGCAGGCGCGCGCCGATGCCGCCGACGTTGCCTGAGCCCTGAACGGCGACGCGTGTGTTCGGCGGCGTCATCTTGAACCTTTTGATGGCCTCGTTGATGACGAAGAGGATGCCGCGGCCCGTCGCCTCACGACGGCCTCGGGAGCCGCCGAGTTCCACGGGCTTGCCCGTGACGACGGCGTTGACGGTGTGGCGCGCGTGCATCGAGAAGGTGTCCATGATCCACGCCATCGTCTGCTCGTTGGTGTTCATGTCGGGGGCGGGGACGTCCTTCTCAGGCCCGATGAAGTCAATCAGCTCGGCGGCGTAGCGGCGCGTGAGCCGCTCCAGCTCGCCCAGAGACATCTGCGAGGGGTCGCAGATGACCCCGCCCTTGCCGCCGCCGAAGGGGACGTTGACGACCGCGCATTTCCAGGTCATCCAAGCGGCCAGAGCGCGCACCTCGTCAATATTCACGTCGGGCGAGTAGCGGATGCCGCCCTTGGCGGGGCCGCGCGCGAAGTTGTGCTGGACGCGAAAGCCCTCGAAGACTTCCATCCGCCCCGAGTCCATCCGCACCGGGATGTAGACCTTCAGTTCGCGGTTCGGCACGCGCATCACGGCGTAGAGGTCGGGGTTGAGGTCGAGCTTCTGGGCGGCACGGTCGAAGCGCTCCATCATGGACTCGAACGGGTTCTCCTCCCTCACCCGCCGCATATCATCCACCATCGAATTTGCCATTTTCATCTCCAGAAGCGTGACGGGTAAGCCGTGACGGGTGAAAGGATATAAAAACTGCCTTCCTCTTGGTCACCCGTCACGGTTTACGGTTCACGGATTTTCAAGACTTCGTTCATCGCGCCCGTGCGGTAGCCGTGCAGGTCGAGTGTCACGTAGCGAAAGCCGAGGGCGCGGAAACGTCGCGCCAGCTCGTCGGCGACTTCGCGCCTGAGGGCGCGGTCGAGTTCCGCGGGTGCGACCTCCAGCCGCACGAGTTCGTCGTGGTGGCGCACGCGAAACTCGCGGAAGCCGAGCGAGCGCATGATCTCTTCGCCGCGGTCGACGGTGCTCAGGCGCTCGATGGTCACGGGCGTGCCGTAGGCGATGCGCGACGAGAGGCACGGGCTGGCGGGCTTGTCCCATGTCGGAAGCCCCCGGCGGCGGCTGAGGGCGCGCACCTCGCGCTTTGACATGCCGACTTCGACGAGCGGGCTGCGGACGCCGCGCTCGCCGGCGGCGGCGCGCCCCGGACGGTAGTCGCCGAGGTCGTCCGTCGTCGAGCCGTCCACGACCGCCGCGAGGCCGCGCTTCAGAGCCAACGGCGCGAGCTTTGAATAAAGCTCGGATTTGCAGAAGTAGCAGCGGTCGCCCGCGTTGCGTATGTATCGCGGGTCGTCCACCTCTTCGGTGTTGATGATCTCGTGGCGCAAGTCGTAGCGCCCGACGAGCGCGGCGATCTCCGCGCGCATGTTGGAGGCGAGGCTCGGCGACTCGCCGGTGACGCAGAGGGCGTGCTCGCCCAGCTCTTCGGCGGCGACGTGGGCGACGTAGGTGCTGTCCACGCCGCCCGAGAAGGCAACGAGCACCGACCCGAGTTCGCGCAGCAGCGCGCAGAGCGCCTGCTCTTTCAACAGCGCTTCCGTGGAGGCGGCGGCTTCATCCTGACTTGCGGTCGCGGCTTCGTCGGCGGTCAGGCTGTTCACTGTATCTCGTCGCTCCGTGCGGGTCGTGCGGACGCGTGCTCTCGCGGACGCGCTTCGCTGTCTTTAAACCCGAAAGATGAAAAGGTTTCGTTTTGAATCGTCTGGTGTCGCATGTTATCTCAAGCCTTTCCGGGCGCGCAACCCGAACGCGCCGCAGAGGCATCAACATTGGCACGGGCGCGAACATTGGCACGGGCGCGCGCGTGGACGCTCTTTCGGGCGCGTGTTATATTCGTCGCGTTACGCCGAAGCCGGTCTCCCTGAGCGACGAGAGAAAATCCAAACCTAACGTTTAGTCCTGAGCGGCAGTTTTTTCATGCTTTCTCGTTTCCACTCTCACGCCGTCATTTTCCTCTCCATCATCGCGCTCGCCGTCTGCTGCGCGCTGCCCGTCGCGGCGCAGGACGGGGACGAACTGTCGGACGACGAAGCCGATCCCGTCAAGCTCTTCAACCGCGGGCAGGACGCGCACGCCAAGAAGGACTACGAGCTCGCGCTCGAATTCTACGAACAGGCCATCAAGCTGCGCCCGGAGTTCTCCGAGGCGGAATTCCAGAGGGCGGGCGCGCTCGTCGCGCTCAAGCGACTCCCCGAGGCGGAGAAGGCTTACCGCCGCGCGATGGAGCTGCGCGCCGACTGGGCGCTGCCGCCCGCCGCGCTCGGTCTGCTGCTGGCGCGCTCTGAGGGGCGCGAGCGCGACGCCGAGCCGGTCTTGCTCCGCGCGCTTGAACTAGAACCGAAAAATCTCACGGCGCTCGTCGCGCTGGCCGAGATGCGCGCGCGCACGGGCGATGCGCGCGGGGCCGTTGAGTTCTGGCGCCGTGCGACGATTGTCAAAGACGATGATGCGGCGCTGTGGCTCGCGCGAGGCGCAGCGGAGAGCGCGTCGAAGGACACGACGGCGGCGCTCCGGAGTCTCGAACGCGCTCTCGTGTTGGAGCCAAACCGCTGGGAGACGCGTCTGCGCCGCGCCGAGATTCTTCTGGAAGCGGGCGACAACGCGCGTGCGGCGGAGGAGGCGCGCGCGATTGAGGTCGCCTCGAAGGCGGACGCGTCGAAGGCGGACGCGCAGTTGACCCTCGTCGCGGCGAACCTCTACGGGCGCGCGGGTCTCTTCGAGGACGCGCGGCGCGTCTACGACGCTCTGCCCGAGACGGCGAAGAATTCTGATGAGGGCAGGAAGCTGCGCGTGGCCCTCGACGCGCGTTGCGAGGACACGCCCGAAGCGCGGGAGGCGCTCGCGGCGCTCGTCGAGCGCGAGCCGCGCAACGCCCCGGCGCTCGCCTGCCTCGGCAGCCTCCTGCGCCGCAGCGACCCGCCGCGCGCGCTCGAACTCTACAAGCGCGCCGCCGAGGTCGAGCCGCGCAACGCCGAGTATGCGACCGGCTACGCGGCGGCGCTCATCCAGCTCAGGAAATTCGCCGAGGCGGCGACCATCCTCCAACGCGTGCTGCGGGCCGCGCCCGACAACTACGCGGCGCACGCCAACATGGCCGCCGCGCTCTACGAGCTGAAGCTTTACAAGCAGGCGATAGTCGAATACAAATGGATCAACGAGGCGCGGCCCGACCTCGCCGTGGTCTTCTTTTTCATCGGCAGCGCGCACGACCACATCGGCGAGTACGAGGACGCGCTCGGGGCCTACGAGACTTTCCTCCAGCGCGCCGACGATCACGTCAACCCGCTGGAGATAGACAAGGTCAAGTTACGTCTGCCGAGTTTGCGCAGGCAGATCAAGCAGGGCGAGGGCATCAAGGCGGGGAAGAAGGCGCAGTGATGGACGACACACATTGCAAGGGGCCGTCGCCCGCGGACGTCGCGTCGAAGTCGCCGTTAAAGTCTTGGCGGCTGGCGCGCGCACTGCTCGTGCTTGCCTGCGCTGCGCTGGCGTGCGGAGACGCGCGCGGGCAGGACGACGCGGCGCGGCTTCAGGAGGACGGCGCGCCGCCGCCGATGCGTTATCTCCCCGAAGAGGCGCGCGCCAGACTCTCCGCCGCGCGCGACTTGAAGTCCCGCACGCGCCTCAGCCTCGAACTGGCCGAGGAGCGGATCGCGCTGGCCGACGGGCACGTGACCGCCGACCGCTTCGAGGAGGCGACGCGCGAGCTGGGCATCTACGAGGCACTGATTAAAGACGCCATCAACCACGTTCAGGGCTCCGGGCCGGTGGATAACAAGCGGCGCGACCAGTACAAGCGCATCGAGCTGGCCCTGCGCGCGCACGTCCCGCGCATCGAGGGCATCAGGCGCAACCTCCCTTCGCAGAATGCCGTCTACGCCCGCGCGACGCTCGACTTCATCCGCGGGCTGCGCACCGAGGCGCTCAACGCCTTCTACGACGACACGGTGCTGCGTGAACCGCCGCCTCCTTCTAAAAAAGAGTCGGAGAAAGAACCGCGGGCGGGCGAACGCGCGACCGGCGCGCCCACGCCGCCCGCGCCCGAAAACGAGAAGAAGCCGGAACGCTGACCGCCGCCGCCTTCCCACGAACGCGTGCGGGGGTGTTCGACACACAGGCGCGCCCGACTCCCCCTGATGAAAGCCATGAAACACGAGCCGAGACGCCGCGCGCGAGGATTGCTGATTTTCTTCGCCCTCTTCATTTCCCTTCCCGCTCAGGCCGCCGCTGCGCCGCAGCGCGAGCACCTCACGCCCGAAGAGATCGAACTCGTGCGCGACACGCAGGAACTGGATAAGCGCACCGCCGTCTTCGTCAAAGCCGTCGAGCGCCGCCTGCTCGCGCTCACAGACCCCTCGGCCAAGCAGCTCAAGGACGATCTGGAGAAGTGGGGCGAGGTCAAGGGGACGCGCACGCAACTGCTCTCGGACGTCTCGCGCATCCTCGACGAGGCGGTCGTCAACATTGACGACGCGGCCACGCACAACCAGAAGAGCCCGCTCCTGCGCAAGGCCCTCTACAAGCTCTCCGAAGCCTCGAAACGCTTTCTCCCACACCTCCTCCCCTTGCGCGCCTCGGCGCCGAGCGAGCCCGAGCGCGAGAGCCTCGAACAGGCCATCGAGAAAGCGCAGGAGGTCATTGACGCCGCCAAGACGCACGCCATCGACGAGAACGACGCCAAAGAGAAGAGCGGGAAGAAAGGCAAGGATCAGTAAGCCGCAAAGCAGTGAGCAGTAAGCAGTCAAGACTTTTAGCCGTTCTTGACAGCTCACTGCTCACTGCTTTGCGGCTTACTGTTCTGAACCTCGCCGCGGGTTTCGGCGTAGAATACGGCGGCGAAAGGACGGCGAGAAAAAAATCTATGGACAGCAGATATTATCCCGGCGTTGAAGTTGACGCCCCGCAATTATTAACTGAGCTGCGCGCGCTCTTCGACAGCGACGGGGCTTTTGAAGTGCAGGCGATGCAGGTCTCCTCAACCTCCGTTTTGCAGGCGCGCAAGTCGAGCACGCTGCGCGACCTGACGGGTCTCTCCGCCGCGCTCACAATCAAGATCACATCCGAGCACGGCGGCACGCGTGTCGAGATCGGGATGCAGAAGTGGTTCGACAAAGTGGCGGTGGCGGCGGTCGCCGTGGTGCTCTCGGCGGGACTCCTGCTGGCCCTGCCCGCGCTCGGCGCGTACTGGCAGCACAAGCTGACCGAAGACGCCTGGAAGATCATCGAGGGGCACGTCGCGCGCAAGGCGGGCGGTTATGTCCCGCCTCTGCCGGGGCGCTGCGGGACGTGCGGCTCGGCGACGACCTCGGGCTCGGCCTTCTGCTCCACCTGCGGCGCGGACATGCGCGTCGGGCACTCCTGCAACTCGTGCGGCGCGGAGCAGAGAGACCCCACGGCGCGCTTCTGCAACCGCTGCGGCAAGCCGCTCTCGGGCTGAAACTTCAGGACGCTATGAAAAACTCGGCTTTGCTCATTGTTGACGTGCAGGTGGGATTGGTCGGAGCGCCGCGCCACGCATATCGCGGCGCAGAGGTCGTCGCACGCATCAAGGCTCTCATGACCGCCGCGCGCGAGTCGGGCACGCCCGTGGTTTTCGTCCAGCACGACGGGGACGAAGACGGCCCCGTGCCGCACGGCTCGCCCGGCTGGCAGATTCACCCTGAAATCTCTCCCGCCGAAGGCGAGACGGTCATCCGTAAACACGCCAGCGACTCGTTCCTCGGCACGACGCTTCGGGATGAGCTGGAAGCGCTCGGCGCGCGCCGCCTCTTCGTCGTGGGCCTCAACACGCAGTATTGCGTTGACACGACGTGCCGGAGCGCGGTCAGCCACGGCTTCGACGTGACGCTTGTCGGCGACGCGCATACCACGACCGACAACGGCGTCCTCTCCGCCTCGCAGATCATCGAGCACCACAACCTCACGCTCGACGACTTCGGCACGGACGAGCACGTCGTCACGGTGCGTGGTTCGAGTGAAATCAGCTTTGCCTGAAGTGGCGCGCCGCCTGCGCGCGGGCGTCGGACGGATGAAACGCACCAACCAGAGAGGACGACGATGTTGGAGAAGCCAGCCGAGATTCAGCACCCCATCCACGAACTGATTAAAAACCGCTGGAGCCCGAGAGCGTTTGCCGCGCGGGCGGTCGAGCCCGAGAAGTTGCGGAGCCTGCTCGAAGCGGCGCGGTGGGCCGCCTCCTGCTTCAACGAACAGCCCTGGAATTTTATCGTCGCCACGAAGGAAGAGGGCGGGGACGGCTACGAGCGGCTGCTCGGCTGCCTCGTCGAAGCGAACGCGCTCTGGGCCCGGCACGCCCCCGTCCTGATGATCTCGGTGGCGCGGCTCGATTTTAAACGCAACGGCAAGCCGAACCGCCATGCCCTCCACGACACGGGGCAGGCCGCCGCGTACCTCGCCCTCCAGGCCACGGCGCTCGGACTCGCGGTGCATCAGATGGCCGGCTTCGACGTCTCGAAGGCTCGCCAACAGTTCTCCACCCCCGAAGGCTTCGAGCCCGTCGCCGTCATCGCCGTGGGCTATCCGGGCGACCCCGCGGACCTGCCCGAGGATTTGCGCGACAAGGAACTCGCACAGCGCACGCGTCTGCCTCTGGAAGACTTTGTCTTCGGCGGAAACTGGGGAGAGACTTCGCCTTTGACTGCGGCAGAGTAGCACTGCATGTCGGTACCCGGAGCGGTAGCGACAGGGTGGGCCTTCGTCCATATCCGAACTTGAGCGTTGACGAGAGTCGCATCCCGTCGCTACTGCTCCGGGTACAGAATCCTCCGCGCTCCGAGACCGTTTCTCAAGGCAAAAATCACTCATTTTCCGGGGTCTTATTGAAATCTTCGTTTCACCGATGAAATTTTGTTCCATTTCCGCGTTGTTTATGCTACAGTGCGCGGCGTCGGAAAAAGCCTGCTCTTGAGAGGCGCTTGAGAGCCCACACTTCAAGCCGGCAGTGAAGCTGCTCGCACAACAGACGCCGGGATTCGGCTGACGAGGTGAACGAAAAATGAGTAACACGACGAAACCGAGAATCAATCCTTTGAGCCGCCGTCCGCGGCAGCAGCGCCTCGTGCTGGCGGTGCGCGGCGGGGCGGGCACGGGCAAGAGCCATTTCCTGCGCAGCATGTCGGACGCGGGACTGGGCCGCCTTTGCATCTTCGACGTCGAGCGCAAGACGCGTCTGCTGAAGGGCGTCGGCGCGCAGTTCGACGGGCTCGAAGTCGAGCGCCCGGACGAACTGCCCGAGTTCATCGACTGGGCTCTGTCGGGCGAGGGCCGCGAGCAGAACTACGGCTGCTTCGGGCTCGATTCGTGGGCCGCTTACTTCGGCGCGAAGCACAGCGAGACGATTTCCGCCGTCCGCGAGCGGACGGGCGACCCGCTGTCGCAGCCGACGGCTGAAGAGCTGGCCGCCGACCAGATGGTCTTGCAGGGCGTCTTGCGCCGCCTCTGCATGGAGAGCGGCAAGTCGGTCGTCATCGTGGATCAGATCGCCGCGAAGGGGAAAGAGGCGAAAGAGGACAACGAAGTGGGGCGCGTGCTGCCGATGACGGCGAGCGGGCTCGAATACTTCGTGGACGTGATGGTCGAAGTCTCGATGCAGGAGCGCGAGGGCGAGATCGTGCGCGTCTTTCAGGTCGTCAAGAGCAACAGCCCCGCCTTCGAGGTCGGCTTCGAGCTGACGGGCAACGTCACCTTCAAACACTTCCTCGAACACATGCTGAAGGAGACGGGCGGCGACTTCGAGCGCGAGGCGGCGAAGATGCAGACCGCGCCGGAGACTTTGGAAGAGAAGCCCTCGCCGCTCACGCTCGTCGCGCCGCAGATGACCGTGCAGGAGCTGGTCATGAAGGCCGAGCGCCTCGGCTTCAAGCAGGCCGACGTAGTGACGGGAGCGCGCGTCTATCACAACCAGCCGAACATCTACCGCCTCGCGCCGGAGCAGGTCGCGGACCTCGACCGGCGGATGACGGCGCGCGCCGAGCGAATGAAGATGGCGCAGCAAACCGAAGCGGGCGACAGCAGCAGCAGCAGGTCGTCCGCCGAGACGCAGCGCACGCAGGCGGCGCGCAACGTCAAGCGTGCCTGAAGCCCTGCGGCGCTTCGAGTTCTCACCTCAGCAGCCATTCCGGAAGAGTAAAGAGGCAGGCGTCGCCCGACGCACGCCTCTTTGCTTTTTATCCTCTCCTTCAATCTCGGAATCAAAACCTTGAAACTTCAGTCGAGGTATGCGAGAAGTGTGTCCGAAGGAGCGCGAGCTATGACATACGTCGTGACTGAAGATTGCGTGGATTGCAAGTACACCGACTGCGCGGGCGTCTGCCCCGTCGAAGCTTTCCATGAGTTGCCCGACCGGCTCTATATCAATGCCGAGACCTGTATTGACTGCGACGCCTGTGTGCCCGAATGCCCCGTCGAAGCCATCTACTCGGACGTGACCGTCCCCGAACACTTACAGGAATGGATCGCGCGCAACATCGAAGAGGCCCCACAATACCCGATCCTCAGCGGCAAGATTCCGGCCCTCTTCGGCCCGACCTGCAAAGGCACTCCGGAAGTATAGTCCGAGAGTCCGGAGTCCGGAGCAGGAAGGAAAGGCAGTCGTCTTCTTGATGCTCCGGACTCCGGACTCTCGACTTTTTTAGTTGAGCATGGCGAGGCGAATCTGCATTTTCTTGAGCTGCTCGCGGATGCTCTCGGCGTCGGGGGCGTGCGGGGCCGCGTCGAGGTAGCCCTTCACGTCTTCGATGGCCGGGGCGAGGCGGTTGAGCTGGCCGAGGAGCATGCCGCGGTCGCGGCGCTCGTCGAAGTCGCGCGGCGCGAGCAGCAGGATACGCTCGACGGCGGCGAGCGCGCGGCGGTAGAGCTGCGCCTGCACGTAAATTCCCTTGAGGTTGCCGAGCACGCGCACGAGGATGTCGCGCGGCCCCACCGCCCGCAGGTGCTCTTCGCCGAGCGGCACCTGCCCACCGTAGATCGTGTCGAGCCGCTCCTGACAGTCGTCTTCGTCAATCACCTTCCCATAGAAAGGATCAACCAGCACCGGCCTCTCGTCGCCGCCCCGTGCGCGCACGATGAAATGGCCGGGCATCCCGACGCCCTCGACCCGCAGTCCCGCGCGCCGTCCGACCTCCATGTAGACGACCGAGAGCGTGATCGGAATCCCCAGACGCCTTTCGAGCACGTCGTTGAGGAGGCTGTTGCGCGGGGCGTAGTAGTTGGCATGGTCGCCCGCGAAGCCCAGCTCCTCGAAGAGATACCGGTTCAGCGCCTCGACGTGCGGGCCGCCGTCAGCCGCCACGCGCGCGCGCGCCTCCGCGCCCAGCTCATCGAGGCGCGCGAGGCAGAGCGCGATGTTGCAACGCCGCGGCTCGTCCTCCGCCGCGATGAGCAGCGCCGCCCGCGCGACATCAATCGCCTCGGCGTCCTGCGAGACTTCGAGGGCGAACTGTCTGCGCGCCTCCGCGGCGGCGAGTTTGTCGGCGGGAGTCATAAAGAGAAACGCAGAAGTCCGCAACGCCGCAACGATGAACTGGAATCAAGTTGTCTTTCACTTCATCGTTGCGGCGTTCCGACTTCTGCGTTTATTTCCTTCCCCATTCGGTGTCGAAGACGTGGTGGACGGCGTCCATCGTCCAGTCGGCGAGGCTGCGCGTGACCGAGTCGGCCCCCGCATCGCGCAGCGCCTGCTCGCCGACGGTGTTGGTGACGCCGAGCGCGCGCATCCCGGCGGCGCGCGCGGCGCGGACGCCCGGCGGCGCGTCCTCGATGACGAGGCACTCGTCGGGCCGGTAAGGCAGGACGTGCGACTGGCCGCGCGTCTCGTTCAAGCGTTCGAGGCCGCGTCTATAACATTCGGGGTCGGGCTTGCACGCGCTCACGTCCTCCGAGCTGATGATGACGGAGAAATGGCGCGCGAGCCCCGCGCGTTCGAGCGCGTAATTGATCTCCGCGCGCCGCGACATGCTGACGACGCCGAGCGGGTACTTGTGCGAGAGGGCCTTGATGAAAGTGTCCACGCCGGGGAACAGCGGCAGCGTGTCCGCAAGCAATGCGCGGTGCGCCGCGGCCTCGCGCTCGACGACGCTCAGCAGCAGTTCGTCCGCCAGTTCGGCCCCGGCGCGCTCGAACGCCGCCCGCACGAAAGTCTCGTCGTCCATGCCGAGCATGCCGTAGTAGTCCTCCTCCGTCAGCACGACGCCTTCGGACGAGAGCACTTCCTGAAAAGCCTTCAAGTGGAGCGGCTCGTCGTCAATGACGACGCCGTTAAAGTCGAACAGTACGGCCTGAATCATAAAGCCCGATGCCAACCAATTTGCATGGAGATGGGAAAATCACCCGCATTGTATGCCCCGCCACGTTGGAAAGAAAGTGAGCAGTAAGCGGTGAGCAGTAGGCAATGTGCCTTCCAGATTGAAAGCGCCGGAGGCGCGGAATAATTTAGCCCACGGCGTCAGCCGTGGGTACGTGCGATAGAAAAAGATATAAGAGAGCCCCCGGAGGGGCGAAAGAATTTCAAGCAGCATCTTGCTCAAGCTTGAATCTCTTTCGCCCCTCCGGGGCTCTTCATGTTTTATCTCGCCTCTTCCCACAGCTCACGCCGTGGGCTAAATTATTCCGCCCCTGCCGGGGCTTATGGCTGCTTACTGCCTTCTGCTCACTGCTCACTGCTTACTTTCCTTTCAACCGCGCGCTCTGCTCGGCGAAGAGGAGCGGGAGTCGTTCACTTTCGAGCACATCGAGGCGGCGGAGGACTTCGGCGAGGGCGAGCTCGTTCTTGAGGTTCACCTGATAGTCGAGGTCGGCGCGGAGGCGGTCTTTCTCTTCCTGCCGGTTCTGCGACATCATGATGATCGGCACCTGAAGGCCGGCGATGACGCCGAGGAAGAGAGCGAGCAAGTCATAGGGCGACGGGTCGAAGCGGCTCGCGGCTGAGAGGTACCAGGCGTTGAGGGGTATCCAGAGCGCCAGCAGCAGCAGCGTCAGGACGATGAACTTCCAGCTCCCGCCGAACTCAGCCATGGCGTCGGCGAAGCGGTCGGCCATGGTCATCCGCGCCGCCTCCTCCTCGTTGAGGTTGCGCGAGACGCGGACGCGCAGCAGGTCGTCTGTGTGCCGCAGGCGGTTGGTGATGGCGCTCATCATCTTGAGCGCGACGTCCGGGTTGCGACGCACGAAGGCGAGGAAGTCTTCGCGCGAGAGCACGGCGAGGCGTGCGTCCTGCGTCACGGTGGCCTGCGCCGAGCGCGGCTTGCCGTCGAGGATCGCCATCTCGCCGAAGAAGTCTCCGCGCGCCAGTTCCGCCAGCGTCACGTCGTCGCCGTCGGCGTCGCGGAGGTGGATGCGGACGCGCCCGCCCTCGATGAGGTACATCGCGGGCGGGAGTTTCTCTCCCGCCGGTGCTTTCACGTGTTTGGGGTATACGGGGCGGCTGGGCGAAAGGCCCGCGGCCTCAGGCGGCTGAAGCGACGCCCACGTACTTGTCTACAATCCGCGCGATGGCCTCACGGCTGCTCGCGCCGAGCGCGTCGGCCCTCATCCCCTTTTGCGCTCGACGGAGTTTGACTCAAATGACGCATCCCCCGAATGGCCGCGCCGACGCGCTCGACCTCTTCCGCGACTTCACGCCCGAAGAGATGCAGGAGGTCGCGCGCGTCACGGCGACGCGCCCCTTCGCGAAGGGCCGCGTGCTCTACACGCCGGGCGAGACGGGCGTGGCGCTCTTCCTGCTCCGCGAAGGCGCGGTGCAAATCTACCGGATGTCCGCCGAGGGCCGGAAGCTCGTCATCGCGCACCTGCTGCCCTTCTCCTTCTTCGGCGAGATGAGCTGCATCGGGCAGGGGATGTACGACACCTACGCCGAGGTCACGGAAGACTCTCTGATCCTCACGATGAACTGCGCCGACCTCGAACGGATGCTCTTCAGTAGCCGCAGGTCGCGCGCCGCATCCTCGAAGCCTTCGGCAGACGCGTCCTCGAAGCCGAGCGGCAGCTCGAAGACATCGCCTTCAAGGGCATGGCGGCGCGCGTCGCGGCGCTCCTTTTGCGCGAGGCCGAAGGAGACGAAGTCGTCGGCCTCTCGCATCAAGACCTCGCCGAGCGCCTCGGCGTCTACCGCGAGACGGCGACCAACGCCCTGAACGAGCTGAAGTCCGCCTCAATCATCCGCATCGGTCGGAAGCGAATTTCCATCATCGACCGCGAACGCCTGCGACGCGCCGCCGGGGCGTAAGGAAGCGCGGCCTTCGTGAGCCCCGTCAGGGGCGGAAGATTTTAGCCCACGGCGTCAGCCGTGGGGACAGACGATAAAAAAACGCTAAGCCCCGGAGGGGCGGAAGACATTCAAGCCGCTTGGTGCTCAAGCTTGAATGTCTTCCGCCCCTCCGGGGCTTTCCAATCTCTTGCCTTACTTGTCCCACGGCTCGCGCCGTGGGCTAAAATCTTCCGCCCCTTTCAGGGGCTTTACGCGCCTAGACTTCCTTGTATTCCGAGTCAACGTCCTCGTCGGCAAACGCGACGCGGTAGTTGAGCGACTGTTTCTGCTTGGTGATGAGGAGATCGTCTTTGGTCTTGAGAAGGTCGGCGCGGTTGTAGACCGAGAGCTCGAAGTTGTAGCCGTGCGTGATGGCGTCCTTCGGGCATGCCTCGACGCAGAAGCCGCAGAAGATGCAGCGACCGTAATCTATGTTGTAGACCGAAGCGAAGCGCTCGTCCACGCCGGTGCGCTCCTCCGGAGCGCGCGGGTCGTCCGTTGCGACGATGTAGATGCAGTCCGAAGGGCACGCCGCCGCGCACAGATAACAGGCCACGCACTTTTCACGCCCCAGCTCGTCCACGTGCAGCAGATGCATGCCGCGGTAGCGCGGCTGCATCGTCACGGGCTCGTCCGGGTACTCGACCGTCCACTTCCCTTTCGGGATGTACGAGAAGGTCACGCTCATGCCCTTGATGATGGCCTTCGTGGATTCGATGATGTCGCCGATGATAGACATAAATCACTCGTGAATCGTCAACCGTAAATCGTGACGGGCAGGAAATGTTTTCCCTGTCACCCGTCACGGTTTACGGTTCAAGGCTTTTATTTTGAAACGCCGAGCCTGAAGGTCTTGACGATGACGGGCAGCTCGCCCTTGAGGCCGAGGTCGGACGCGCCTTCGATTTCGTCGGAGTTGCCCGTCGCCAGCATGATGATGCTGACGCCGTCCTTGCCCCCCTTCGGGTCGGGCAGGACGACGACGCGGCCCCAGTAGGGGATCGCCTTCGCGCCGCCGCCGCCCGCCGAGCGCCCGAAGCGCAGCTCGTAGCCATCATAGCCGCCGAACTTCGTGAAGCCTTCTGAGACCTTCTCGTAGCCGGGGAAGTTGCCGGCAATCTGGCCGCTGAGGTTGTTGACGACCTGCGAGAGGAGCTGCTTGTTGCCATTCACGGGGCCGTTCGCGCTGAACCAGCCGACCGAGAAATTCTCAATCGTCCCGCCGTCATCGTTCGCTCGCTCGACGCGGACGAAACTCGGTTCAGGGCTCGGGTCGAGTTTCCATGTGTCGGGGTAGCGGAAGGAAAAGTCCACGTAATGCGTGGCGAGATTACCGCTCTTATCAGAGCGCGTGTTGACGTACTTCTCCGTGCCCGAGATGTCCACGTCGTCGGCGCTGTCCGCAGGCGTGTCTGCGCCCATGTTCGAATTGGCGCTCGTGTTGACGTTCTGATCGCCGTACTTATAGAGGGCGTAGCCGCCGATGCCGAGCAACGCGACGAGGCCGAGCCCCACCACGGCCACGATGCCGAGCACCCACGGCCAGATTTTACGTTTGCGCGCGGGCGCGGGCGTCTGCCATGACGGAGGCGACGCGGCCCCCGGCGGCGGGGCGTTGCCTCCCGGCGGCGTCCACGGGTTGGATTGTGAAGGCGGCGTCCCTCCCGTCTGCGCCGTGCCGGCGGCGAGGGGGGTTCCGTCTGTGGGGCAGAACTTCTGCTCGTCAGCGTAAGTGCGGTTGCAAGCTGGACAAGTCTTCATAGTTTGTACGCTTCCTTCTCCTCAGCGACTAGACCATTTCGAGGCGGCTGAAGAAGTACGAGACCTCGATGGCCGCGTTCTCCTCCGAATCAGAGCCGTGGACGGCGTTCTCGCCGAGCGAGCCGCCGAACTCTTTGCGCAGCGTCCCTGCGTCGGCCTTCGCGGGGTCGGTCGCGCCCATCAAATCGCGCCACGCCTTGACCGCGCCCTCGCGTTCGAGCGCCAGCACGGCGCACGGCCCCGAAGACATGAATGTCGTCAACTCGCCGAAGAAGGGCCGCTCGCGGTGGACTTCGTAGAAGCCCTCGGCCTCTTTCTTCGTCATGTGGATGAGCTTCATTGCGCGGATTTTGAACCCGCCGTCAGTGATGCGCTGCAACACCGCGCCCGTCTTCCCGCCGCGCACCGCGTCGGGCTTGATGATGCCGAAAGTAAGATTGCCTGTCTGTTCCGTCATATTGTCCTCTGAAAAGCTGTGAGCGATTAGCTGTTAGCTCTTAGCGTTCAGCTTTCAGCCCTTTGTCTCTCGCTTGGAGCTCATCGCTCACAGCTAAGAGCTGTTCTATGCCGTCGCGCGTGCGCCGAGCGCTTCCTTCATCGCCTGACCGATGTCGGCGGGCGAGCGGACGACGCGGATGCCGGCCTCTTCGAGCGCCTTCATCTTCTCCGCAGCCGTCCCCTTGCCGCCCGCGATAATCGCGCCCGCGTGGCCCATGCGCCTTCCGGGCGGCGCGGTCTGCCCGGCGATGAAGGCGACGATGGGTTTCGTCACGTTGTCTTTGGCGAAGCTGGCGGCCTCTTCCTCAGCCGTGCCGCCGATCTCGCCGATCATCACGATGCCTTCGGTCTCGGGGTCGTCCTGAAAGAGCGCGAGCGCGTTCAAGTGCGTCGTCCCGACGATCGGGTCGCCGCCGATGCCGATGGCCGTGGACTGCCCGAGGCCGAGCGTGGTCAACTGCCCGACCGCCTCGTAGGTCAGCGTCCCCGAGCGCGAGACGACGCCGACGCTCCCTTCGCGGTGGATGTGGCCGGGCATGATGCCGATCTTGCACTTGCCGGGCGAGATGACGCCGGGGCAGTTCGGGCCGACGAGGCGCGTCGGCTTGTCGGAGAGATATTCCCTGACCTTCACCATGTCGAGGACGGGGATGCCCTCGGTGATGCAGACGACGAGCGGGAGACCGGCGTCCGCCGCCTCCATGATGGCGTCGGCGGCGAAGGCGGGCGGCACGTAAATAACGGAAGCGTTCGCGCCTGCTTCTCTGACCGCGTCGGCGACGGTGTTGAAGACGGGGAAGCTCTCGTGAGTCGTCCCGCCCTTGCCCGGCGTCACGCCGCCGACCACATTCGTCCCATACTCGGCCATCTGCTTCGTGTGAAAAGTGCCCTCTTTGCCCGTGATGCCCTGCACGACGAGACGCGTATTTTTATCGACGAGAACGCTCAAAGCTGTCGCTCCTTCATCTCTGTCGGCAGCCGCACCTCTGGCCGCCTTTGTGGATTTAGTGCTTGCGTGTAAG
>JAIVJM010000136.1 GCA_020199995.1 Acidobacteriota bacterium | reverse complement strand
TTCGTCCATCGCTTGGCGCAGCGCCGCGACGTCGAGCTGTCCGTTGAGCCTGACGGCGGCGGGGATGTTGTAAGAGGCGCTGTCCGGGTTGAGCTGTGATAAGAACCATAGTCTCTGTTGTGCAAATGTGACGGGTCCCTTATTGTGATTACCCGTCCTGGGTATCAGGTCTGGCGATGCTACGGCGAAGTCCCTCTCCTGGAGAGCTGCCGTTAAGAGTTCGTATTGCTCTACCGAAAGCCCTGCTGCCGCTGCGATTGATTTGATTCTGGCTAGATGCTCTGGAGATATTTTAGCCATTGGTGAGTTTTTCATTGGATTCATAGAGTGAGATGACCCAATAGATTCAGCATACTTATCGTGGGTCTTTTTGATTTACAGAGGGGCTAGCGGGGAAGCACGCGACACCGTGCAAGGCTGTCAGTGGCTGCTGACGGCCGCGTCGCGACGCGTGACACGAGTTATCGTGGAAGGGCAGAGTCCGCTTGCTGATGAAACCATCATACGACCACTCAGCGCGCTACCGATCTCAATGGCGAGTTGTTGTTCTATGAGGGATGGCAGGTACTCTCCCAACAACCTTGTTTACATGCTATCAGCCAGAGTTCAGCTTATGGCTGCAATCGAGTAATCATGGCTCGTTATTTCACTGAAAGAATGGATAGTCACATTACCTTTCTATGTAGCTTTATGGCTCATAGAATTCATTTCTGGTTTCATGCGTTCCATTTCTGCTTTCGATTCTGGTGAAACGGTCTTGATATGACAGAGCAGCTCTGCCATGCGCTCAACGCTCCCACTTTCCGCCTCATGCGAAATCAAGGCTTGTGCGAGCAGAGCTATCGTAGGAGATTCAAAAAATGTTCTTAATGGTAACTCAATCTCAAAGATGCTGCGTATACGGATGAGCGTCTGCATGGCGAGCAGGGTGCTCTATCCAGCTTCCCGTTCGCCGTCACCGGCATCCTCTCCACCCACACGAACCCGGCGGGCATCATGTACTCCGGCAGCCTCTCCCGCAGGTACTCCCTCATCTCACTCACGGCTGGCTGTTCTTCTGCTCGGCTGACCATGTATGCGATGAGCCTCTTGTCTCCGGTGTGCTCTCCCTTTGCTAACACTACGGCCTCTCTGACTTGTGGGTGCTGCGCCAGCACCGCCTCGATCTCTCCCAGCTCGATGCGATACCCTCTGACCTTCACCTGGTGGTCTATCCTGCCGAGAAACTCGATGTCCCCGTCCGGCAGGTAGCGCGCCATATCTCCCGTCTTGTAGATCCTTGCCCCCGGCTCTCTTGAGAACGTGTCCGGCATGAACTTCTCCGCCGTCAACTCCGCCTCGTTGATGTAGCCCACGCTCAAACACTCCCCTCCGATGTAGAGGTCTCCCGCCACTCCCACCGCCGTGTTCTGCAACCCCCTGTCCATGATGTAGTACCGGCTGTTCTGGATCGGCTTCCCGTATGGGATGCTCGCCCACCTCTCGTCTACTTCTCCCACTCGATAGTAGTTCGACCACACCGTCGCCTCCGTCGCCCCTCCCAGAGCCACCACTTCCACTCCACCTATCAACTCTCTCACCTCGCCCGGCATCCGCACCGGTATCCAGTCTCCACTCAAAAACAGCAGCCGCAGCTTACTGTTCTTCAACTCCTCGCGCGCCTCGCCCATCACGCCGACGAGCTGCTGGAGCGCCGCCGGCGCCGAGTCCCAGAACGTGACCCCGTCCTCCCACAGCCGCTCGACCAGCCGGCGCGGCTCTTTCAAATCCTCGTCCGGCACCACCTGTATCGACCCCCCGGCCGCCAGCAGCCCGAAGATGTCGTAGACCGACAGGTCGAAGCACAGCGAGGTGATAAACAGGACGCGGTCTGATGCGCCGATAGAGAACTCACGGTTGACCCAGTCGATCAAGTTAACGACGGCACGGTGCTCGACCACCACCCCCTTGGGCGTGCCGGTCGAGCCGGAGGTGAAGATGACATAGGCGATGTCGCTGCCCTGGACTTCGACGTTCAACTGCGTGTCGGGCAGCGTGTGTAGCTGATGTTCGCTCCAGCAGCGCCAACTGATGCCGGGTCCGGGTTCGACGCCGAGGCTGCCTTGATCGAGGCAGATCACGTCGGAGAGTGTGGGAACAGATGCGGTCATCTCTTCGATGAAAGGGAGATGCCAACTCTGTGTGAGCAGGCAGGAGACGTTGAGAGAAGATAAAATCCATTGGATGCGCGCGGGAGGATAGCTGAGGTCGAGGGGGAGGTAGGCGGCGCCGGTTTTGAGGACGGCGAGCAGGGCGACGATCATCTCGGTGGAGCGGTTGAGATACTCGACTTGTTGAGAGATGAGCTGAGGGAGGGAGAGGTGGCGATTGAAGTGGCGGGCAGTATTATTCCAATCGTAGACGACGAGCTGTCGCTCGCGGCCCGAGAGGAGAGAGAGGCCGGAGAGTTTACGCTCAGGATTACTCACCATCCATTCGAGCAAGGTCGGCAAATAGCTGGTCATTCTCGATGCCAGCTCTGAATCTATGACTCCTTTGTTACACTCCCAGAGCAGTTCAATCTCGTCGGGTCGCTTTATGGCGTTCAGGTAAATATCGAATTTAGCGGAGCTGTTGGTATTTGACTGTAGCTCCAAATCCAGGTCGGCAAACGCCATCGGCTGGGCGGCAAAGTCGAGATTGAAAACTGCTCCCGGGCGGAATTGACGCTCGGGATGTATTTTCCGCAGCATGTAATTCACGTTGAAAGATTTGTACTCGTAAGCCTTGAGCAGAGTTTCGCGCTGGGCTTTCAGATACTCGGCGACGGTTTTATCGCCTGCGTGGCGGCTTCGCAGCGGGAGCATGTTGACGCAGTACGCGACCAAATCCCTGTTGTCTTCCGCGACCTGCCCGGCCGCCGGAACGCTGACGAGCAATTCGCGCTGACCTGTGAGCGTGTGCAACAGCAGGTTGTAGCCGCCGAGGAGCACGACGTAGAGCGTGCATCCGCACTTCTTGCTCAACTCCACCAATTTGCTTGTCAGCTCAGCCGAAAGCGATGTCCTTAATTTGAAGCCTTCAAAAGTCGGGATGGAGGGACGGGTCATCCTCGACGGGAGTTGCAGAAGATGCGTGACATCCGACAACTGGCTGTACCAATAAGCTTCAGCCGCCGCATCGTCGTGCTGCTGAGTTACCGCCTGGTTTTGGACGTAATCGCTCAGGCGCGGCGTCGCCGTGATGTTGAGGGGAGACCCATTCTTTTCCGCGCTGTAAATCGCCGCCAGGTCTTTAATCAGGATGCCGAAAGACCAGCCGTCGCTAAGAATATGATGCAGGGTCAGAGAGCAGATGTGCTCCTCGCGACTAAGCTTAAACAGCTTGGCGCGAATGATGGGGCCTCGCACCAGATCAAAAACCTCGTCGCTTTCTTCCCCCAGTGCGGCGGCCAAGCTCTCTTTGGCCTCCGCCTCGCTCAGGTCTGAGAGGTCAACGAAGGGGATGTCAATTGAGAGACGCGGATGGATATACTGCTCGCCGCCGTCAGGGCTGAAGGTGGTGCGGAGGGCTTCGTGGCGATCCACCAACGTCTGTATGGAGCGACAGAGCAGAGCCCGATCGAGCTTGCCGCGAATATGTAGCGAGATGCTCTCATTAAAGGCGCGGCAAGCATCGCTCCCGAGCTGCGTAATCACCCACAGCTCTTTTTGTCCTTCCGTCAACGGCACGGCCTTGACCTCTCGTGCCGCCGCGTCTGTGACCTCACCTGTAACGTCGGCGGCTTGCAGTTCGGCTGCTTCCTGACGGCGCGTTTCTTTAACTTCGGGCTGTGGCGCAGGCGACTTCGACTGCTCGGACTGAGACTCGGTCAGCCAACCATACCGCATCATCTCTGTGAGACTCTCCCTGATGCCCTCCGTGATGTGATTAATATGGTCAGCATTGTGTGCTGTCGAAAGAAAGAAGTTTCCGCCGTCGAGCACAAAGATGCCGCGCGTCAGAAGCAGATAATAGAAGAGACTCGCCCAACGCTGCGCCCCCAGAAACATCACACGGAAGAGCGAGCCGAAATTTACAAATCTGGCGGGGATTCTATTCTCCACGCAATACTCGTTGAGAGAATCGATGAGGTCGGAAGTGTGGCGATTGAGCCCCTCCTGTAAGGAGTCCCCTCTCTCTCTCAGGTGATTCAAGATAGCGTGGGCCGTCTCTATCACCAGCGGATGCTTACAATATGTTCCGGCGATGAGAGTCTTTTCGGCAGAGGGGATCGAGCTATCGCCATAGCGCCAGAAGCCGCCGTCAACCGCGTCCATGTAAGCAGCCGCACCCGCCACAACGCCGATCGGCAGCCCGCCGCCCAGCGCTTTACCGTAGATAACAAGGTCTGCTTTGACATCGAACCACGCCTGGCAACCGCCGGGGTGGACGCGAAAGCCTGTGATCATCTCGTCAAAAATGAGAGCCGTACCTGCCTGCCGTGTGAGCGCGCGCAGGTTCTGAAGAAATTCTTTCGGCTGGAGGTCTGGCCGGCGGCTCTGCACCGGCTCGACCAGCACGGCTGCCAGCTCGTCGCCCTGCGCGCGGAGAATCTCCAGCGCGGCGGGTGAGCCGTAGTCGAGGACGATCACTTCCTCGATGGTCTTATCGGGAATGCCGGGCGCGAGCGGGACGGCTCTGGTGGATTGCGCGCCGCCGACTTTTCGTGCGAGCGTCAGGTCAGACCAGCCGTGATATGAACCCGCGAACACGGCGATCTTATTGCGGCGCGTGACGGTACGGGCGATGCGTATGGCGGCCATCACGGCCTCTGTGCCGGAATTGGAGAAGGATACTCGCTCCATCCCCGTCGAATCACAGATTAAATCTGCCACTTTCCCCGTGAGCCTGGATTGCATCCCAAGGGGTATGCCCGTCTTCAGAGACTTCTGTATCGCATCGGTGACACAGGCCGGAGCATGACCGAGCAAGTGGACGCCGAAGCCCATCGTAATATCAACGTATCGGTTTCCATCGACATCGTACAGCTCTGCGCCCTGCGCTCGCTCGGCGACGATGGGGTAGACCATCTCTTTCCATAAGACATGGAAACCATTTGAAGTCATGCTGTCCGCAACTTTGGAGCGGATTTGCTGTGTGTGCGACTTGGAAGTCCTGGTTCGGCTGCTGTGTTCGGCGATTACTTTCTGAAGATGTGCGCGCTGTGCGTCGGTAATTTGCTCTTTCAGCTCTACCTGAAAGGGACTGTGGGGATTATAAGGCTCGGGCGGCGGCGGCAAGCTCACCGATGAAGGGAGAGAGTGGGAGGTCTGGCTCGACATCCGAATGGATTCAGGGCGGGCTTGTGTCGCGGCTGCCGCCGGAATCGCTTGAGTAGCTGTTGCGGCTGCCTGAGTAATGGGGCTGGCCTCTGTTGAGGCCTGATGACCGTTGCGTTGAAGCAGGTCTAGCTGGCGAGCCATTATTTCAAGCTGTTGCTGGAAAATCTGTTCAACCCCTGTGGAGTTTGCCGTCAACGGTCTTGGGTAAGACGGCGATTGTGAAATCATGGGCGGCTCGATTCGTTCCAACTGTTCCGTGTGTGCCTCCTGTCCCGTGTGTGCCTCGCGTGTAAGCGTTTTGACTTCTGGAATGCTCCCAGGCGCTTCTTGCGGTAGCTCCACTTGAGCGCCTTTCTCGTCGAGATATGCGGCCACGGCGTTTAGCGTCGTCAACTCCTCGAACAACTGATTGAGTTCTATCTTGATGTTAAATTTCTTATGTACCGCGCGGTTGAGCTGGATCAGCAGGAGAGAGTCCACGCCCGATTCCAAAAAGGTCTTATCATTGTCCAGCTCGCTCTCATCGACCCCTATCAGGTCAACAACCAAGCCTCTGAGGATTCTCAAAATCTCCCGGTAACGACGACCCGCACCGGATTGTTCCGCACCGGATTGTTGCGCATGTTGTTGTTGCATCATCGCTCTGTCCGCTCCCTCTTGATTGAAGACCTGCGCCGTAACGGGCGCAGCAGAACCATTATCCCCGGCGGCGTCTCCTCTAACTTCATTTACACTTTGCAAGTCGTTTTGTTTGATAGGTGCTTTGGTAAACCAGAAAGGCTGGCGCTGGAAGGCGTAGCCCGGCGCCTCCGCCCGGTTCCTCCGCTCACCCCCGTAATACTTTTCCCAGTCAACCTCTCCGCCCCCTCTCCACGCCTCCCCCACCGCCCTCACCACCCGCTCGTACTCACCGCCCTCACTCCGCAGCGTCTCGCACACCGTCACCCCTGTCATCCCCCCCTGCCTCACGATCCGGCCCAGCCCCATCCCGCCGCCCACTTCCACCAGCACCCTCCCGCCTTCCCTCACCACCTCCTTGAGCCCCCCCCAGAACCTCACCCGCGCCCGCACCTGCCGCCCCC
>JAIVJM010000135.1 GCA_020199995.1 Acidobacteriota bacterium | reverse complement strand
ACCCCACACCGCGCACACCACCAACCTCGTTCCCTTCCACCTCATCGACGAATCTTTGCGCACCTCGACCCTCCGCGACGCCGGAGCCCTCGAAGACGTCGCCCCCACCATCCTCTCCCTCCTCAACATCGAGAAACCCGCCGAGATGGGCGGCCACTCCCTGCTCGAAACGAAGTGAGCCGCGCCTGCGTTATCCTTCTGTGATGAACCTCGACCCGCAAAACATCCTCGTCATTGACTTCGGCCAGCTCGGCGACGTGGTGCTGAGCATGCCGGCGCTCGCGGCCATCCGGCAGAAGTTTCCGCGCGCGCGCGTGACAGTCGCGGTGGGGCGGGCCGCGGGGGCGTTGGTCGAACTGGCCGGAGTCGCCGACGAGACGCTCGCCGTTGACCGCGTCGCTTTGCGCGACGGGCCGAAGGCGCTCTCCGTCTTCCGCATCGGCCAACTCGCTTTGGATGTCCGCCGACGCCGCTTCGATTTCGTCATTGACCTCCACAGCCTCTCCGAGACGAACCTCCTCGGCTTCCTCTCGGGCGCGCGCGAGCGCCTCTACGCGCGCAGGCCGACGCGCTCGCTCGACTACCTCTCGAACTTCCGCCCGCGCCCTCCCGTCGAAGACCGCCGGAAGCATGCGATTGACCGCTACCTCGACGTCCTCGCGCCGCTCGGCGTCGGCCCGGTGTCGCGCGTGCCGCGCCTGCCCGTGCGCGAGGAGGACAGCCGCGCGGTCGAGGAGCTTTTGAAGAAGGCGAAGGCCGGTCGGGACGCCCCGCTCGTCGGCATCTTCCCCGGCGCGGGACACCCGAGCCGCTGCTGGCCGCCGGAGCGCTTCGCGGAACTGGCGTGGCGGCTGGTGCGCAACGACTCGGTGCGCGTCGTACTGTTCGCGGGGCCGGAGGAGCGGCAGAAGGTGCGCGAGATGCGCGCGGCGCTTCCGCCCTCGACGGTCGTGTTCGACCGCCTCACCATCCCGCAGCTCGCCGCCGCCTCGGCGCGCCTCTCAGTCTTCGTCTCGAACGACACGGGGCCGATGCACATCGCCGCCGCCGTCGGCACGCCCGTCGTCATCCTCATGGAACAACACCCGATGTTCAACTGCTACATCCCTCCCGGCGAGCGCCACCGCGTCGTCTCGGCCCGCACGGTGACGGACATCAGCGTCGGCCAGGCCTATGAAGCCGCGCGCGCGGCCCTCACGACCGAGCGGATGACCTCGCTCTTCTCCGACTGAACTTTTCCCATTTTCATCCCTGATTTTGACCTCAGTCAGGTACCAAAATCAGATTTTTGTCCTTCCCGATGGTTGCCAAATGTTTTGTATGGACAAACTGTGTTTGTTATGTATAATGTTTTGGCTGCTGCTTTTGCACGCAGCGAGCGTCTTGTGGGATAGTACATCGAGATTCTCGGACGGGCTTGAAGGGAGCGTATCTTTCGTAGCTTCTACGGTTACGCCGCCGGTCCGACACTCACGCCGCCGATCTCAAATCGGCCCCAGTCTTCGATCTTCCGCCGGGCGCGATTTCGCGGAAACGTCTCTGACAGCCTCCTGCCTTGCCCCAAAGGCGTCGGGTAGTTCTATCGCGGCGCTCAAAACCCACCTCTGGCCGCTGAACTCTATTACTCGATAAAACTCTTCAGGAGTGTAAAGTCATGCTCACACGAATTAACCTGACCCTGCTGCTGGTTCTCCTCGCGGCGGTGTCCGCCTCTCCGACCTTCGCACGCCCGACTCAGAGGCACGCCTTGACGCGCCCTCACTTCTCGTTTCTTTCCCTGACGCTCGCCGTCAACGACCGCGAGCAGGACGGGCTCCTCGGGCCCGTGCGCCGCGTCAAGACCGAGACGTCAAAGATCAACGTCAAGAACGGGAAGCCCTTCGAGGGCGCGCGCGCCGTGCTTGAGACGACGACCTACGACAACAAGGGGAACAAGGTCGACAACGCGTATTTCCTGGCCGCGGGCGGATCGCTGACGGGCAAGGAGAATTACAAGTACGACGAGAAGGGGAACATGATCGAGATGACCCTCCACCATGAGGACGGGTCGCTCCTGAGCAAAGAGATTTACAGCTACGAGTTCGACGCCGTCGGCAACTGGGTGAAGATGACGACCTCGGTGGCGGTCATCGAAGGAGGCAAGCTGACCTTCGAGCCCTCGGAGGTGACTTACCGCACCATCGCCTACTACCTCGACGAGACGATGGTCGCGAAGATGTCGCAGCCCGCGGCGCAGCCCGCAGCGCAGCCCGCGGCGCAGCCCTCCGCGCCTCCTGCGCCTGCCGCCGCCGCCGCCGCGTCGCCGTCGCCCTCGCCGTCGCCCGCAGCCTCGAACGCGCGGGCGAACGAAGCCGCATCGCAACCCAAGCCGTCCGCGCCGGTCAATAACCCCGCGCCGCCGGCCGCCGCGAGCGCCGCGAGGAAGAACGCTTCCGCCCCACTCGTGCTCGCCTCGCTCGACAAGGCTTCGATAGCTAACCCGACGCTGCTCTCGAACAATTCGAGCGCCGCCGCCGCGGGCGGCCCCGTCGTCAAGGGCGACGGCGAAGCGCCTTTGAGGCCCGCCGCGCATGGCCCGCTCAAGCCTGTCTCGGGCGGAATTCTTAACGGCAAGGCTCTCAAACTGCCTGCGCCCACGTACCCCGAAAACGCCCGGCGCGCGCGTGCCAGCGGCACGGTCGAAGTCGAGGTCGTCATTGATGGGACGGGCAAGGTAATCTCGGCGAAGGCCTTGAAGGGACCGGTCCTGTTGCAGATGGCAGCGGAGCAGGCCGCGAGGCAGGCGCGTTTCTCCCCGACGCTGCTTACGGGCCAGCCCGTCAAAGTCTCCGGCCTCATCACCTACAACTTCAGCCTCGGGCAATGATTGAGAATGCTTTCGACCGAATCCCGCGTCAGCCGCGCGGCTGACGCGGGACTCTCACCCGCCGCCAGCGCGGCGACGTCAACCCCCGGCACGCTCTTCACTTTGACATCTCGAACGCGCGGGCGCTCACAGTCCCGGCGCGGCCTTCCGACGAAAGTAAATCCCATCCCGGGTAAAGAGGAATATTTATGGCACTGACCGGACAGCTTAGCGACATGTCGCTGGCCGAATTGATCGAGTTCTTCTGTAATCAGCGGAAGACCGGGCGGCTCAAGATTGACTACCAGCGCGGGCACAGCGTCTTCTTCATCAAGGACGGCGAGCTGTACGACGCCAAGGTCGGGCTCCTCAGCGGGGACGAGGCCGTCTATTTTTCTCTGACGCTGCCGAACGCCGCTTTCGACTTCAGCCCGGAAGTGCTCCCGACGCGCCGGACGATCAACCAGACGTGGACGCAGGTTGTGCTCGAAGGACTGCGCCGCCTCGACGAGGGAATCTCGCCGAGCGAGGCCGACGCCTTCGGCGGATGGATGCCTTCGGAGTCCGACGTGTCGCATATGTTCGAGCAGGTCGAGCGCCTCGGCGAGAGCGAGTCGGCGCATGACGCGGACGCGCGGGAGAGCGACGTCTCTTCGAGTTCGTCCGAGGTCCCCCTCTCAATGATGGTTGACGGCGCGAGCGGCAGCGGCGCGAGCAAAAGGAAATGGCTGTTGATGGGCGTGGCGGCGAGCGTCGTTCTCGTCTGCGCGGTGGCCGCGATCCCGCTTTCGGGTCGCTTCGCCGGCAAGTCCGCGGCGAGCGCCTCGTCTCCGGCGGCGGACGCGTCGCAGCCCTCGGCGGCGCAGCCCCCGGCCCCGGCCGAAGGCGAAGCGGCCCCCGACAACCCGGCCCCCGCATCGTCCGAGGCGGCCCCCGCCGACGCGGGTAACGCCGACAGCGCAGCCGCTGAAGAGGCGCGCCGAGTGCGCGAGCGCGAAACACGCGAGCGACGCGAGCGCGAGCGTAAGGCCGAAGAGCGCGCGAAGAAAGATGACGGGGCAGGCAGTCTGGCCGCTAAGCCCGCTTCACCGACGCCCGCAGCCCCCTCGGGGCCGAAGTCGGTGAGAGTCACGGTGAGCTACGACGAGGCGGGACGAGTTACGCAGGCCTCGGTCGCGGGCTCGACCCCCGGAGCCGAAGCCTACGGCGGGACAGCCGTCCGCATTGCGCGCGGGCGTCGCT
>JAIVJM010000200.1 GCA_020199995.1 Acidobacteriota bacterium | reverse complement strand
TTGTAGATGGTGAAGGCGCTGCCGACGAGCGCGACGAGGGCGAAGCCGTAGATGACGTACTCGAAGGCCTCCGAGTTCATGAACTTGAGGAAGCGTTGACCGAAGTAGAGGATGAGGAGCGCCTCGGCGGCGAAGCGCAAGACGCGCCCGAAGAAGACGGCGGCGAGGATGACGGCGCGCGGGCACTGGAGAGCGGAGGCCGACATGAGGGTAACGCGGAAGGGGAAGGGCGGCGGCAGCGCGGAAGCCAGAAAGACGACCCAGCCCGCGTGGCTCTCCATCTTCGACTTGATGCGCTTGAAGCGCTTCGGCGTGACGAGCCGCTCGATGCCCTCGGCGCCCACGCGGCGCATGAGGAGGTCGAGCGCGAAGACGCCGACGACCGAGCCGAGCGCGCCCGAGAGCGCGTAGATCATCCACATCCACCCCGGCCCTGTGCTCTGGTGGATGAGCGCGAAGAGCAGCAGCTCGTTTGCGAGCGGCACGTAGAAGAAGGATGAGTCGAGCGCCTCGAGCAGGAAAGGGCCGAAGATACCTGTCCGGACGAGGAAGGCGATGAGCGAGCGCGCCCACGAAGAGGCGAGGAGCAAAGTTAGATGTGTCCGCACCCGTTGACCCTATGCACGTCTTTCGAGGATTTCCAGCTCGCCGTCTTCGGCGGCGAGGATGGCGAGGTCGGCCATCCTGACGAAGAGGCCGGACTCGACAACGCCGGGCAGAAGCTTCAGCTCGCGCTCCATGCGAACCGGGTCCGTGATCTCGCCGCACGCGCAGTCGAGGATATAGTTGCCGTTGTCGGTGAGGTAAGCGTCCGCGCCCGCGCGGCGCATCGAGGGTTCGACGCCCACAACTTTCGCGACGCGGCGCGTCGTGACCTCCCAAGCGAAGGGCACGACCTCGACGGGGAGCGGGAATTGGCCGAGCGCGGCGACGCGCTTGCCCGCGTCGGCGATGATGATGAATCGCCGCGAGGCCGCGGCGACGAGCTTCTCGCGGAGCAGCGCGCCGCCGCCGCCCTTGATGAGCGCGAGGTCGGGGCCGATCTCGTCCGCGCCGTCAATCGTGAGGTCGAGCTGCCTGACTTCGGCGAAGGTGACGAGCGGGATGCCAAGAGCCCGGGCCTGCTCTTCGGTGCGCCGCGAGGTCGGGACGCAGCGCACCCTGAGTCCCTCGCGGACTCGCTCGCCGAGGCGCGCCACCATGTGATAGGCGGTCGAGCCCGTCCCGAGCCCGACGGTCATCCCGTCCTCGATGTATTCGACCGACTTTTCGCCGGCGCGTCGTTTGGCGTTCGTGGCTTCACTCATTCGCGCTATTATGTTGGTGACGCCCTCCGCCCCGCAACAGGAATCTTTGAGCCCCGGACAAAAAGGGTTCGGGGGAGTGTGGTTTTCGGAACAGTACCGGCATGACGACAGCGATCCACCCGACGGAACAGACCGATTCGCCGACCCGCCGCCTCGTCGATCAGGCGTATGAGCGGACGACGGGCGCGCCGCTCGTGCGCGGCAACGAAGTGCGGCTCCTGAAGGACGCCGCCGAGAACTACCCGGCGTGGCTCGAAGCCATCGCGGCGGCGCGCCGCACGATTCACTTCGAGAGCTTCATCATCCACGAGGACGAAGTCGGTCAACAGTTCGCCGAGGCGCTCAAGGCGAAGGCGCGCGAGGGCGTGCGCGTGCGCCTCGTCTACGACTGGCTGGGCTCGCTCGGTAAAACGTCGCGCGGCTTCTGGCGCGCGCTGCGCGAGGCGGGCGTCGAGGTGCGCGGCTTCAATCCGCCGAGGTTCGACGAGCCGTTCGGGATGCTCAACCGCGACCACCGGAAGATGATCGCCGTGGACGGCGAGGTCGGCTTCGTGATGGGCCTCTGCGTGGGGAAGGATTGGATGGGGCGGCCCGAGAAGCAGCAGGCCCCTTGGCGCGACACGGGCGTCGAGATTCGCGGCCCGGCCCTCGCGGACATCGAACACGCGTTCTCGCGCGTCTGGGCGGCGACGGGCGGCCCAGCCATCCCCGTGGAGGATTTGCCCGCGCGCGACTCGATACCGGAGGCGGGCGAGATCGCGCTGCGCATCATCGGGAGCGAGCCGAACACTTTGAGCGTCTACCGGCTCGAACAGCTCGTCGCCGCCGGGGCGCGCAAGTGCCTGTGGCTGACTGACGCCTACTTCGTCGGAACGACGACTTACGTGCAGGCCCTGCGCGCGGCGGCGGAGGACGGCGTGGACGTGCGTTTGCTCGTCCCGGGTTCGAGCGACATCGGTGTCATCAGTGCGCTCTCGCGCGCCAACTACCGCTCGCTGCTGGAGGCGGGCGTGCGCGTCTTCGAGTGGAACGGCTCGATGATCCACGCCAAGACCGCGGTGGCCGACGGTCGCTGGTCGCGCGTCGGCTCGACCAACCTCAACATCGCGAGCTGGATGGGCAACTGGGAGCTGGACGTGACGGTCGAGGACGAAGGCTTCGCGCGCCGGATGGAGGAGATGTACGTCGAAGACCTCGAAAACGCGACCGAGATCGTCATCAGCGGACGCCGGAAGGTGAGGCCGCTCGCGCACCCCGACAACCCGCAACGTCCCCGGACGAGCCGCCGGAGCGGGAAGGGGAGCGCGGGCCGCGCCGCCGCCGGGGCGCTCGGCATCGGGAGCGCCGTGCGGGCTGCGATCACCAACCGGCGACTGCTCGGCCCCGCCGAGGCGCGCATCATGGGCTTCTCGGCGTCGGCGCTCCTGCTGCTCTCAATCGTCGCCGTCAAGTGGCCGCGCGGCGTCACCTACCCGCTGGCTTTCATCGGCACGTGGACGGCCATTGCGCTCTTCGTCCGCGCGTACCGGCTGCACCGGCAAGGCGAGCGCGAGCGGGCCGCGCGGGCCGCGAAGGATTTGAAGGCCGGGCGGGCCGTCAAGACCATGCAGACGCCGCGAGCGCGCGAGGGAAGCCGAAGCGACGACCACGACGCCCGTCGGCGGGCCGTAACTAATCGGCGGGCCGTAACTAAGAAGACGGAGGGAGACTGAAAAACTATGCTCTGGAAAGGCCGGCGTGAGAGTGGGAACGTAGAAGACAGAAGGGGCATCGGCGGCGGGGGCTTAGCGGTCGGGGGCGGTCTCGGCGGAATCGTTCTGCTGGTCGTGGCGCTCCTGTTCGGCGTGGACCCGCGCACGCTGCTCGACCAGTCGCAGGGCGGCGACCCCTCGACGGGGACGCAGACCACGCGGCAGGTGAACCCGGCGGAAGACGAGCTGGCGAAGTTCACGCGCGTCGTGCTGGCCGAGACCGAGGACGTCTGGAGCGACCTCTTCCGGCAGCAGGGCCGGCAGTACCGGAAGCCCACGCTCGTCCTCTTCACCAATCAGGTCAGCTCGGCCTGCGGGCAGGCCAGCGCGGCGGTCGGTCCGTTCTACTGCCCCGGCGACGAGAAGGTCTACATTGACCTCTCCTTCTTCCGCGAGCTGCGCACGCAGTTCCGCGCGCCCGGCGATTTCGCGCAGGCCTACGTCGTCGCGCACGAGATCGGCCACCACATCCAGAAGGTGCTCGGGACATCCGACAAGGTGACGGCGATGCAGGCCCGCGCGGGCGAGGCACAGGCCAACCAGCTCTCCGTCCGCCTCGAACTTCAGGCCGACTTCTACGCCGGAGTCTGGGCGCACTATGCCAAGCAGAGGGGGATCATCGAGCCCGGCGACTTCGAGGAGGCGCTCAGCGCCGCCTCGGCCATCGGCGACGACCGCCTCCAGCGCGAGGCGCAAGGGTACGTCGTCCCCGATTCCTTCACCCACGGCAGCTCCGAGCAGCGCGCGCGCTGGTTCCGCCGCGGCCTTGAGACCGGCGACATGAGACAGGGCGACACCTTCAGCGCACGAAGCCCGTGAAGGCAAACGCAGAAGTCCGCAACGATGAACGATGAACTGAAAACAACTGCCTTCCGTCTTTCAGTTCATCGTTCATCGTTGCGGACTTCTGACTTTCTTCAATTGAAGAAGAGAGAGACGCCCATCACGAGGCCAATGGCGATGACGGCGTAGCGGACGAAGCGCCGCCCGAGTCGGTAGGCGAGACGCGCGCCGGAGTAGCCGCCCGCGATGGCGGCGAAGGTCATCACCAGCACGTCAACCCAGATAACCGCGCCCGAGAGGATGAAGTAGAGTGCGGCGACGCCGTTGATGCAGATGGCGAGCACGTTCTTGAGCGCGTTCATCCGGTGGATGTCGGCGAAGCCGAGCAGCCCGAGCGCCGCCAGCATGAGGATGCCGATCCCCGCGCCGAAATAGCCCCCGTACACGCCGACCAGAAACTGGAACACAATCGCCCCAACCCACCACGCGCGCGAAGGCCGCTCGCCCTCGGCGCGCCCGAGGCGCTGCGAGATGGGCTCCTGCACGGCCACGAGGAGCGTCGCGAAGAGGATGAGGAAGTCGCGGCCCAACCAGATGAGCGCCGGGAAAGAGAGCAGCGTCCCGCCGCCCGCAATCGAGTTGATAAGCCCCGCCGCGAACGCCGCCGCCGCGACGACCACCTCCTGCCACCACTCCATTCGCGAGAGACTAGCACAAGATGGAAATGATGAATGATGAATGATGAATGATGAATGATGAATGATGAATAAAGACAACTAGCTTCTGATACCAGCTTGCGGAATAAACTAAGGGAGCGGGGGCAAGCCCCCTTCCCGACTGCGCGGCTTAAACTTGAACCGCTCAAGTTCACATCGCGCAGTCGGGAAGGGGGCTTGCCCCCGCCTCTTCTTCTCCTCCTCACAACCCTATTTTGTTTCGCAAGTCGGTATTATTCATCACTCATCATTCCGCATTTCTTCTAGAGTCTTCCCGTGGCGATTAAAAGCTCGGCGTTGAGGATGGCCGCGCCCGCCGCGCCGCGGACGGTGTTGTGGCTGAGGGCGACGAAGCGGTAGTCGAGCACGCGGTCGCGGGCGACGCGCCCGACCATGACACTCATCCCGCGTCCGGCGTCGCGGTCGAGCCGGGGCTGCGGGCGGTCTGGCTCGTCGCGCACGACGACGGGCCGCGCGGGCGCGGAATGCAGCTTCAATTCCTGCGGCAGCGAAGTGTAGGACGAGAATGCCGCGCGCACCTCTTCCAAGTCGGCCCCTTGCGCGAGCCTGACGCGGACGGCGGCCATGTGGCCGTCGGTGACGTTGACGCGGTTGCACTGCGCGCTCACCGCGAACGTCGCGGGCTCGACGCGCGCGCCCGCCACGCGCCCGAGAATCTTCAGCGTCTCGGTCTCGACCTTCTCCTCTTCGCCCTCGATGAAGGGCAGCACGTTGTCCGTGATGTCGAGCGAGGCGACGCCGGGGTAGCCCGCGCCGGAGAGCGCCTGCATCGTCGTCGCGACCACCGCCTCGACCCCGAAGCGCGCATGGAGCGGCGCGAGCGCGAGCGCGAGCATGATCGTCGAGCAGTTCGGGTTCGTCACGATCAAGCCTTTCTCGAAACCGCGCGCCTGTCTTTGCGCGTCGAGCAGCGCGAGATGCTCGTGGTTGACTTCCGGTATCAGGAGCGGCACGTCCTCGTCCATCCTGAAGGCTGAAGAGTTGCTGATGACCGCGTAGCCCGCGCGCGCGAAAGCCTCCTCGGATTCGCGCGCCACCCCTCCCGGCAGACTCGAAAAGACCAGCTCGCAGTCGAGCGGCGGCTCAGGCGGCTGCACCTCGAGCGCGTGAACCGCCAAAGGCATTTCGCCCGGCAGACGCCACGCGCACGCCTCGCGGTAAGGCTTTCCCTGCGAGCGGTCGGAAGCCGCCAGCGCCGTCAACTCGAACTGCGGGTGGCCCTCCAGCAGTTGAATGAACCGCTGCCCCACCGTCCCCGTCGCGCCCAGAATCCCGACCCTGTACTTCTTGCTCATGTTAAGCCTCCGAAAATCCCGCTCCGGCAAAATCAGTTTAATCGCCATGAGGCGCGATAGATTTTAACCAATTCAAAGCCCCTGAAAGGGGCGGTAGATTTTAGCCCACGGCGTGAGCCGTGGGAATCAGCGACAATGAAAACATGTGGAGCCCCGGAGGGGCGAAAGAAATTCAACCTTGAGCACGAACGAGTCTCGCTTTTCTTTCGCCCCTCCGGGGCTCCTCACAAATTTCTTCTGCTATCCCCACGGCTCGCGCCGTGGGCTAAATTCTTCCGCCCCTGCCGGGGCTGTCATTCGCATTCTTCCGCCCCCGTCGAGGATTTTATCCGCGGCTCTCGCCTAATGTGCTTTCAACGCCTCTTTCATCCTTCGCACGCCCTCGGCGATGACGGGGAGGTCGGCGCAGAAGGAGACGCGTAAGTAACCTTCCCCCTCCGCGCCGAAGGCCGCGCCGGGCACGGTGATGACGCCGTGTTCGAGGAACATCTCGGCCGCGCGACGAGAGTCGCCGTAGGCGCTCACGTCAGCCATTACGTAGAAAGCCCCGTCGGGCGCGACGGCGCGTAAACGTAGTTCGCTCGAAAGTAGATCGAGCAGGTAGTCGCGCCGCCCGCGGAAGATGCGGCGGCTTTCGGCGCGCGCTTGTTCGGCCTCGTCCGTCCACGCGGCGAGCGCCGCCTTCTGCGAGACGGTCGAGGCGCAGGTCGTGACGTAGCCGTGGAGGATGAGCGCGCTTTTGACCACCGCTGCGTCGTCGCCGCCGCCGCAGAGCCAGCCCAGACGCCACCCCGTCATGCTCATTGATTTCGAGAGGCCGCTGACGATGATCGTCCGCTCCGGATAAAATTCGGAGACTGACGCGGGGCGCTCTTCCGCGTAGTAAAGCTCCCGGTAAATCTCGTCGCTCACGACATAGGCATTTGTGTCTTCAAGCGCGCCGGCCATCGCGCGGTAGTCTTCACGCGCGAGTACGCGCCCGGTCGGGTTCGAGGGGCTGATACAGACGACGACCTTCGTGCGCGGCGTGAGTGCGCGGCGGAACGCTTCGGCGTCGAAGGCGAAACCATTCGCGGCGGGCAGTCGGTAGAAGACGGGGCGACCCCCGGCCATCCGCACAATCGTCGGGTAGGCGACGAAGCCGGGGTCGGGCAAAAGCACCTCGTCGCCCTCGTCCACAAGCGTCAGGAGCGCGAGGTAGAGAGCCTCCTGCGAACCGGCGGTGATGATGACTTCATCAGGCGTCGCGCCGAGTTGCGGATAATCAGCCGCGACGCGCTCGCGCAGGGAGGGGAGCCCGGCGTGCGAGGTGTAGCCGTTCTGCTCTTCTTCGATGACGCGCACCGCCGCGCGGCGGATCACTTCGGGCGTCGGCAGGTCGGGCTCGCCTAAGCCCAGATTGATGCTCCCCGGCCTCGCGCGGTCGAAGATTTGCCGGATCATGCTCTTCTCTATCCCGCGCAGGCGGCGCGCGGGCACGAAGTCGCTCAACGTAAGTAGTCCTCCAACTGGACGGCGCGGTCTGTCCGCTCGTCGCGGTACTTGACGATGACGGGCGCGTAGAGCGAGAGGCCCCATTCGCGTCCGCGCTCATTCTCGACGCGGCGCGTGCCGGGGACGACGACCGCGCCTGCCGGAATCTCCAACGGTCGTTCGGGCGTGCGCCGGTAAATTTCGCCGCGCACCGTGTCGTAGACAGGCGTCGAGCCGGTCAGGATCGTGCCAGCGGCGAGCACCGCGCCCGCGCGCACGATGGTTCCCTCGTAGATGCCGCAGCCGCCGCCCACCAGCACGTCGTCCTCGACGACGACCGGCATCGCCCCCACGGGTTCGAGCACTCCGCCCACCTGCGCCGCCGCCGAGAGGTGGACGCGCCTCCCGATCTGCGCGCACGAGCCGACGAGCGCGTGACTGTCTATCATCGTCCCCTCATCCACATACGCGCCGACGTTGACGTACATCGGCGGCATGCACACCACCCCCGGCGCAAGATACACGCCGTCGCGCACTGACGAGCCGCCCGGCACGATTCTCACGCCGTCCGCGAGCGAGGTCGGGCGCACGGGGTACGTGTCCTTGTCGAAGAAGCGAAGCGCAGCATGCGCCGACATGTCGGCGAGCACGCCGAGGCGGAAGCCCGCGAGGATGCCGCGCTTGACCCACGCGTTGGTGTGCCACACGCCCGTCTCGTCGCGCTCGGCGGCGCGCACCTCGCCGCGGTTGAGAGCGGCCTTGAACGCGTCGAAGAGCGCGCGGTCGGAGTCCCCGAACTCGCCGCCCGCGCGCGCGTACAGCTCTTCGATTCCCTCACGCAGAGACATGCGTCGTCTCCTCCAGAATCCCCAGCTCGTTGAGACACGCGCGCACGCGCTCGCGCGTCTTCTCTTCGACGGGGACGAGCGGGAGGCGCAAATTCTCCTCCAGCAGCCCCATCAAAGCCAGCGCCGCCTTCGCCGGGCCGGGGCTCGTCTCGACGAAGTTAACGTCCATCAGCGGCAGCAGGCGGTAGTGCAGCGCGCGCGCCGCGTCCCACTCGCCCGCGAGCGCGGAGTCAACCATCCGCGACATCAAGCGGGGCGCTTCGTTCGACGCGACCGAGACGAGCCCGTCCGCGCCGAGCGCGACCAGAGCGAGCGTCCACGCATCGTCACCCGACAGCACGCGGAAGCCTCGGGGTCGTGCGCGCAGAATCTCCATGACCTGCGAGAGATTGCCCGAAGCCTCTTTGACGGCGACGATATTCTCCGCGTCGCGGGCAAGGCGCAAAACCGTCTCCGCCGAGATGTTCGAGGAGGTGCGGCCCGGCACGTTATAAAGCACGACGGGCGTCTCGGGGACGGCCTCGGCGACGGCGCGGAAGTGCGCGTAGAGCCCCGCTTGCGTCGGTTTGTTATAGAAGGGCGCGACGACGAGCAGGGCATCAGCGCCGAGCCCGCGCGCCGCGAGCGCGTAGCGCACCGCGTCGGCGGTCGAGTTGCTTCCCGTCCCGGCGATGACCCACGCCCCGCGCGCGTGCGCCACCTCGACGGTCGCGCCGATGACCTGCTGGTCTTCCTCCTCCGTCATTGTCGCGCTCTCGCCCGTCGTCCCGCACGGCACCAGCATCCGCACCCCGCCCTCGATCTGCCGCTCGACGAGCGCGCGCAGACGCCCCTCGTCAACCACCCCGTCCCCCGCGAACGGCGTCACCAGCGCCGTCGCGCAACCCCTCATCCATTCAACGTCCATCTCAACCTCCAAAAGCCGTGAACCGTGACAGGTAAACCGTGACAGGAAAGAACAGGCCTTTATCCTGTCACGGTTTACCTGTCACGGTTCACGGCTCTTAAGTATTTCGTCAAGCGTCTCGGAAAATTCGTAGACGCCGCGTCTGCCCTGAATCCACTCGGCGGCGACGAGCGCGCCGGAGGCGAAGCCCTCGCGTGAGCGCGCCGCGTGCGTGAGGACAATCTGGTCGGCGGGGCCGTCAAAGCCGACGCGGTGCGTCCCCGGAATGTGTCCGGCACGCGTCGAGGCGACGGGGACTTCGCGCGCCCGGCCCGCGCCGACAATCTCGCGCAGCCGCAAGGCCGTCCCCGATGGCGCGTCGCGCTTGCGCGAGTGGTGCGCCTCTTCGATGAAAGGCTCGTAGTCGAAGGCCCCGAACAGCTCGGCGGCGTGCGCCACGAGGCGGTAGAAGAGATTGACGCCGACCGAGAAGTTCGCGCCGTAGATGAGCGCGCCGCCCCCGCGCTCGACCGCTTGCCGCACGGCGTCCAGTTGAGCGCCCCAGCCCGTCGTGCCCTCGACGAGCGGCACGCCCGCCGCCACGCAGGCCTCGACGTTCAAGGGAACCGCTCCGGCGACGGTAAAGTCAATCGCCGCGTCATGCCCGCGCAACCCCTCGGCCAGCGACCCCGCGCCGTCAGACACCTCGCGCGAAGTGATGACGGCCCCGACCTCGTGCCCCGCATCCTTCGCGAGTGTCTCGACGAGCCTCCCCATCGCCCCGTAGCCAATCAAAGCCAGCTTCATCCCCCCATCACCTCCGCCGGATTCCCACGCGACGTGCCCGTCCCGTCGCGCGCCAGCAGCGAGCGTGCCAAGCGCGCATAGAGGTCAACCGCCGCTTCGAGTTCGCGCTTCGAGACGCGCTCGTGCGCGGTGTGTGCATCGAGAATCGAGCCGGGGCCGAGCAGCAAGGGCGTGCCCCAGTTCGTGAGATACGGGATGTCCGTCGTGAAGCGCACGACCTCCTGCTCGAAGCCTTCGACGGCGAGCATGCGGACGGGCTCGGCGACAGAGAGATATTCCACCCGCACGCGCCCGGCCACCGCGCGTTCGAGTATTTCTTTGACGGCCCCCGATTCGGTCACGAGACGGATTTGCAGGTCGGAGCGCGCCTCCGCCGGGATGATGTTGGGGCGCGTGCCGCCCTCGATGGTGCCGATGTTGCAGGTCGTCTCGCCGAAGAACTCGTCGCGCGGCCACGCGCACGCGCGCACGTCGGCCAAAACGTCGAGCAGCTTCTCAATCGCCGACTCGCCGCGCTCCGGGTAGGCCGAATGCGCCGCGCGCCCCTTTGCGTGGAGGCGCAGGCGCAGCGAGCCTTTCGAGCCGACGGCGAGCTTATTTTCCGTCGGCTCGCCGTTGATTAAAAACTCGCACGACGCGGCAATCCGGTGGCCGTTCGCCTCGCGCGCGCCGAGGCTCCCGAGTTCCTCGTCAACCGTGAAAAGCAGCCCGACGTCCGTCAGCCCTTCAGCGCGCAGGCGTTCGCAGGCCGCGATCTGCGCGGCGATGATGCCCTTTGCGTCGCACGCCCCGCGCCCCTCGATGTGCGTCTCGTCCTCCGCGGAAGCGATAAAGGGCGGGACGGTGTCCATGTGCGTCGAGAGCACGACGCGGGGCCGCGCCGCCGCCGCCGCGATGACGTTCGCGCGCCCCTCAACCGCCTCCTGCAATTCGACCCGGTAGCCAAGGTCTTCCAGATAAGACGCGAGGAAGCGCCCGACCTCCCGCTCCTCGCCCGAAAGCGAAGGGATGTCAATCAGCCGCCGCGTCAGCTCGAATAAATTCATCAAGACCGTAAATCGTAAATCGTGAATCGTAAATCGTGACAAGGTAAATCCGGTTCTTGCTTGTCACGATTTACGATTCACGATTTACGGCCTTTCTCGATTCACCATTTACCATTCACGGCTTTTCATTGTCCGCCGCCGATGTGCGCCAGCAGTTCCGATGTGGCGCACTCGAAGAAGGCTGCGTGGAGGCGTCGGACGGCCTCGGCGACGTGCTGCTCTTCGATGACGAACGTCAGGTTGATGCTCGACGCGCCCTGCGAGATGAGCAGGATGTTGATGTCCTTGATGGTGCTGAAGACGCGGCCCGCGATGCCGGGCGTGCTGCGCAAACCCTCGCCGACGATGCAGACGATGGCGCGCCCCGACTCGACCCTCACCGCGCCCACGGCATTGAGGTCCGCGACAATCGCTTCGAGCGCGCTGGTGTCTTCGAGCGAGAGCGAGACGCTGACCTCCGAGGTCGTGACGATGTCGACGGCGGTGCGGTGGCGCTCGAAGACCTCGAAGATGGCGCGCAGGAAGCCGTGCTCGCCGAGCATCCGCGCCGAAGTGATGTGGACGATGTGAATGCCCGACTTGCAGGCGATGGCCTTGACGGTGCGCGGCGTCATCTCGGCGTCGAAGAAGACGACGGTGTCGGGCGCATCGTCACGTCGCGAGTCGCAGATGCGGACGGGGACGTTGCGCACGTGTAGTCCGAGCCGCCGCGCCCGAGCGTCGTCGTCTCGCCGCTGACCGAAGAAGCGATGAAGCCGCCGAGGACGGGCACTTCGCCCGCCTCGATCAGTGGTTCGAGATGCGCGCGCGTGCTCGCTTCGGTCTCGTCCTTGAGGGGCGTGGCGCGCCCGTGCTGTTCGTCGGTGATGATGCACCAGCGCGCATCAATGTAGCGCGCGTCGAGCCCCGCTTCGCGGAGCACGGCGGCGAGCAGCGTCGCCGAAAGGCGCTCTCCATAAGAGACGACGAGGTCTTGCAGGAGTGGGCGCGGCCTCGCACCCGCGGCGAGCGAGGCGAACGCCTCCATGAGACCGGCCCGCTCGCGCCCGACCGCCGCTTCGATCTGACCCACAGGTTCCACCCGCAGGAGCGCGCGCGCAACTTCGATGTGGCGCGCGAAGTGTCCTTCAAGCGATGCGACCGCCTCTTCGATCCGCCCCTCAGCGGCGACCCCCACGCTTTCGAGCAGCGCGTCGGTGACGCGGCTCATCGCCGAGACCACCACGACGGGCCGCTCGTCTGCGTGCCTTCGCACGAGGTCGGCGACGCGCGCGAAGGCCGAGGCGTCCGCGACGGACGTGCCGCCGAACTTCATCACTGTGGGGTTCAGAGACATCCTCAGACTGCGAAACCGAAGTGCCGACTCGGCCCCGGCGAATCACTTTCAATTATGGGGTGGATAAGCTCAGCCGAGAGGATACACGACCGACAGATTTAACGAAAGTGACGGCGTTCGGCGCGCGAGGGCGAGAAGTTAGAAACAGCGCATCCCGCACGCTTAGCTCTAAATCTTCGAGCAGTGCGGCCACGTGCCGCAGTCGAGAAGGCGGCAGAAGTTCAACGCGGCGGTGTTGAAAACCGTACCGCGAGCCGTAGCAAGCGGGTTAGCGTTTATGACACCCGACCAGCTCGCGGTACGGTTTTTCTTTACAGACGCACGTACTCGAACTCGAAGGGCTTGCCCTTGATGCCGGCGGCGGGCGGGGCGATCCAGTTGGCGATCTTGCCGGGCTCGGTGACGGGGTGCATGAGGCTGCGGACGTACTCGCGGTCTTCGAGCGTCGGGAGCCACTCGTCGCGGCGGCGCTCGAACTCCTCCTCGGGGATGAGTTCGCCGCGGGTGTCGAAGAAGTGACCGGCGTACTCGCCGACGTGGCGGTGGAAGCGCGTGCTCGGCAGCGCGAGGGCGTCATCAATGCCCTCGGCGGCGATGAACTTGTTCCAACGCGCCAGAGCGCGCTCGCAGTCTCTGACATACTCGCCGCGCAGCACTTCGTTCAAGGCGTTACGCATCGGCACCTCGCGCTCGACGAGACGCCCGTCCTCGACCACGGGCAGAGTGAAGACCTCATTCGCGATGACGTGCTCGTCGTAATTCTTCTGCTCCTGATAGCGCCCCTTCAAACCGGCGGCGAAGAAGTCAGCCGCGTTCGAGCTGATCTCGCCGCCGAAGAGGTCGAGCGAGTAAGAGAACCAGAAGTTGATGTGCTTCTGGATGATGTCGAGCGGGATGCCGCCCAGAGTGCGAACGTCCTCTTCGGGGCTCTCTCTCATCAACTGCGCCGTGCGCTTGACGACCCTCCCGACGAGGGCCGAGAGCTGGTACTTGCCGTCGCGGTCGGTGAACATCGTGAAGCAGAAAAAGTTGAGCCAGTCGTCGCACGGCTGGTTGAAGGCTTCGAGGATGCGGGGCTTGTCGGGGTTCCCCGAACGACGTTCGAGCAACCCTTCGGCCTCGTCGCGCCCGTCGCGCCCGAAGTAGCGTTGCAGCAGATAGACCATCGCCCAGAGATGCCGGCCCTCCTCGACGTTGACCTGAAAGAGGTTGCGCAGGTCGTAGAGCGAGGGGCAGGTCTGACCCAGAAGGCGCTGCTGCTCGACCGAGGCTGGCTCGGTGTCGCCCTGCGTGACGATGATGCGGCGTAAGGCGTTTCTGAACTCGCCCGGCACTTCCTGATAGGCGGGCGCGCCCGCGTGGTCGCCGAAGCCGACTCGCGCGTCCTGTCCGGCGGGCTTGAGGAAGATGCCCCAACGGTAGTCGGGCATCCGCACGTAATCGAAGTTCGCCCAGCCTTCAGTGTCCACGCTGGTCGCGGTGCGGAGGTAGACCTCTTTATTTTGAAAACCTTCGGGCCCCATCTCGCGCCACCAGTCGAGGAAGTTCGGCAGCCACTTCTCCATCGCGCGCTGAAGCTGCTTGTCTTCGCCGAGGTTCACGTTGTTAGGGATGCGTGCGTATAAGTCCATAGAAAGCCTTTTCTCACTCCCGGTCTGTTTTATCGCGCCTTCTCGGGCTAGGAGCCGCGCCAGCCTGTCCAGCTCTTCCCGCGGCGTCTCTATATAGATGCGAGACGCCGCGCTTTATTTTACATTCCCAGTAAAGATAGTTGCGAGGCTCCTAACGTGCTTGATTGGTTCCGTATTTCTTTGTTGTATTGAATTCCACTTTCCAAAACTATCTTTAGTGGAAGTCTTAATCTTTCGAGACTGCGCGGCTCTACTTTAATTGCTCCGCCGCCATAAGACTTGCCTACTAAAGAGAGATTATTGATTGCTGCTGGATTGCTAAGAATAGTCCATAGTTGGCTGATGAATTGTGGGCTGTTGTTCCGAGCATACACGCAGAGAAAGCCGGTTAGTGGCATCGCCCCTGCCTGATTCCGTATGAATCTAGCGTTACGCCTGCCTAGATATGCAAATAGAAACGGTGGTACAGGTCTCACCTCCATTTTATACCAGGGGCGGCGCGTGGAAATTAAGCTTCGCTTGTGAAGTCCTAGTTCTTCTCCCCGCTTTAGATACTCGCGTAAAGTTTTTGGGAGTTGATCTGATGGAGTGTTATCGAGCGAAAATAGGAGCGTTGGTTTCCCCGCCTCGTCGAGAGCCTTAATAGTGTTGCTGTCTATAACATTTCCAGATACGTCGCGTGTTCGCCCTATGGCTGGAAGTAGATATTTATATGGTATCCCGATCTCTTCCGCCCGCGTTTTGGTTAGGAAAAAGAACTCGTTAGCACCCGTGGCGATGCCTCGCATTACTTTAGCGAACTCGCCTAGTGTGGGATCGTCAGATTCATTTTCTACAGGTGGTCTAGAGAAGCCTGTAGATAAACCTTCTGATAGATTGCGTTGATGAACTGAGAGGCTTTCCCCCGGTAGTTGAAAAACTGCTGTTACCCAAGCCTTGAGTTCATCTGTGTCTGCTTGAATACATCTGGCCCAAAGAAACTTGTCTATTGGTCTATCATTTTGAATAAGAAAAATGACTGCGTTAGTATCAACGCCGGGAAATGGAGATGCTTCTGGACTAAATGTTATTACTGCATCCAACTTGTATGTTTCGGTGATCCATTTCCACAATGTAGATGAGAATATCCCCTCACAAGTGTCTGCCGGCATGATGAATGCTAGTCGCCCATCCTTAGCGAGTAGCTGTAAAGCACGAAGTAAAAAGTAGACGTGGAAGCCTGCGCGACCGTCCAGAGTCGTGCCGATTATATCAATAGACAGCTTCTTTAATTTAGCCTTGACCTCGCTTGAGAGGCGGTGATGCCGGATGTATGGTGGATTGCAAACAATAGCACTCAGGATGTTCTTGGGTGGGTCTAGAACGAAGTCAGCAATTGATACTTTTGACAAATCTTCTTCGGATAAGCCATTCCCTTTAGCTTGTTCTAAGGCTTGTTGGTCTATTTCCCTGCCTGCGAATTTAAGATTTATGCCTGTCTCAGCAGCGATTGTTTTAGCCGCTTTGAAAAAAATACCTGCACCCACAGCGGGGTCAAAAATTTCTTTACTTCCTCCCGAAATTGCGTAAGCAACCATTGCCTCTGCAACCCAATCCGGCGTCCAGAACTGCCCCTTTACTCTGAGGGATTCTCTTTCTGCGCCGGCACTTGGTAGTTTCTGATGATACTTTGGCATGTAAAGGGATTTCCTATTTTCTTCGAGTGGCCTCCAATAGGTCTAAAGCTTCCTGACTTAGTTCCAGGCTGCCTCCTTCAAATTTGACGAAGGGAAGAATATGTCCGTTTTTATCTTCTATGTGGGCTGGTACTAATTTAGGTTCTTCTGTTGACTCACCAAGTGAGTAAGCATAGTGATAATAGAACTTGTAGATAATCTTTTTAGCAGTCGCACCTGCGGGTGCTTGAAAAGTTTGTACCGTGGGCTCGATAAGCCCTGTGCTTATTAGCTTATCTGCTCTGTCTAAACTAAGCCCAAACGCCAGATCAAAGAACACATGCCATACGTGAATTTTAACCCCAGTCTGTTCTTGCCAGTTTCTTAACGGTATACGATCTTCTTCCTTGATAATAACTGTAGGAAGCACAACGCCAGTTTTTTTGAGTCCTGGTTGTCCTCCAAGCCTTTTTTGTGGTGTCAGAGTCGATCCGTAAAACGGCATCTTCTTAGCTCGCCACAAGCTGTTTTCGCACTCTATGGCTATCAGTGCCTTAGAGAGCAATTCCTGCATACTTGGATCATCCTCCCGTGTGAAGGGCAATTCGCTTGCGCCGCCTAGATAGTCAACAACTCTTTCAATGTGTTCTTTATCTGTTTTATTAAAGATAAGTAAGTCGGGCCGCTTGACTTGACCTAGCCCGGCATTTTCCAGACGCTCAAAATAAAGCTCAAATGCTCGTGGATCATCATCGGGTGCGACTCCGCTTGGACCATAGGGCAAAGCAAAATAGCCTTCGGTATCGTTCACGGCTTGAACAAGACGTTCTTCACTCCAAGCGCCTTGTGACCATCTCATTAGGAAGTCGCTTCCGCGTAAGCGGCGAGGATTTAGTAGGTAGTCTGCCCAAGGGATAGAGGTGTGACCCCGGAATTTGATTTCTATATCTTCTGTGGGTATGGACAGCGCAATCTCAAATGGATGCAATATTGTGCCTCTCCTAGAAGGTTCGTATATAGAAATCAAGGGCCAGCCTTTCTACTCACGATTGACGATTGACGCCTTTTAAGTTCTCTTGTAATCGAATTGCGGCTGCGTCGGCTTGCCGTAGTTGGTGAGCGCGCCCTGCGGGCCGACGGCGTTGGGGCGCTGGAAAATCCAGTTCTGCCATGCGGTGAGCCGCCCGAAAATCTTGGTGTCGGGTGTCTCCGGCCCCGCGAAACGGAGGCTCGCTTCCATCCCCGTCAGCGCGTCGGGCGAGAGCGACGTGCGCTCCTCGATGGCGACGCGAATCTCGTCCTCCCAGTCGAGGTCGTCGGGCGCGAAGGTGACGAGGCCCGCCGACTCCGCCGCCCCGGTGTCGAAGCGGCCCGCGTGCCCGAGCACCTCCGCGGCCTGCTCCGGCTCGGCGAGGAAGCGCGACGAGAGGCGCGTCAGGCCGTTCGACATCGGAAGCGCGCCCGCGTTCAGCTCGCTCGTCGCCATCTCGACCAACTGTTCGGGGTCGTCGAGCATGTAGGTGCGGTCGGCTGAGAGCGCGAGTTCGAGCAGGTTCCCGGCAAACGAGCTGCCCGGCTCGACGAGCGCGAAGAAGCTCTTGGCCGTCAAATCGAGACGCCGGAGGACGCGCGCCATGTAGAGGATGATTTCGCGGACGAGCCAGTGGTCGCGGTTCTCGACCAGAGCTTTGTCCACGTCGAGCACGCGGGCGATGTCTCCCACGGTGCGCAGGCACACCAATCCGATTTCGAGTTGGTTGACTCTCAGATGCAGGAGCGCGTCGTCCAATTCGCGGTAGGCGCGCAGCGGCCAGTAAGCATCGCCGAGTCGGACGATCTCCTCCACGTCGCTCGGCAGCTCATCTTCAGGCCCGCGCACGGTGAGGTCTGCGTAACGCCCCTCGGGGTTGAGCTTGACGCTCACATACTTGTACTCGCGCCCGCCGTCGGCGCCCCGTTCGACTTCGAGCGGGTTGAGCTTGATGCCGGGAGTGTCCTCTGGCGCCGTGCCGTCGGCTTCGACAATCGCACGCGCGCGCGCCGCGACGCCCTCCTGAAATTTGCTGGTCGGGAAATGGCCGTCAATCAGTCCCCACTCCTCGGCGCGCTTCGACTTGAGCCCTTCGGCGAGCGTCGAGAAGACGTCGGCGCGGTCGCGGCGCACCTTGCGCTTGTCCACGAGCCGCGTCAGTCCGCCCGTGCCGGGCAGCACGCCGAGCAGCGGCACTTCAGGCAAAGAGACGGCTGAGTTGCCGTCGTCCACCAGATAGATTTCGTCGCACGCGATGGCCAGCTCGTAGCCGCCGCCCGAAGCCGTCCCGTTCAGGGCCGCGACGTAACGCTGGCCGGAGTTGGCGGAAGCGTCTTCGAGCGCGCAGCGTGTCTCGTTCGTGAACTTGCAGAAGTTGACCTTGAAGGCGTGCGAGGAAGTGCCGAGCATGTAGATGTTCGCGCCCGCGCAGAAGATACGCGGCTTGAGGCTCGTGACGAGAACGACGCGGACTTCCGGGTGCTCGAAACGGAGGCGCTGGACGGCGTCCGCCAGCTCGATGTCGACGCCGAGGTCGTAGGAGTTGAGCTTCAGCTTGTACCCTTCCGCGAGCGTCTCGTCCTCCTGCACGTCCATCGAGAGCGTGGCGACCGGGCCTTCCACGCCCAGCTTCCAGTGTTTGTACTCTTCCGGGTTCGTCTCGAAGTTAATCATCAATGCACAGGCTCCAATGTCCGAATAATTGCCGCGGGCACGAAACTGTAATTATACCCATTACGACGCCGAAATGCATGGAGGCAGAAAGAGTGCAGCGCCTTATCAAGGGTTCAATATTACGTTCGTGCCCGCAAGTCGGCGTTAGCCAAAAACTTCGGCGGCTGGCGGTGTCGGGTCGCCTGCTCGAAGGCGTAGGCGAGTCGGATGAGCTTCGGTTCGGTGTACGCCCTGCCGAAGAAGGAGATGCCGACGGGGAGGCCGTGGACGTAGCCCGCGGGGACGTTGAAAGTGATCGCCGTTGACGAGGTCAGTCGTCCACGCGGGGCCGCCCGTCGGGGCGACGATGGCGTCGAGTTTGTGCCGCGCCATCACGGCCTCGATGCCGCGCACGCGCGAGAGGAGGTGGTTCTTCCTGAGCGCCGCGAGGTAAGCGCGCTCCGTGAGCGGCCCCTTCGCCTCTGCCTTGACGAAAATCTCCTGCCCGAAGTAGGGCATCTCGCGCTCCTTGTTCCGCTCGTTGAACTCGATGAGCGCTTTGAGCGTGCGCGGGTGCGAGCCGGGGCCGAGCGAGGCGAGATACTTGTTGAGGTCGGCCTTGAACTCGTAGAGCAGCACCTCGAACTCCGAGTCGTCGAACTTGCCGTGTGTCGGGATGTCCGCCGGGTCGATGACGACCGCGCCGCTCCTCTTCAAGACGTCAATCGCGTCTTTCATGAGCGCGTCAACCTTGTCGCTGAAGCCGAAGAACTTGCGCGCCACGCCGACGCGCGCGCCGCGTAAGGCCGCGGGGTCGAGGTGGCGCGTGTAGTCTTGCGCGGAGCGGTTTCCGCGCTCGGTCTCGGGGTCGCGCGGGTCGTAGAAGGCGAGCGCGCCGAGCAGGAAGGCGGCGTCGGCGACGGTGCGCGCCATCGGCCCGGCGGTGTCCTGACTGTGCGAGATGGGGATGATGCCTGAGCGGCTGACGAGGCCGAGCGTCGGCTTGATGCCGACGATGCCGTTCGAGGACGCGGGGCAGACGATGGAGCCGTCCGTCTCAGTGCCGACCGCCGCCGCGCAGAGGTTCGCCGCGACCGCCGCGCCCGAGCCCGAACTCGACCCGCACGGGTTGCGGTCGAGCGCGTAAGGATTGAGGGTCTGACCGCCGCGCCCGCTCCACCCGCTCGTCGAGTGCGTCGAGCGGAAGTTGGCCCACTCGCTGAGGTTGGTCTTGCCTAGAAGGACGGCCCCGGCTGCTCTCAGCCGCTCGACGACGAAGGCGTCACGCACGGGCCGCGCGCCGACGAGTGCGAGCGAGCCGGCGGTGGTCATCATCCGGTCGGCGGTGTTGATGTTGTCCTTGATGAGGATGGGGATGCCGTGGAGCGGCCCGCGCGCGCCGCGCTCTTTCAGCTCGCGGTCGAGCGCCTCGGCGATTTTCAGCGCGTCGGGGTTGACCTCGATGACGGAGTTAAGGGCAGGGCCGCGCCGGTCAATCTCTTCGATACGCTCCAGATACTTCTGCGTCACGGAGCGCGCCGAGAGCCGCCCCTTCATCATCGCCGCGCGCAGGTCGGCGATGGTCATCTCGTCGAGCTCGAACGATTCAACGTCCGGCGTCGGCGGGGCGGCGGAGAGGCGGGGATGATTCTCGACCACGCGGGCGAGGGCGGGGCTTGCGGCGGCGGCGGCGACGAGTCCGCCGAGCGCGCCGAGGCGCAAAAAGCTCCGGCGATTAATCCGCGCCTCGCGGCGCGCTGCTGCTCTCTTTTTCATTGCCAATCTTCCCTCTGTGCATGATAAAAAAGCTGGGCGCGGTCAGAATGTCGCAACGCGTGTGGAAAATCAACAGGAAGTGAGCCCTCAGCAGCAAGCGGGGAGCAGTGAGGAGATTTAAAGAACCGGCATGAAACATTTCAACCTCTGCTTTCTCGGCTTCGGTAACGTGGGCCGAGCGCTCGCCGCGCTGCTCGTCCGGAAGCGTGAAGAGCTGCGCGAGCAGCACGGCATCGAGTGGCGCGTCATGGGCGTGGCGACGCGGCGCGCGGGCTGGCTCGTCGCGCCCGAAGGCTTCGAGACCTCGGAACTCGCATCAGGCGAAATCTCGTCGCTCTCTCTGCCGCCCGCATCGAGCGTCTCCGAGTGGCTCACGGCGGCGCGCTGCGACGTGCTCTTCGAGACGACTTCGCTCGAACCGCTCGCGGGCGAGCCGGCCATCTCTCACGTCCGCGCTGGACTGCGTGCGGGCGCGCACGTCGTCACGGCCAACAAGGGCACCATCGTCCACGCCTACGGCGAGCTGTCGGAGTTGGCGAGGGAGGTGGGCCGCCGTTTCCTCTTCGAGGCGACCGTGGCCGACTGCCCCGTCTTCTCGCTCTTCCGCGAGGCGCTGCCGTGCGCGCGCCTGCTCGGCTTCGGCGGCGTCCTGAACTCCACGACCAACGTCATCCTCGAAGAGATCGAGGCGGGCGGCACGTTCGACGAAGGCGTGCGGCGCGCGCAAGATTTAGGCATCACCGAGACCGACCCGACGCACGACGTTGACGGGTGGGACTCGGCAGTCAAAACCTGCGCCGTCGTGAATGTCCTGATGGACGCGCGTCTGAAGCTCGCGGACGTGCGACGCGAAGGCATCGGAGGCTTGAGCGCCGAAGCGGTGCGCGCCGCGCGCGCCGAAGGCCAGCCCTACAGGCTCGTCGCGCGGGCGCGGCGCGAGGCTGACGGCGGTAGTGTCAAGGCCAGCGTCGGCCCCGAACGCGTCGGCCCTTCGAGCCCGTTCGCGCTGGCCGAAGGGGCTTCGCTGGTCGTGCATTTCGAGCTCGACGTACTGCCGGGCCTCACCCTCATCGCACACAGGCCCGACCTCCAGAGCACGGCCTACGGGCTGCTCGCCGACTTCATCAATATTGCGAGAGTTGAAAAAAGCAGAAAGCTGTAAGCAGTAAGCAGTGAGCAGTGAGCAGGAGGTGGTAGAGCGCCCATCGAGATTGGAAGCGCCGTCAGGCGCGTCAGAATTTAGCCCACGGCGTGAGCCGTGGGAACCAGCAACGAGAAATGTGTGGAGCCCCGGCAGGGGCGAAAGAAATTCAACGACCGGCTCACGCAACGTTGAATTTCTTTCGCCCCTGCCGGGGCTCCGTTGTTTAATTATCGCGTGTCTCCCACGGCTCACGCCGTGGGCTAAATTATTCCGTCCCTGACGGGGCTCATTGCTTCCTACTGCTCACTGCTCACTGCTTACTGCTCACTGCTTACTGCTTACTGCTTTCTGCCATCCGTCTTCTTCGGAGGGCGAAAATTGTAACGCAGGAGCACGCGAACGGAGATGGGCACTCCGTCACGCGTAGCGGGGCGAAAGTGCATCTGGCGGACAATCGAGACGACCGCGTCGTCTAAGCCGAAGCCGGCCCAGCGCACGACCTCGACGCGCGCGACTTCGCCGTCCGCTCCGATCTCGACCGACACGTCCACGGTCGCTTCCGCGCCCGCGCGCGCCGCCTCGTCCGTGTAGGTCGGGCGCAGCCGCCTGTAGGGCGCGGGCTCACGGAAGTTCGCCGCCGCCGCGCTGCCCTCTTCCGGCGCGTCCTCGAACGCGGGCGTCGCTTCGCGCGCTGCTGCCGCCATCATCCTGCGCCGCGCACTCTCGTCATCCTGCCAGCGCAGGATGTCACGCCGGCAGAGTGCGGCGAGTCGGCCCACTTCGTCCAGCAGAGCCTTCTCCGCCGCCTCGTGCGTCGCCGCCTCGCGGCTCGGCCTGTCCCACCTCATCAGACGGCCCGTGTGCGCGCTGACGACGAAGACGGAGGCATAAGACTCGAAATAGACCGCGCCCGTCGAGGGCGAGCGGCGGAACGTTCGCGCGTCGCCCGTGACAAAGAAGTCGCAGTCAATCGCGGCGCCGAGGTCGCGCGCCTCCTGAAGCGTCAGGTTGAGCGAGCCGGTGTAGCCCGTGCCCCGCGCGGCGTCGCGGCTCAAGTTGCGATCCACCGCCTTGAACCGACCGTCGGCGAGCGCGCCCGCGAGCGCTTCGGACACGCGCCGCCCAGTCTCCGTCCCCCCGAAGTCGAGCACCGCCACGCGGACGCGCGGCGATTCCGTCCCGGTCTGCGCGAAGGCGCGCGGCGCGAGCACACACGCGAGCAGCAAGAGGATTGAAGCGGCACGTAAGAGCATTACTTTCGGCTCACGGGTGAAGCGGGGATTTTATGTCTGGCTCTCACCATCAGCGCGGCGGAGCGGGTCGGCATAGATGCCCGGCGAGCTGCCGGCGATGACAATCGCGCCGACGGCACGCTCGTAGAATCGGACGGGGCCGACGCCGCCGATAACGGCGTAGACGTAGCCCATCTCGCGCATCCCCCACAGGCACGCGAGGAGGAGCGCGCGCCCTACGCCCCGCCCGCGCTCGTCTTCGACGACGCCCATCGGCCCGAAGAAGTTTCGGCGCGTACATTCGTAGGCCGCGAACCCCGCGAGATGCCCCTCGCGCGACGCGACGAACACAGACACGGGCTGCCGCGAGAACCCGACCGACATCTCGTCCGCCCAGCCTTCCGAGAAGTGCGCCGCGACGAACCGGCGCACCTCACTCAACTCCCACGGCTGCGCCCTGCGCGCCACCACACCCGCGCCCCGCAACTCCGAGAGCACGGGCGCGAGTGCGGGCAGCCGCAGCAGGTTGACGAGCATGTCAGGCATGGTAAAAGCCGTGAATCGTGAATCGTAAATCGTGAATCGTTAAAAAACAGTCTCTTTCGATTTACGATTCACGGCTTTCTCTCTTTACTTGTGGTAGATCGCGTAAATCTCATCCTTCACTTCGGGGGGGAAGCAGACGCGGTCGAGGCGGTAGCCGCGCAGGCCGCGCACCGACTCGCTGACTTGGCTGATCTCGCGAATCGAGGGGCGCGCGTAGCCGTCCTCGACGTAGATGAGCGACTTGGGCTCGACGGCGTCCACCGAGTAATAGGAGTAGTAGGGGATATCGCCCGCGTGGTCTTCGATGAAGTAGTAGTCGGGGTCGAAGCCCGCGGCGGCGACGCGCTCGCGCGCGGCTGAAAGGAAGCCCGCGCGCTCGGCCTCGGGCATGTCGAGGTCAATCGCCTTGAAGAGCCGGCGACCGACAAAGCGGCGGCTGAGGTCACTGAGCACGCGGTCGTCAGAGCTCTGCCACTGCTTAATGTGGAAGAGCACGTCGGAGTCGTCCATCTCCAGATGATCGGCGAGCGCGAGCGGCGCGCGGCGCAGCACCTTCTCGAAGGCCGTGCCCGGCGCGCTCCACGCGTCGCCGCCCGCTTCGGTCACTTCGAGCGCGCGCCGCAGGGTCGAGCGCAGGACGGCCTCCGCCGAGCGCAGCGTGCGGTGGAAGTAGACCTGCCGGAACATGTAGTAGCGCGCCTGTAGATATTCCTCGACGGCGTAGAGCCCGCGCGCCGAGACGTAGATGCGGTCGGACGCCTCGTCCACCTCGATGGCGTTGATGACCCATTCGAGGTCGTAGTAGCCGTACTTCGCCCCGGTCATCAGAGAGTCGCGCAGAAGGTAGTCCATGCGGTCAACGTCGAGCTGCGAGGAGACGAGCTGCGCGAGGAAGGCGGGGCGGAAACGGCCCTCGATGATTTCGGCGATGCGCCGGGGGAGGGCAGGCGAGAAGGAGCGGAGCACCTTGCCGACTTCAGTCTCTTCGCTCGTCACGGCCTCGACCGTCCAGGCCTCGTGGTGAAAGTTGAGGACTTTCTCCATGACGTGCGAGAAGGGGCCGTGCCCGATGTCATGCAGGAGCGCCGCGCCGCGCGCCGCCGCGCGCGCCTCCTCGTCTATCGAGTACTTCTCGCCGAGGCGGTCGAGCACGCGCGTCATGAGGTGGAGCACGCCGAGTGAGTGCGTGAAGCGCGAGTGCTCCGCGCCCTGATAGGTGAAGAGCGCGAGGCCGAGCTGCTTGATGCGGCGCAGGCGCTGGAACTCGTTCGAGTCAATGAGTCGCACCATCAGCCGCCCCTCGTCCGTGTCGGTGCGGAGGCGGATGATGTTGTGGACGGGGTCGCGGTAGATGCGTTCCGACAATGCTCGCCGAGCTTCCTCTAAAAAGTTTGTGGGAAAGTGCCGAGACGCATATACTAACGCACACCCTCGCGTAAATCCGAACCCTCGCAAGGAGGTCGCCATGAAGAGTATTCGCGCCGCGGCACTGAAGCACGCTCCCGCGCTCGTTTTTGTAGCGGCGACCCTCTCTGCCGCGCCCGACCCGGCCAAAGCTCAGGGCGAGCCCAAGGACGCCCCCAACCGGAGGCAGACCTTTAGCTCGATCCCGCGGCCCCCCGACCCCACGAGCATCCGCGAACGACAGTCCGGCCTGCGCGCGACCGAGGTGGCTGCCGCGCGCAAGGCCGCGCCGCGCGCGCAGGATAAGCTCGCGCTGGCGCAGATCGTCGAGGACTACAGGCACATTCAGGTCATCAACAACCGGATGCTGGGCGCGGCCATCTCGTCCGAGACGCTCGACTACAAAGACATTTCGGAGACGACGAAGGAGATCGGGAGGCGTGCCGTGCGTCTCAAGAGCAACCTCTCCCTGCCCGCGCCCGAAGAGATGGGTAAGCGCGCGTGGTCCTACGGGCACGCGCAGAACGCGTCGCAGTTGAAGGCCGCGCTGCGCCGGCTCGACGACTTAATCATGGGCTTCATCGCGAGCCCGTTCTTCAAGAACCGCGACGTGGTGGACGCCAAAGCCGGGGCCAGAGCCAGCGGCGACCTCGAAGAGATCATCGAACTGAGCCGCGCCGTCAGCGCCGACGCCGCGCGGCTGTGCAAGAATCCGAAAGCGCCTTGAGTCGCCGGGCAGGTCGAGTTACGCGGGCATCAACTCGCGGACGTGCAGCAGGTCGTTCCTGCCGACGGGACGTATGTCCCGAGCGCTCAGCGTGAGCAGCGCCACTGTGCTGCCTTCGGCGGTGACGAACTCAACCTCGAAGGCCCCGCCGTCTGCGTAGCGGTGTACCACCGCGCCCACGTCGCCACGCTCCAGTCCATGCTCACCGATGTCGCGCGTGAGGACGACCGTGTCCAGTTCGTTAATCATGCTCACCTCCGTGCCGGGCACTCACACCGGATAGGCCGTGACGAAGTTATTGTCCAACACCTCGCGTCTCGGCCTTCGTCGCCCGCCTCAACGCTTTTTGTTTTCCGTGATGTACTGCTCCAGCTTGTTCCTCTCCTGATAGTTCGGCTCTTTGGCGAGGAACTGTTCGTACTCGGCGGCGGCCTTGTCTTTCATCCCGGCGGCGTTGTAGAGCACGGCGAGGCGCAGGTGTGCTTCGGGTCGTCCGAGTCGGGCGGCCTCGTTGAGGTGGCCGACGGCCTTCGATCCCTTCTTATTTTGCAGGTAGGCTTCGCCGAGCATGAGATTGGCCTCGGCTGAGTCGGGCTGCAACTCGACGGCGCGGGAGAGGGACGCCGCCGCGCCCTCGTAGTTCTTCCGCACGACGCGGACTTTGCCGAGGTTCAGGTGCGCGAGGGCGTAAGCGGGGTTCGCCTCCGTGGCGCGGAGGTAATCCTTCTCAGCCTCTTCATATTTCTCCAGCTTTGAGTGCATCGTCCCGGCCTCGCCCCACGCCTCGAAGTCCTTCGGGTCGGCGCTCGCGACCTGCTCGAAGAGTGCGGCGGCCTCCTTGAAATTCTTCCGCTGCGCCGCCGCCCGCGCCTTGTCGAATTGAGTCTTGTTTGCCGTGGGACGGTCGTACGCCGGAGCCCTGACCGCGCCCGGAGCGCCGGTCGCCGCGGGCTTGCCGTTCCAGCCGAGCGTGATGTCCTGACGGACCTCGTTCGTGCCCTTCGCATTCAGGATGACATGGATGCGCGCGACTTCGTTGCCGTCGACCTCGACGACGATGTCGTAATCGCCGGGTGGAAGGCTGTTGAAGAGATAGCGCCCGTTGTTGGCGATCGCCTGCCGCGCGACATGCGCGCCCGCGTTGCCGTAGAGGACGACCTGAAAGGACGGCGCTCGGCTGCCCTCCGCTTCACCCTCGACTTTGAAATCGCCGGAAAGGTTGATCGAGCCGCGCCTGACCGAGATGACATCGGAGGGGGCGGCCTTCTGCGCGGCGACCCGCGCGGCAAACGAGGGAAACAGGAACAGCGCCGCCAGCAGTGGATAGACAAGTCGCCGGAGCTTGCGCGTCGCCGCTTCGCCTGTCACTACATCTCGTGCTCCGACAAGTTGCCCGGTCTGACTTTCGTGTCGTCTCAACATCATCTTCCTCCTCAAATCGTTCAGCGCGAATCACAAAACGGCAGGCGGAAGGATGAGAGTGGAGGCCCACGGCCCCGGCCCGCTCCCTTTGACCCCTCAGTGCCCACTGTGCCGGTTGTCCTTCACGGGCGCGACTTCTACCACGCGGCGGAAGTGTGTAGCAACTGAAAGTCTTGCGCTGAAAGCGCATAGTTTCAACTAGCGTGCTGGAACAATGAAAAGCGGGCTGAGGATAAGACCCCAGCCCGCCTCCCCGCGTTCACGCGCGGGGGAGGCCGCAAGCCGCCCCGCGCGAAGCTTCAGAACGAGTAACGCAGACCGAACTGCATGACGCGCGGCGCGCCCTGAATCTGGTCGAAGTTACCGAAGACCGGGGCCGGGCTGGTGAGCTGCGGGTCGATGTCGAGCCCGAAGTTGGCGCGCGTGATGGTCCCGATGTCGAGCCGCTGCGTGTTGGTGACGTTGAAGGTCTCCCAGCGGAACTGGAGCTTGTGGCTCTCGCCCCACGGGAGGTCGAAGGTCTTGTTGAGACCCATGTCGAGGACGATGTAGCCGGGCAGGCGGATCACGTTGCGGTCGCCCGTCTCGCCGGGCCGCGCATTGCGGAACGAGCGGTAGGCCTCTTCGGAGTTGCGGAAGAGGCGCGGCGCGGCGCCGTCCTCGCCGCGCGTCGGGTTGGACTGGACGGGCCGGGTGCGGACGCCGTTCGACTGCGCGTTCCAGTTCGTCGCCCACTGCGCGGCGTCGAAGGGGGTCTGCGCGGGCAGCCCCGAGTTGTAGCGGAAGATGCTCGTCAGTTGCCAGCCGCCGAGGATGGCGTTGACGACCCCCGGCGCGTCATTCAGGAAGGCGCGCCCGCGCCCGATGGGCAGTTGCCATGAGGCGTTGGCGTTGACGATGTGGCGCACGTCGAAGTCCGACACCGAGTAGTTGTCGTCGGGCCGGATCGGATTAAGGATGAACGCCGCGCCGTAAGTGCCGCTCGTCTGGAGCCCCGAGGCGTTGTCCATCGATTTCGAGAGCGTGTAGTTGAGGTCGAAGGAGAGGCTGTTGCGATAACGCTGGCGCAGCGTCACCGTCCCCGCGTGGTAGTTCGAGTAGGCGACCGTCGAAAACGCCGAGAAGGCCGCGTATTGCGGGTGGAAGAAGGCGTTGCGCCCCACCACCGACGATTCGTCGTCGAGCAGCAGTTGGATGAACGTCCAGTCGAGAATGTTGAAGCCGCCCACGTCTTCACGCGCGACCAGAAGGTAAGTCGCCTGCGTGGCAGAGAGGGTGGGGTCGCCGAGCAGGCTGGCGCCGAGTCCGGGGAAGAGGTTCTCGAAGTAGGGGATGTTCGGGATGCTCTCGATGGGCGTGTTGCGCTCGCGCAGGTCGTGAAGGAGGCCGGCCGCCGTGTACCAGTCGAGCCCCGAGCGCGGGTCGCGGAGGTTGTTGAGCGCCATCACGTCGCGCGTCGCGAGCAGGTTGTCGGCCTTGCGACCGATGTAGGAGGCGCTGACGACCATCCCCAACGGCAGCTTGCGCTCGTAGGTCAGGTTCCAGCTGTAGTTGATGGGCGAGACCAGCGTGTCGTCGAGCGAGGACTCGATGCGCTGGTCTTCGTCCGCCGGGGTCTGAAAGCGGTTCGGCGCGCTGATGCCCGGCAAACCGCGCACGCTCTGGCCGAAGCCGGTGAAGGCCGGAGCCGGGCGCGTGCTGACGTTGAAGGTGTTGGCCGCGACGGTGTCGTCGGTGGTGAAGCCGAGCGTGCTCAGCTGGTCGAAGGTGACCGCCAGTTGCTGACCGAAGTAGTCGTTGGTGATGGCGAAGCCACCGCGGATGACGCTGTCGCCCTGACCGCCGAACAGCTTGTTGAGGAAGCCGCTCTTGAAGTTCGGGCTCCACGCGAGGCCGACGCGCGGCTGGAAGTTATTCTTGTCGAGCGAGTAGAAACCGTCGGCGTTGTTCTTCGGCCCCGCCAGCTCGAACTGGATGAGGTCGTTGAGCGGGCGGCCCTGCTCGGCGCTGGCGATGCGCTCTGCGAGGAACGTGCCGAGGCTCCGGTCGGGCTTGACCTGAAAACCACCGGTCTCGTAGACGGGGCGGCTGAGCCCGTAGCGCAGCCCGTAGGTCAGCGTCAGCCCCGGCGTTATCTTCCACGTATCCTGCACATAGAAGTCGTACTCCTCGGTCGCGAACTCGCGCTGGATGGGCGTGCCGCTTGGCAGGATGTTGCCTTCGAGGTCGTAGTTGAAGCTGCCCGTGTACTGCGAGAAGCGCCCGATGACCGCCGAGAGGGCGTTCTGCACCGACGAGCGGAAGCCCGAACCGATGGTGAAGCCAGCGCCCGTGACCGGGCGGTCGAGGACGCGCCCCGACTGATCGTAGAAGGAGGGGTTGGCGACCGCCGCGTCGAACGACTTGCTGAGGTCGGTGCGCCGGTTGCGGATGACGCGGACATTGGTGCCGAACTGGATGCCGTGGTTACCTTTCGTCCACGTCGTGTCGTTGGTGAAGTTATGGACGGGGGTGACGCGCGAAAGTGAGCGCGTGAAGTTCCGCGGCTGGAAGACGAAACGGAAGCTGATCGAATTCTCGGTCGAGTCGCCGCCATCGGTGAAGGCGAGACGGGTGAGGCCGTAGCGGAACTGGTTGACGACGTTGTTCGAGGCCGTCCACGTGTGGCCGACGGCGATGCCGTAGGGGTGGCTCCAGAACTCGGGGGCCGGGGTGTCGGGGAAGCGCGGCGCGTCGAGCGACGAGTCGTGCTGGTAGTTGCCGCGCAGGAAGAGCGTCTGCTTGTCGTTGATGATGAAGTCGAACTTCGCCGTGTGCGTGTTGAGCCCCACCGGCTGCGGGGCGTTGAAGCGGAAGCCCGCGGTGTTGAGCAGCCGGTCGGACGAGCTGTCGCCGATGGTGAAATCATTGGCCGGGTAGCGGCGGGCGGCGTCGGCGAGCACGGCGAGCGCCGCCGGATTCGTGCCGACCAGAGGAAAGAGCCCGTTGATCTGGGCGTTCGTCAGCGTCGTAATGCCGCCCGCCGCGTTGGGGAAGCGCACCTCGCCGCGCCCGAGACTGGCGAGCGGGACGGTGCGGACGACCGAGGTCTGCTTCGACTCGCGGAAGCCCTCATAGCTGTAGAAGAAGAAGAAGCGGTCTTTGGCGATGGGGCCGCCGAGACTGCCGCCGAAGACGTTGCGCAGCAGCGACGGGCGCGCCACGCCCGAGCGGTTGTTGAAGAAGTCGTTGGCCGAGGTCACCGTGTTGCGGTGGAATTCATAGAGCGAGCCGTGCCACTCGTTGGTCCCCGACTTGGTGACGAGCGAGATTTGCGCCCCCGAAGAGCGCCCGAGGGCGGCGTTCGGGTTCGAGGTCGTGACGCGGAACTCTTCGATGGACTCGGTCGTCACCCGCAACACCGGCGCGAATGCCGTGCCCTGCTGCTGCTCGTTGACGTCTATGCCGTCGAGCGTGATGTTCGACTGGTCACTGCGCGCCCCCGTCACGTAGCCCTCGCGCGTGACGCCCGCCTGAAGGCTCAGGAGTTGGGCCGCGTTGCGCGACTCCAGCGGGAGTTGGGCGCCCCCCGCCGTGACCGTCACGCTCTCCTCGGTGAGCGCGCCGATCTCCAGACTCACTTTGATCTCGGTTGGTTTGTCCACGAGCGCGCGGACGTTGGTCACCGCGGCCTTCTTGAAGCCCGCGCCCTCGACCTCAAGGCGATAGGTGCCGGGCGGGACGGCGGCGAAGGAATAATTGCCGCTCTCGTTGGTGGTCTGAGTGCGGGTAAAGCTCTTCTCTTCATCCGTCACCGTCACGGTCGCGCCCGCGACCGTGTTGCCCTGCGGGTCAACGACCGTGCCGTTGATGGACGAGGTGCCGACCTGTGCGAAAGCCGCTGGGCAGAAGAACAGGGGAAGAAGCAGCGCGCAGCAGATGGCTGCCGCGGCGCGACCTCTTAAAGTGAGATGTCTGTTCATGGTTCCTCCTCGGAGAATGTTTGAAAGGCCCCGCACGGGCTGGATTGCCGCGCCGGAGAGCCGAACGGAAAGAGGCTCTGTAAACTCTGTGAAGTCGCTTGCCCGCGTCCGGTAGAGGTTCAGGTGGATTCCCGGCGACGCGTGCGAGATAACTAATCGTCCTCGGGGCGCTGAGGACAGATCCTTAAGGGTAATGCGGATTCCCTGTCAGACTCGAATGAGAACTATTAACTTCCGTCAAACTTCCTCGGGCGCAACGGGGCCGCCCTTCCGGTTGAACGTCGGTCTGTCGGTAGAATTATTTCGGCAACTGCTGTTCCATGTCCGCCGCCGCCGGCGAAATAAATTAGAGCGATGCTTACCAATGCTTTAGCCGGGCAGGGCATAAACGGTAAGAAAATTATATCCGAAAAATAGAACCGTTAATACAAATTTTTGGATTTTCTGCGCGCGGCTGGATGCCGGTAAAACAAAATCGCCTGCCGCTGCGGAAATAATCCGTAGGTCACAGGCGCGGGAAGAGACGAGAAACTTGTCGGGAAAACTTGCGTCGCGGGGAAAAGCCCCAGCCTCAGCCTTCAGAGGAGATGGCCGAGCTTCTCTTTCTTCGTGCGCAGGTAATGGACGGCGGCGTCCGTCGGCTCGACTTCGAGCGCGACGCGCTCGACGACCGTGAGGCCGGCCTCTTCGAGAGCGCGCAGCTTGAGCGGGTTGTTCGACATCAGACGCACCTGACAGAGCCCCGAGTCGAAGAGCACTTCGGCGCACTGCCGGTACTCGCGCAGGTCAACGGCGAGCCCGAGCCGCTCGTTGGCCTCGACCGTGTCGGCCCCCTCGTCCTGCAAGGCGTAGGCGCGAATCTTGTTGATGATGCCGATGCCGCGCCCCTCCTGAAGCTGGTAGACGACGGCCCCGCGCCCCTCCGCCTCGATCATCTCCATCGCGCGGCGCAACTGCCGCCCGCAGTCGCACTTCGTCGAGCCGAAGACGTCGCCCGTCAGGCACTGCGAGTGGATGCGCACAAGCGTCGGGACTTCGGGCCGCAGCTCGCCTTTATAAAGCACGACGAACTCCTCGTCGCTCGTGAGCGAGCGGTATCCGGCGATGCGGAACTCGCCGACCTCGGTCGGCAGCCTCGCCGCCGACACGCGCTCGACCGTCAGCGCCTGTTTCGACCAGGGGCATTCCAAAGTAGCTGCTTCTTCTTTCAACTCCACAACTCCTTCCGAAGACTCCGAGCACCTTAGGTTCGCCTGAAACTCCGGCGGACGCAAAAGACGGGCGGCGGGGCGGCTCACAGTTCTCGCCCCGGCGCGTGGTGCTCTCTGTCGTGCGCCGATTATAGGAGCGGCAATAATTAAAGGCAAAGTTCAAAAAGCCAAAGGCTGAATTCAAGGGGCGCGCCTCGCGCGCGAAGACCGTGTCAAGACCTTGAAGCCGACTCCCGAGGTCTGCCATTCTACTTTTGCCTCCGGCCTTCGGTCTTTAATTATTGCTCAGCGGGTTGGTGCGCGTTAAGATGCACCCAACGCGGGAGTCTTCGCCCGCGAGGTTAGTCTCCAAAGTTTACGATGCTCAAAAGATGACTCAAGAGTCGGGCGACAATACTGACATCACTGCTCCACGGCGCGCGACGTCGGCGGGCGCGCGCACGAGGCACCCGGCGCTCGTCTTCCTGCGCGGCGAGCTGATCGCGGCCCCGATCCCGCTCGACCGCGACGAGGTGACGCTCGGGCGCGCGCTCGAAGCCGATGTCCGCGTCAACGACGCGCGCGCCTCGCGCATGCACGCGCGCCTCAACGTCGAGCGCGACGCGGCCTCGGGCCTCACGCGCTACCGCATCACCGACCTCGGTTCGACCAACGGCACGCTCCTCAACGGCGAGCCCGTCGCCTCGGAGTTCCTCGAAGACGGCGACAAGATCACCATCGGCGAACACCTCCTGCGCTTCGAGCTGCACGACGACATTGACCGCGAGTTCCAGCGGCAGATTCACCGCCTCCTCGCGCACGACGAGCTGACCGGGCTGCTGACGAGCAAGTCTTTCTTCTCCGAGCTGCGGCGCGAGTCGGCGCGGGCCGAGAGCGAGTCGCGTCCCTTCTGCGTTCTGATGATGGATTTGGATCACTTCAAGGCCGTCAACGATACGCACGGCCATCTCGTCGGCAGCCAGACGCTCGAAGCGGTCGGCGCGATTATCACGCGGGCGCTGCGCGCTGGCGACGTCGCGGCGCGCTTCGGCGGCGAGGAGTTCGCGGCCTTCCTCCTCCACGCCGACTGCGCGCAGGGGTTGGTCGCCGCCGAGCGCGTGCGCGCAGGCATCGAAGAGCACATGTTCTCGGCGTCGCGTCGCGGCTCGCCGACCGACACGGGCGAGACGCTCCGCCTCACGATCAGCGTCGGCGTCGCCTCGTACCCGGAAGACGCGCGCGATCCCATCGAGCTCGTCGAGCTGGCCGACACGGCGCTCTACCGCGCCAAGAACCTCGGGCGCAACCGCGTCGCCGCCTACTGCGTCGCGCCGCCCGAGATGAAGCAGGGCGGCGAGCAGTCCCCCGGCAACCGCACCGAAATGCCATAGTCCCTGTCATCAGAGCGGATTCTGCTATCATACCGGCACTTCGATAAAACCCCCGTTCAACTTTCCCCAACGTCGCCGCCATCATTGACCGCACGCTGACGACCATTGACCGCAACCCGCAGATTCTCGAACGCCTGTTGCAGAGCGTGGACAACACGGTCGGCACGGTGGGCGGCGTCGCCAACACGGCGCTCCAACCGGGAGGCGTCGTTGACCGCACGGTCGGCACTGTCGGGCAGACCTTGAATAACGTCACACAGCCGGGCGGCCTGCTCAGTCAGGTGATAAACACGGCGGGCAACCTCGTGCAGCGCGTCGTTGACCGCTCGGGCAACCTCGTCGAGCGCACGCTCGACAGCGCGGGACGTGTCACCAACTCGCGCGTCGTGAGCCAGGCGACGGGGAGGCCGCGGCAGTAGCAGGCAAAAGGCAAAAGGTAAAAGGCAGGAGTGGAAGAGGCCGGGTCGGGTGAAGCCGCCGTCTTTCATTCTTGCCTTTTACCTTTTGCCTTTTTCTTCTCCAGTCTTTCTGCAACCTTGTTCCGTGCGGCGCGTGTAACGGATGCGGATTGTGGAGGGTCTTGTGAAGGCGTCGGGCGCGAACCGGAGGGGCTGCTTAACTTTTGCCTTTTGCCCTTTAACTTTTGCCTTTCTCCCGGTTGCGCGCCCCGCTCCGCACGCGTTATGCTTCTCAAGCGTCCGCCGCTGTCGAGCGTGCGGCATCCGCCCCCAGAGTCTCTACGGAAAGCAAAGAATTAGGTGATCGCCAGACTCAATCTCGCCAGCCAACCGTTTCGCAACCGCACGCTGCCATGGGTGGTGGCAGTGCTCGTCTCCGTCGTGTCTCTGCTGGCGCTCGTCCTGACTTTCGCTGAGTACAGTCGCGTCCGCGCCGATGCGGACGCCGCCGAGCGGCAGGTGCAGGCGCTGCGCGCCGAGCGCGCCGACCTCGAAAAGCAGGCCGCCGAGATCAGGCGGACACTCCTGCCCGAGCAGCGGCAGACGCTCGAAGCCGCGCACGCGCTCGTCGAGCGCAAGAGCTTCTCCTGGTCGCAGCTCTTCGCAGACCTCGAACGCTCTCTGCCTTCGAGCGTGCGCGTCTCGCGCATCAACGTCCGCGATGTCTCGCAGCGCGGCGAGCAGACGACCGCGGAACTCGACCTCACGGTCGTCGGGCGGACGCCGAACGACGTCATCGGCATGATGTCGGAGATGAACCGCGCGGGCATCTTCAATGCCACGCCGGTCACCGAGAATCAGCGTTCGGGCAAGGGCGAGAGCGGCTACGAGTGGATGCTGCGCGTCAGCTACGTGCAGCGCGGGCGCGGGAACCCCACGGGCGACGGCGGTGAAGTGGGCGGGGGCGGAGCACCCGCGGCCCGCGAAAATGTTTCCGACACCGGAGGGGGAAAATAGTCTTGAGGAACGACACCGCCACAGAGAGGCGCGAAGACGCACCCCGGCGGCAGGGCGTGCGCGCACGCTTCGAGCACCTCCGCAGCTCGCGCCGTCGCAGCGCGCTCGGCCTTCCCGAAGCCGTCGCGCTCGCCGCCGCCGCCCTGCTCCTCGTCGCCGCCGTTTTCTCCTATCTCTTCCTGCTCGTGCCGCAGCGTCTGCGCGCGCAGTCGCTCGAGACCGACCGCGCCGACCTTGAGAGACTTCTGAAGAGCACGAACACCGTCATCGGCGATAGCAAGAGCACGCAGCAGAGCGTGAGCGAGATTCTCGACAGCCTCCAGAACTTCGAGATCGAACACCTCGGCGAGGGCAGCGGCGGCGGCCTCCGAAACGTCGTCGGCGAGCTGAACCGCCTCATCATCAAGAACAAGCTGCGCATCAGCGGCGGCGTCAACTACACGCAGCTCCAGGAGATCGTGCCCGGCGCGGAGACGAAGGCGCAGAGGCCGCGCGCGGAAGAAGGCGGCACGCGCATCGTGCAGAGCGTCTTCCCCGGCATCGGCATCACGCTCACCGTCGAGGGCGGCTACCAGAACCTCCGGCGCTTCGTCAGGGACGTCGAGGCCGACCGGCAGTTCGTCGTCATCAACACGGTCGAACTCGAAGGCGTCACGGACTCAGGCGCTTCCGTCGGGCTGGCGGACGGGACGGCCAACACCGCGACGCCCGCACGCGGCACAGCCGTCAGCCTGCGCCTCGACATGGCCGCGTACTTCCGTCGCGCGGGGGCGGCTGGCGGCTAAGACCGCTCTCTCTCTCGCCGTCACTTGCCGGTTCCCCCGTCAGCGGCAACCGAAACGAAAGTTTTTATGGCTCTCTTTGAAGGAAAAACTTCGTCGGAACGCAACAAGATGATCGCGGCCATCGCCCTCCCGCTCGTCGCCCTCATCTTCGTCGTCCGCATGTTGTTCTTCGGCGCGCCCGCCCCGAACAGCCAGCAGACCGCGAACGCCAACCGCCGGCCCACGCCGCCGAAAATCCGTGCGGGCCAGACGACCGCGCCGGTCGAGAGCGAGGATGACATCAGGGGCGCGATGCGTCGGGTCGTTTGGGACCGGCCGGTATACGGCGGCCCGGACGCGGGGCGCAACATCTTCGCCTTCTACGTGCCGCCCCAGCCGAAGACACCCGGCCCCGGCGACATCCCCACGCCTCCGACGCCGACGCCGACGCCTCCGCCGCCGCTCGTTCTCGCCTCGCTCGCGCCGCAGAGCGTCTACGCCAAGACCGGCAACTTCATGCTCCAAATCTCCGGCGACAAGTTCACGCCCGCGACGCGCGTCTACGTGGAGGGGCAGGAGCAGCCGACGCAGTACAAGAGCCCGCAGCAGCTCGTCGCCACCATCCCCTCGACGGCCATCGCCTCCCCCGGCGCGCGCAACATCATCGTGCGCACGCCCGACAATCTGCTCTACTCGAACCCTTCGACGCTCAACGTCATGCAGCCGCCCGCCCCGACCTACACCTATGTCGGGCTGTTCAAGCGCAGACGCACCGAGACGGCGGTGTTCAAAGACGCGAAGGGCGAACTCTACAGCGTGCGCGCTGGCGACCTCGTCGAGGGGCGCTTCCGCGTCATGACGATCACCGACCGCAGCGTCGAAGTCGTGGACAAGGATTTGAACATCAAGCACGCGATACCTTTCGTCGAAGTGCGCTCCGTGGGCGGCCCGAACCGCGTCCCCGGCTCGATTCAGCCCCCGCCCCCGCCCAGAACTGACGATAGCGATGACGAAGAACCCTAAACACGCGGCGCTCGAAGGCCGCGCCATCACGAGCGACGACGCGAAGACGACGCGACAACGGGTCCAGAGACCGAGCGCGCGCTCAGGAGGTGCGACCGGGGAGCGCGGCTACGCCCTCGTCGCCCTGCTCGCGCTCATGACGTTGATCATCCTCGCGACGATGGCCGCCGCCCCGAGCATCCGCCAGCAGACGCGGCGCGAACTGGAACGGGAGGCCATCGCCCGTGGCGAGGAGGTCGCCGAAGCCATCCGCTCATACATCCACATGAAGGGCACGCCGCCGACTTCGATGGAGGAGTTAATCGAAGGCGTGGCGCCCCCCGGCGTGATCAAGAAGCGGCAAATCCTGCGCGCCAGCGCCGCGCGCGACCCGCTCTCCAGCGACGGCGAATGGCGGCTCATCAAAGCCAACGACAGGGAGTTCGCCGAATTCATCCGCGCCGTCACGCTCTACTCGAACGGTCGCCTCCCCGTGGGGAACGACAAGACACCGGCGATGCTGAACCTCTCGAACAGCTTCTTGCGTCTCACCAGCATCCTCAACACGGGGTCGAGTGAGGAAGCACCGGGCGGCGAGGATACTTCGATATCGAGCAAGGGTCCCTTCATCGGAGTCGCGAGCCGCAGCCGGCGCGCCTCGATCCTCACCTACTACGACATCGAGCGTCATAACAAGTGGGTCTTCACTCCCTTCTTCAAGTAAGCTTTCTTCCCCCACCCGCGCCTCAACAAGTCGTCACAATCGGAGCGACGGGCATCACACACTCACTCGAAGAGGGTGATGATTGAATCGCGCGCGCAAACTTTTCGCGCGCGATTTTAATTAAGTTATTGACATCTAGTAACATTGTGGTTATATATCCAATATGTTGTGCGCCATTCACTCTAGGCCACAAGATTAAAAACGACACAGCATCTTGTGGTCAGGTACGACAAAACAGAAAAGGAGCAGCTACAACTTATGGCAACCAAGAAAGCAGCATCGAAGGGTGGAGCGAAAAAGGGCGGCGCGAAGAAGGGCGCTGCAAAGGGCGGCGCGAAGAAGGCCGCTAAGAAGGGCGGCGCCAAGAAGGGCGGCGCGAAGAAGGGCGGCGCGAAGAAGTAACTCAGTCCAGGCAAGTAAGCAAAACCTTCACCGGCGCACACAACATGCTTTGCCCGAGAGGGCCTCTAAAAGGACGGCGATTGCACACAGTTGCACGCCGTCCGAAATTTTTTAAGCGTTCGGCTTTGAGCAATCAGCGGAAGCGATCTCAGTGGAAGTGTCGAGGCCATTATCTATCGAAGGTTCGGAGTACCCTATTCTTGGAAACGTTGGTACGACTGAATGCTGAAAGTTGAATGCTAAGAGCTTTTTTATGTTTTACGTCGCGCTTGTCGAGCCGGAGATTCCGCCGAACACGGGCAACATCGCGCGCCTCTGCGCGGCGACGCGCACGCCCCTGCACATCGTCGGCGTCGCGGGTTTCCGTCTCGACGAACGGGCCGTGCGGCGCGCCGGGCTGGACTACTGGCCGGAAGTCTCTCTCCGACGCCACCGCGATCTGGAAGCGCTCCGCGCCGCGCTGCCCGAGGCGCGGTTCGTCTATCTGACGACGAAGGCCGAGACGCCCTACACCGACTGGGAGTTCGCCGAGGGCGACTGCCTCGTCTTCGGGCGCGAGACGCGCGGCCTACCGGAAGAAGTCCTCAGCGCGAACCGCGAAAGGTGTCTGCGTATCCCCGTCCTTAACCCCAACGTGCGCAGCCTCAACCTCGCCAACGCGGTCGCCATCGTTCTCTACGAGGCGCTGCGGCAGACGGGCGCGTTCAGGCCTTGAAGGCGCGGCGAGGCGAAACTCGCGCCATTCCCCGCAATAACCCCGTCGTCCTGAAAACTGCGTGCTTCCCGGCGCGGGAGTATTTCCGGCGCGCATGGTAAGATGTACGTTTCCTTCGGGAGCCTTAAAATGCGTCGGTTATATCTATGTAGAGGTACTCATGACTCAAGAGAGAAAAGACATCCGCAACATCGCCATCATCGCACACGTCGACCACGGGAAGACCACGCTCGTGGACGCGATGCTCAGGCAGTCGGGCACGTTCCGCGATAACGAGACGATCAAGGATCGTGTGATGGACTCGATGGACTTGGAGCGCGAGCGCGGCATCACCATCATGGCGAAGAACACGTCCGTGAGGTACGGCGACGTGAAGATCAACATCGTGGACACGCCGGGGCACGCCGACTTCGGCGGCGAGGTCGAGCGCGTGCTGAAGATGGTTGACGGCGTGATGCTTCTGGTGGATGCCGCTGAGGGCTGCCTGCCGCAGACGCGCTTCGTGTTGCGCAAGGCTTTGGAGGCGCGGCTCCCGGCCATCGCGGTCGTCAACAAGATAGACCGTCAGGACGCGCGGCCCGAAGAGGTAGTCGACGAAATCTACGACCTCTTCATCGACCTCGACGCGACCGACCAGCAGATTGACTTTCCCATCCTCTACGCGGTCTCGCGCGACGGCGTGGCGAAGAAGAATCTGGCGGACGTGTCGGACTCCTTGCGCCCGCTCTTCGACCAGATCGTGGAGACCATTCCGCCGCCGCGCGCGGTGCGCGAAGACGTCTTGCAGCTCCTCGTCGCGAACCTCGATTACAGCGAGTACGTGGGACGCCTCGCCATCGGTCGCATCTTCTCGGGCGAGATCGCGGCGGGCGACACGGTGGCCGTCGCCAAGCGCGACCGCTCGGTGCAGAAGATGCGCGTCAAGGAGCTGTACGCCTTCGAGGGTTTGAAGCGCGAGAAGGTGGAGCGCGCGGCGATGGGCGAGATCGTGGCGCTCGCGGGGATGGAGGGCATCGAGATCGGCGAGACAATCACGAGCGCCGACGACCCGCGCCCGCTGCCCATCATCGCCGTTGACGAGCCGACCATCTCGATGATCTTCGGCGTCAACAACTCGCCCTTCGCCGGCACGGAAGGGAAGTACGTCACGTCGCGCCAGATCATGGAGCGCCTCGACCGGGAGCTCCTCTCGAACGTCGCCATCCGCGTCGAGCCGACCGAGTCGCCCGACCAGTTCAAGGTCTCAGGCCGGGGCGAGTTGCAGCTCGCCATCCTCATCGAGATGATGCGGCGTGAAGGATACGAGCTACAGGTCTCGAAGCCCGAAGTCATCACGCGTCACGAGAACGGGCAGTTGATGGAGCCGATTGAGCAGGTCGTGGTTGACTGCCCCGAAGAGTTCATCGGCGTGGTGACGGAGGCATTGGGGAGGCGCAAGGGGCAGATGACCAAGATGGTCAATCACGGGACGGGGCGCGTGCGCCTCGAATTCGAGACGCCTTCGCGCGGCCTCATCGGCTTCCGCGGCGAGTTCCTGACGGAGACGAAGGGGACGGGGCTTTTGAATACGCTGTTTCTTCGCTTCGGGCCGTGGCAAGGCGCGATGCGCGGGCGCACGACGGGCTCGCTGGTCGCCGACCGCACGGGCGAGGCCACGACCTACGCGATCTTCAACCTTCAGGAGCGCGGCACGATGTTCCTCAAACCGAACACGAGGGTCTACGAGGGGATGGTCGCCGGCGAGAACGCGCGCCCGGTTGACCTGGACGTGAACATCATCAAGGAGAAGAAACTCACGAACATGCGCGCCGCCTCCGCCGACGACGCGATGCGCCTCATTCCGGTCAAAGACCTCTCGCTCGAACAGGCGCTTGAGTTCATCGCCGATGACGAGCTGGTCGAAGTCACGCCGCAGTCCATACGCCTGCGCAAGCGCGTGCTCAAGGCCAACGAGCGCCCGAAGAAGAAAGAGTCCTGAAGTTGAGTTCGTCCGATTTGTGTTGGGAGGGCTGAGATGAACGATAGAACTTGCTGGAACTGCGGCCACCTGCACGAGCAGCACACGATTGCGGGCGGATGCTCTTTCGCCCGCGACGGCGAGCACTGCGACTGCCGCGCCTACGAGGACGGTGAGTACAACGGCGAGCAGCGTAAGCGCGACACCTACACTTACTCGGACAGGCGGCGGCTGAATCTCAGGCGCGACAGCAGCAGCAGCAGCAGCAGCAGCCGGCGCTGAGGGCGCGGCCTGGAGTGCGCTCGACATGGGCGCGCGGGCCTTCGATGCTACTCCGCGCCCTCCTCTTCGCCCCGCCCGTCGCCTTCCTCCTGCTCCTCCTCGGAGGGGTCATAGACTTCATAGCCCGTGCCGTCGTCGTAGTAGTAGCCGCCCGGCTCACGCGCGGGCTCTCCCTTACGGCGCGCGCCCGCAGGCTCTTTTGTTGTATCATCGGCGGGTCGCTCTCTCATTTCCGTATCCAAACCCGAACGCCTTTATGAATCGTCTTCCCGCGTCCGACGCCGCGCCGCTTCTACGGGGTTGGGCGTCGTGCGATCTCTCTCGCGCGCGGCGCGGAATTTCAGCTCGGTCGTGTCTGAACATTATGCCGATTAAAAAGAGTATGTCCATCATCGCCGTCCTCCTCGCCGCGCTTCTCCTCTTCGAGCCCGCCGCAACGGCGCAGAGGCGGCAGGCGTCGCCGTCATCATTGTCGCAGTCGCAGCCCGCTCCGGCGAAGAGGTTCGAGCTGACGATTGACAGCATCATGCGCGGGCCTGAGGTGGTCGGCTACGAGCCTTCGCGCGTCGTGTGGACGCAGGACAGCCGGCGCGTGTACTTCCGCTGGAAGCGCGCGGGCGAGCCGCGCTTACGTGAGCCGGATACCTACGTCGTCGGGCGCGACGGCGCGGGCCTGCGCAAATTGACGGAGGAAGAGGCGCGCGGGCAGGCCCCGCCCGTCGCGGGCGAGCTGTCGAAGGACAGGACGCTTTCGGTTTTCACGGAGGATGGCGACGTCCTTCTCTATGACCACTCGAAGGGCGAGCGCCGGGCGCTTACGCGGACGACGGACGTTGAGTCGAACGCGCACTTCACGGGCGACCAGCGGCGCGTCTACTTCACGCGCCAGAACAACCTCTATGTGCTGCCGCTCGACGGCGGGCCGCTCGAACAGTTGACAGACATCCGCATCGGCGGCGGCGCACAACAGGTGGGCGCGACGCCGCCGCCGCCGCGCGCGGGCAGCGAGAGCCAGGAGACTCTGAGGAAGGAGGAGCGCAGCCTGCTCGAAGCCGTGCGCGAGCGCGCCGGGCAGCGCGAGGAGCAGGAGGCGAAGCGGAGGCAGCGCGAGAAGCGCCGGCCCTTCAACATCCCGGCGGGGCAGTCGGTGGCGAGCCTCACGCTCTCGCCCGACGGTGCCTACGTCATCGCCAATGTGGGCGAGCAGGCTCCGGGCGCGAAGGCCACGATTGTTCCGAACTACGTCACGGAGACGGCCTACACGGAAGACATCAACAGCCGCACGAAGGTCGGGGACGCGCAGGGGCGCACGCGCATGGCCGTCGTCTCGGTCGAGACCGGCGAGGTCAAGTGGGTCGAGCACGGGCAGAAAATCGAAGTCGCGCCCACGGTTCGCACGCGCACCGAGGCCAACTCGACCGAGCAGGCCGAGCGCGAGCGCGGCAGTGGAACCGGACAGGCGCAGGCCGCGACGCAGAGCGGGCAGCAGTCCGTGCAACAGGCGCAGACGCAGACGCAGACACAATCTCAAGCGCCGCCGACCACAACACAGCAGTCGCAGCAGACCGAAGCGACTGCGGCGCAGGCGCGCGACCGCGACGTGCAGCTCTTCCAGTTGCAATGGTCGGAGGACGGCACGCGCGCCGTCTTGCTGGCGCGCGCGGCGGACAACAAGGATCGCTGGGTGTTGTCGCTCGACCCTTCGACGGGCAGGACGCGCGTGCTCGCGCGCGTCCACGACGACGCGTGGGTCGGCGGCCCCGGCTCTTTCACTTTGGGCTGGCTGCCCGACAACCGGCGCGTCTACTTCATCTCGGAGCGCGACGGCTTCGCGCATCTCTACGCCGTCCCGACCGAAGGGGGCGAGCCCGCGCAGTTGACCTCCGGAAAGTTCGAGGTCTCGGAGGTGCGGCTCTCGCGCGACAAGACGAAGTTCTATTTCACTTCGAGCGAGGGCAGCTTCTTCGAGCGCCATCTCTACTCGATGCCCGTCGAGGGCGGCGCGCGCACGCGCCTCACTTCGCTCTCCGGCAACAATCAGGCGGACGTCTCGCCCGACGAGACTACGCTCGCCGTCATCAACTCTTACAGTAACCGCCCGCCGGAGCTTTTCATCGAGCCGAGCAACCCGCCTCCCCCGGCGGGCGCGAAGGCGCGCGTCCCCTCGCGCGTCACGACCTCGCCGGTTGAAGAGTGGACTTCCTACAACTGGATTGACCCGCCCATCGTCTCGTTCAAGGCGCGCGACGGCGCGGACGTTTACGCGCGCCTCTACAAGCCCGCGAACTTCCGCCGCGGCGGCCCAGCGGTCGTCTTCGTCCACGGCGCCGGCTATCTCCAGAACGTCCATAAGTGGTGGTCGAGCTACTACCGTGAATACATGTTCCACCATCTTTTGATGGAGCGCGGCTACGCGGTGCTCGACATTGACTATCGCGGCTCCGCCGGGTACGGGCGCGACTGGCGCACAGGCATCTACCGGCACATGGGCGGCAAGGATTTGACCGACCATCTCGACGGCGTGCGCTACCTCTTGAGCGAGCACGGCGTCGGCCCCCGGCGGGTCGGCATCTACGGCGGCTCTTACGGCGGCTTCATCACCTTCATGGCGATGTTCACCGCGCCCGACGTGTTCGCCGCGGGCGCGGCCTTGAGGCCCGTCACCGACTGGGCGCACTACAATCACCCGTACACGGCGAACATCCTCAACACGCCGCAGGCCGATGCGGAAGCCTACAGGCGCAGCTCGCCCATCTACTTCGCCGAGGGCCTCAAGGGCGCGCTCCTCATCTGCCACGGCATGGTGGATACGAACGTGCATTTTCAGGACACCGTGCGCCTCGTCCAGCGACTCGTCGAGCTGCGCAAGGAGAACTGGGAGCTGGCCGTCTACCCGGTCGAGGATCACAGCTTCGAGCGCGCATCGAGCTGGGCCGACGAGTACAAGCGCATCCTCAAACTGTTTACGAACTACGTACAGAATAACCCTGGCGTATCACCCCCCGCACGAGACAGCGGAGGGCGCAAACGTTAGCTGAAAGCGTCCGAATGCAGGGGAGAAGCGCAAGCTATTAAGCAGTCTGCAAAGGTGCCGGGTCTGCCAGTGGCCTTTGTCAGAAACCCCGAAGTGCGCGTCTGAAAGCTGTTCACCTGCACTTCTATAGCTGCCTAGGGTCAGTGCTCAAAAACACCGCCTCCGGTGATTCTGAGCAAAGGCCGTAGTAAGAAACTGCACGGACTACTTAGCTAGGGTGTACGATGTGCGCTGCCACCTGCATAGCGCCAGATAAAGGGCGTACGGGTTCCCTCTATCGGAGGGAGCAACATAGGTCACAAGGCTGCTGAACTGCCCTTAGTCATAGCGCACAGAACATCCTATTGTTCGGGGCAGAAAACCTGCTTTAGCTTTTATCTCGGAGGGTAGCCGAAAGGGAACCGCGGCCCCGTTAGCTACTTCTCCAGCGGGCTCCTGACGCCCCGCCCTCCCTTATTCAACACGTGCGTGTAGATTTGCGTCGTCCGCACGTCCGAGTGGCCCAACAGCTCCTGAATCGTCCGCAAGTCGTAGCCGTCTTCGAGCAGGTGCGTGGCGAAGCTGTGCCGCAGCGTATGGCAACCCCCGTGCTTAGTGATGCCGGCCCTGCGGATGGCGCTTTTCACCTCCCGCTGTACGCTGTCCGCCGAAGTGTGATGCCGGCGCGTCACGCCCGAACGCGGGTCTACGGAGAGCTTCGCCGAGGGGAAGACGTACTGCCATGCCCACTCCTTAGCCGCATTCGGGTACTTGCGTCCCAGGGCGTAAGGGAGGTAGACCTCTCCTAAGCCCTCGCGCAAGTCCTGCTCGTGTAGCAACTTCACGCGCTTGACCTGGTGGCCGAGCGGCTCGCGGAGCGGGACGGGCAGGATGGTGCGTCGATCTTTCTCCCCTTTGCCGTCGCGCACGAGGATTTCCATGTACTCGAAATCCAAGTCTTTGACCCTCAGCCGCAGCGCCTCCGTGAGCCTCAGCCCCGCCCCGTAGAGCAGCCCCGCGATGAGCTTGTAAGTGCTTGACAGCCGCGACAGCAGTGCGGCGGCCTCCGCGCGTGTAAAGACGACGGGTACGCGTGCGGGCCGCTTCGCCCTCTCTATGCCCTCGACGTAAGGGAGTTCGACCCGGAGCACGTCGCGGTAGAGGAAGAGGATGGCGCACAATGCGACGTTCTGCGTGGAGGCGGCGACATTCCCTTCGACGGCGAGGTGGGAGAGGAACTGCCGGATTTCATCGGCGCCCAACTCGGCGGGGTGGCGCTTGTGG
>JAIVJM010000199.1 GCA_020199995.1 Acidobacteriota bacterium | reverse complement strand
GATCTCGACCGAGCCCGGAATCTGCTCCAGCACCTCGGGCGTGCTCGCGATCCTTGAAGATGAGACGACTACCTCCTCGGCCAGCGCGCCGGGACGGAGCAACACTTCAATGTCGCGCGACCCGCCGCCGTCCAGAGTGACTTCCTGCGCGGTTGCGGAGAAGCCCTCGCCCATCGCGCTCAGGCTGTAGCGCCCCTGCGCGAGGCCGCCGAAGATGAAAGCGCCCTCGTCGTCAGTCGTCGCCACGAACTCGACCTTCGTTCCTTCCTGCCGCAACCTCACACGCGCGCCGCGGACAGCGGCCTTGTTCTGGTCACGCACGTGCCCCGTCAGCGTCGGACGCACTGACTGCGCACGCGCGCCCGCGGCGGACACGAAGAGCATGAGTGAGACGAAAAAAAAGGAGAGCCATCCCCGAACGGACGAGCCTTTTATCGTAGACATAAGAACCTTCCCGCTGAAGCTTTTGAAGAAGTGAAAAGCCGGATGGGCCAAGATAATAAAAACCCTTGGCCGAAAGCTCGAAGAACTGGCTTTCTTGACGAAAATGAAATCCGATTTCATCTTCGATTCAGAGCTTACCGAAAGAAGTCGGAAATGTCCAATGAAATTTTGGGAGGCGGCGGATTGTGACGAAGTCTTCAGCGAGGGAGTTGCGAGAGCCGCTCTGGAGAAGGTGCGCCGGGGCGGGAGATTAAAGGCGGCGACGCGAGTGCGTTTGTTCGCGCGTCAGCCTTCGTCCGCGCCGCAGAGCAGTTCGGCGGCGAGCAGGGGAATGGTCAGTTCGTGGTGGCCGGTGATGGAGAAGCCCCGGCCCGCGCCGCCACTCACAGGGCGCCGGACGACGTTGGTGAGCGGGCGGTAGGATTGGATGAAGTCGAAGTTGGCGGTGGTGAAATCCTCGAGCGTGTGGCCGAGGTTGCGCACGAGCGTCACGGTCTTCAGAAAGACTTCGGGCAGGATCACCGCCGACCCGACGTTGAGGTAGACGCCGCCGCCATCCATCCTCCGCACCAACTCGGAGAGCAGGCGGAAGTCCGTGTGCGTCGTCGCGCCGACGCTCGCGCCGTCGGCCTGCGGGTGAAAGTGTGCGATGTCGGTGCCGATGGCGACGTGCGCCGTGAAGGGGACGCGGGCTCCGTAAGCGGCGCAGAGCATGGAGAGCCGTGCATGCTTCGGATTCATCCCAACCAGCATCCGGCCTAATGCTTCCCCTAGTCCGATACTGTCCCGCGCTCCCTCGCGCGCGGCGTTGTTCAGAAGTTTGCCAGTCTCGTCCGCCGCGCCGAATGCGCCCGCGCCGAGTGTGGCGTCAACATCTTCGGAGGTCGAGCCGACGAGCGCGATCTCCGCGTCGTGGACGAGCACCGAGCCGTTGGCGGCGATGCACGAGACGAAGCCGCGTTCCATGAGATCGATGATGAGCGGCGCGAGCCCCGTCTTGACGACGTGGCCGCCGATGCCCCAGATGATCGGCTTCCCGAGCCGGCGCGCGCGGCGCATCTGCGCGGCGACAGCGCGAAGTGTCTGGACGGCGAGGATGTTCGGGAGCGTTTTGAGGAAGTCGCGGAGCGAGGCATCCTCTTCGACCGGGCGCGCGAAGTCGTCCGCGGAGACTTTGCTCGGGCGCACGGCCAGCGAGTAGGTGTTGACCCCTTCGAGGCTAAGCGGTCGCACGCCACTTTCTTCGTAGATGGACATGGGCGTCCGTCGGCTCCTTTGAACTACTTTCTTCCGCCGGGGAAGAGCGTCTGCTCGACGAGGTCGCAGAGGATGTGGCCGATGAGGTTGTGCGTTTCCTGTATGCGCTGCGTGTCGTCGCTCTGGATGACCAGCGCGAGGTCGCACAACTCGCGCACGCGCCCGCCGTCGCGCCCGAGGAGCCCGACGACCTTCAATCCTTTCGCCCGAGCCTGCTCGGCGGCGGCGACGATGTTTGCGGAGTTGCCCGAGGTCGTGATCGCCAGCAGCACGTCGCCGCTCACGCCGAAGGCCTCGACCTGCCGGGCGAAGATTTTGTCAAAGCCCGTGTCGTTGGCGATGCACGTCAGCACGCCGCCGTCGGTCGAGAGCGCGAGGGCCGGGAGCGCCCTGCGCTCTTTGCACAAAAACTGGTTCACGAACTCGCCAGCGATGTGCTGCGCGTCCGCCGCCGACCCGCCGTTGCCGCAGATGAGGAGCTTCGCGCCCGCGCCGAACGCCGCGGCGATGAGCGCCGCCGCGCGCTCAACGTCCGCGGCGTGTTCGGCGAAATACCGGCGCTTGACTTCGAGGCTGTCGGCGACGATTGAAGAGATTTGATCCAGCATGTTTGACTCGGCGAAGGCGCGGGCGTTGAAGACGGAAGTCTACAAACTGTCTGCTCTGCGCGCCGCTTCTTGCTGCGCGTGATGCGTCGAGCCGCGTTTCGCGCGGGAGTATATCACGCCGCGTTTTTGCGCCTGCTCTTCGATGCGGTCTTGCCGTTCAAGGCTTTGCCGTTCGAGGTTTTCCCGTTGGCGTGAGCGTTCGCGTCCCCGTTCGCGGCATGGCCGTTGAGGAGGGGACGCAGCGCCTGACCGGTATGGGACTTCTTGACGCGCGCGACCTCTTCGGGCGTGCCGGAGGCGACGACGCGCCCGCCGCCGGAGCCGCCTTCGGGGCCGAGGTCAATGATGTGGTCGGCGCTCTTGATGACATCGAGGTTATGCTCGATGACGATGACGGTGTTGCCTAAAGAGACGAGGCGCTGGAGTACGTCAAGGAGCTTGTGCACGTCGGCGAAGTGGAGGCCCGTGGTCGGCTCGTCGAGGATGTAGATGGTTCTGCCCGTGGCGCGCTTCGAGAGTTCCTTGGCGAGCTTGATGCGCTGCGCCTCGCCGCCCGAAAGAGTGGTCGAAGACTGTCCGAGCTTGATGTAGCCGAGGCCGACGTCGAGGAGCGTCTGGAGCTTCATCTTGATCTGCGGGATGTTTTCGAGAATCGGCAAAGCCTCCTCGACCGTCGTGTCCAGAAGCTCGGCGATGGACTTGCCCTTGTACTTGACCGAGAGTGTTTCGCGGTTGTAGCGCGCGCCGCGGCAGACGTCGCAGAGGACATAGACGTCTGGCAGGAAGTTCATCTCGATGCGCTTCATCCCGTCGCCCTCGCACGCCTCGCAGCGCCCGCCCTTGACGTTGAAGGAGAAGCGGCCCGGCTTGTAGCCGCGCTCGCGCGATTCGGGGAGCATCGCGTAGAGCTCGCGGATGGGCGTGAAGAGGCCCGTGTAGGTCGCGGGGTTCGAGCGCGGCGTGCGCCCGATGGGCGACTGGTCGATCTCGATCACCTTGTCCACGCCTTCGAGACCTTCAATGGAGTCGAACTCGCCGGGCTCTTCCAGAGAGCCGTAGACGTGGCGGGCGAGCGCGCGGTAGAGGATGTCGTCAACGAGCGTGGACTTGCCGGAGCCGGAGACGCCCGTCACGACCGTCAGCAGGCCGAGCGGGAAAGTGGCGTCAACGTTCTTGAGGTTGTTGTGGCGCGCGCCGTGGACGCGGACGGATGAGCCGTTGGGCGCGCGACGCTGTGTGGGGACGGCGATGGAGAGCGCGCCGCTGATGTAGAGTCCGGTGACGGAGTCGGGGTTGGCGGCGACCTCCTCGGGCGTGCCCGCCGCGACGATTTGGCCTCCGTGCACCCCGGCAGCCGGGCCGATGTCCACGACGTAGTCCGCGCGTCGAATCGTCTCCTCGTCGTGCTCGACGACGAGGACGGTGTTGCCGAGGTCGCGCAGGGCGGCGAGCGTCTCAAGCAGTCGCTGGTTGTCGCGCGGGTGGAGGCCGATTGAAGGCTCGTCCAAAACATAGAGCACGCCGCGCAGTTGCGAGCCGATCTGCGTGGCGAGACGGATGCGCTGGCCCTCGCCGCCGGAGAGCGTGGCCGAGGCGCGGTCGAGCGTGATGTAGCCGAGGCCGACCGCGTCGAGGAAGCGCATGCGATTGCGTATCTCGCGCAGGACGAGCCCGGCGATCTGCCCTTCGCGCTCGTTGAGCTTGAGGCGGTCGAAGGCCGCGACCGATTCTTCGATGGGGAGCGAAGTGTAGTCGGCGATGCCTAAGCCGCCGACACGCACGGCGAGCGATTCGGGTTGCAGTCGCCGGCCCTCGCAGTCGGGGCAGCGGACGGGCGAGACGAGTTCTTCCAGAGCCTCGCGCACCCTCTCGCTCGGCCCGTGGTGCATGCGCTCGCTGAGGTGTCCGACCGCGCCCTTCCAGTCGCTCTTGTAAGTATAGAGGCCCTGCTGGAAAGTTATCTCGCCCTCGACGCCGTGGAAGAAGGCGTCGCGCACCTGCTTCGGGAGTTCGGCGAAAGGGGCCTGCTTGTCCGCGCCGAAGTGTTCGATGACGGCGAGGAGCGCGCCCTTCATGTAGGCCGCGCCCTGCTTGTCGGCGGCGGCCAAGGGCAGAAAAAGCTTATCGGCGCGCTCGGTCGCGTCGGTGATGATCTTGGCCGGGTCTATTTCGAGAATCGTGCCGAGGCCGTGGCAGCGTTTGCAGGCGCCGTAGATCGAGTTGAAGGAGAACGAGCGCGGCTCTAAGGGCGGGACGTTGATGCCGCAGATGACGCAGGCCATCCGCTCCGAGTAGAGTTTTTCTTCGCCGTCAACGACCGAGATGAGCACCGCGCCGCCCGTGAGCTTCAAGGCCGTGCGGACGGATTCGGTCAAACGCTCGTTGATGCCGGGCTTGATGAGGAGGCGGTCAACGACCGCCTCGATGGTGTGGTTGCGCCGCTTGTCGAGCTTGATCTCTTCGTCTAAGGAGAGCAGTTCGCCGTCGATGCGCGCGCGCAGGAAGCCGTCTTTAGCCAGCTTCTCAAGCTCCTTCTTGAACTCGCCCTTGCGGCCCCGCACGACCGGCGCGAGCACCATCACGCGCTCGCCTTCGGGCAAGGAGAGGACGTTGACGACGATCTGCTCGACCGACTGGCGTGTGATGGGCGCGCCACAGTTGTGACAGTGCGGCTGGCCGATTGAAGAGAAGAGCAGGCGGAGGTAGTCGTAGACTTCCGTGACCGTGCCGACGGTCGAGCGCGGGCTGCGCGAGACGGTCTTCTGCTCGATGGAGATGGCGGGCGAGAGTCCGTCCACCGAGTCCACGTCGGGGCGCTCCAACTGGTCGAGGAACTGCCGGGCGTAGGCCGAGAGCGACTCGACGTAGCGGCGCTGCCCTTCGGCGTAGATGGTGTCGAAGGCGAGCGACGACTTGCCCGAACCCGAAAGACCCGTGATGACCGTCAGGCGGTCGCGCGGAATCTCCACGTTGACGTTCTTCAGGTTGTGCTGGCGCGCGCCGCGCACCGTGATGCGGTCAATTGCCATTGATTAAAACATTCCGCGCCCACTATAGTGAAGAAAAACGCACAGCGCGGAAACGACGATTGTAAACGACGCGCAGACCGGGGGCAAGGCAGCACAGATTGTGGAACGGCGGGCGCGCCGCGGCGTTTCGTCAAACGTGTCAAAAGCCTCCGAAAGGGAGTTCCGCCGATGCCCTCCACGCTTATTTTGAAGCCCTCCGCGCTCCGGCTCTTGATCGCTTTGGCGCTTCTTTCGCCCGCTGCCGCACGGCCTCAAGTCGCGCGGCAGCGGGCGAAACGAGAGGCGGAAAAGCCCGCCGTCTTTTGCGACCAGACGCGCGCCCTGCTTCTCGTCGGAGAGCAGCTGTCCGAGGCGAAATCGTTCGAGAATCCGGTCAAGCGCATCGCCGTCATGATCGGGGCCGGAAACCTCCTCTGGGATGGCCGTGTCTCCGGCTTGTCTGTTCAACTGCCGGACCAGCGCTTTGTCGTCCTCAAGGCGGTTGCGCGTCGCGACGCGGCATGGGCGCGGAAGCTCGCCGAGCGCGCGGCTGAAGAGACGAGGGCGGAGGCGGATAAAGAGGCCGGGGCGAAGGGCGGGGCGCGCCGTCAAACCAGCGATAAGCTGTTGACGCTGGCGTTAACGCTTTTGCCCACCGACGTGCCGTCCGCGCTGGCCGTGGCGCGGCTCAGCTTACAGGAACAGCCGCTTTTTTTTCTCCCGCATTTCTTCTACAAGCTGGCCGAAGTTGACCGGAACGCGGCGGACGCTTTCTACTCGGAAGCACTCCAGATATATGCGGGCCGGAACACGGAATCGTTGCTCTATCTGTCGGCTTATCCCTTCGCGCTCAGACGCACCATCGGCCCGGTGAGCGCGTGGAATTACTACGCGCCGCCCGAAGGATTCGCCGGTCGCCCCGAGTTGCAGCGGCGGTACGTGGAGGCCTTGCTCCGTCTGGCCGACGCGAGACTCAGGGCGTTGGCGGAGCAGCCCGCGTCCGATGGGCGTCCCCGCTTGCATTCCGAGGGCGAGCAAATCCTGACGGCGCTGTTGACGCTGGAAGCTCTCGACGGCGCGCGCGACGCCGCTCTGCTGGAGCGCGTTGTCTCGCTTAGAGGACAGGCCGCGGCCCTTCTCGCCGCCGATGCTCAGCGGCGGGCCTCGACTGACTCGCAACAGACTCTGTCGCCTGTTTCCGGCAGCGAGCGCGGAGATAGTTTCGACGAATCGTTCGAGCGGGCCGAGCGCGTCCCCGACGTGGACAGGCGCGACGCGATGCGGGCCAGGGCGATCATGAGCGCACAGCCTTCCGTGAGCCTTGAGAAACTGGAAAGCGCCATGCTGAAAATCAGCGACGCGGAGACGCGGCGGCAGCTTTCGAATTGGCTTTACTTCTCACGCGCGCAACAGGCGTCGAAAGACGGCCTGCCGGACGAGGCGACGAAGCTCGCCGAGCGGGTGGAGGCGCTCGACGAGCGCGCCTTGCTTTTGCTCGGGATCGCCGAGGAGGGCCTGAAAAAAATGAACGACAAGCAACGCGCCGACGAGTTGCTGGGAACTGTCATCAGGGCGGCGCGGAAAGCGCCGGAGACCGAGGCCAAAGCGCGCGCACTACTCGGCGCGGCGCACCTCTATACGAATTTCGACTACATGCGCGGGGCTGAAGTTTTGGACGAGGCGATAAAGACCGTCAATCAACTGCCCGAACCCGATTTCTCGAACGCCGTGCTCCACCGCGCGCTGCAGGGGAAGAACTTCAGCACTTTCAGGGCGCATACCGTCCCCGGCTTCAATCTGGAGAACGCCTTCCGCGAACTCGGCCCCCACGACTTCGAGGGCGCGCTCGCGGTCGCGCGCAAGCTCGACGACAACCACCTCCGCGCCCTCGCCGTCAACGCGCTCTCGGCGAGATGCCTTGAAGAGTCGCCGCCGCCGCCGGACAATCCCGGAAAAAATGGGCCGCAGCCGCGGAAGAGTTCCGGAGGGTCGAAGCGGCCGGGGCCGTCGAGGCAGCCGGAGACGCCGAAGCAGCGGCCTTGAGAGAGGACGCGGCGCGGGGCCGTGCGACGGACGGTTTGCGCCCGAGCACTTCCGGGCCGAATCTTGACACCCTCGGGCGCGGCTCCTAAACTTCGCACGAGTTTTGCGGCCCTCGCTCCTACGGGCGAAAATTTTCAAGCAGGTCGAAGCGGGGAGGACGGGTGAATCTTCCAAATGCACTGACGATGTCGCGCATCTTCGTCGTCCCACTCCTCGTCGTCGTCCTGCTGACGCCTTTCTCCGAGAACTGGTTCGGCGTCCAGCGACACATCCTCGGCGTCTCTCTGTTCCTCGCCGCCGCCTTCACTGACTACCTCGACGGGCGCATCGCGCGCAGCCGCCAACAGATTTCACGCCTCGGTATCCTGCTCGACCCGATTGCCGACAAGCTGCTCATCTCGGCGGCGCTCATCTCGCTCGTCGAGAATCGTCTGGCCCCCGCGGTTCAAGATGATGGCGCAAGTCCTCTGCGTCGCGCTCCTCATCGCGTCGAGCGCCTCGGGCGAACCGCCGGTCGCCAACTTCGGTCGCGCTTTCCCGGCCATCCAGTTCTGGTCGGTGCCCGAGCTGCGCGCCGCCGTGCATCATCTCTTCAACATCCGCGCGCTGACGGCGACCGACTTTCAAGTGCTGCTCTACACCGCCGGGCGCGCGATGCTGTGGGTCGTGGTGCTCTCGGCGGTCTACTCGATGTACGAATACTTCCGCGCCTTCTATCACGCCGCCGTCGGACGCGCCGCGCTCGAACGCGAGGCCCGTCGAGCCGCTCTCGCACCCGGCCCCGCGCGCACGCCGACAGCGCAAAGCTGAAATCACTTCGGAGCGCCTCGGAGGACAAAGCCCGGCACGCCCCCGTAAACTCGCGGGCGTGCCGGGCTTTGTCTATCTCGTTGGCGGCTCCACGCCGCGCTTTGCCCTTACTGCACTTCGACGTAATCCCCGGTGTGGATTTCCTGTGCGACGCGCGTGACGACCGCTGTCGCGGTGCGCCCTTCGACGTGCAGGACGACGATCTCGCCGAGCACCCGGCGCGGGACCGGCGGGCGACGACGCCTGATCTCGGGCGTCTTCACCGTCGGGCCATACTTGCTCCCGTCGACGTCCTTCAGGCGCTGCGCCTGATTGGAGAATTGGCCGCCGCGCTTGTGGTCGCTCTCGAAGCCCCGGCGAGCGTTGGCGGCGATCTCTTCGCGGGAATTGACGATCACACCCTTCGCCACGGGTCGGTAGACGGTCAGGTAATCGCCGGGCTTGAGATTGTCCTCCGCGCCGAGGTCGATGAAGACGACCTGATCGCGCGAGACGACCTCGCGGTTGTCGCGCGCCAGCACGATGCGCCCGGCCTGTTTGCCGGTCGGATCGGTGAAACGGTCGAGGTCGGTTTCGGCGCGGCCCACGGGCGTCGCGCTCTGCGGGATACGGCGCAGAAGATCGCCGAGCAGAAGGTTGTCGCACGACGCCACGACCAGCGCCACCGAGACGCCGTCTTTGACCCGCACCACTCTCACCCTCCCGACTTCCTGCGTGAAGACGCCGAGCGAGCCCCTCTTCCCGGAGAATTTGGAACTAAACTGCCCGCGCGGGCGCACGACCGAGAACTCCTGCCCACTCCGGACGCCCTGCTGGGCTCCCGCGTTAATGAAGACGTAGTCGCCCTCCGCAAATAAACGAGTTAAGGCCTCATCCTCCGCGCCGACGATCTCGAAGCGGTCGGCGGGCGGCATTTGCTCGATAAAACCCGCGCAGGCCGTCTCGCTTTCGCGCGCCAGAATGGCGGGGGCCCGTTCGACGGGGAAGTTGACCGCCGGGCGCGGCGTCTGTTGCGGCCCGGAGGGGTCGGCGCCCGCCTGCGCGCTTGCCGGAATCGAGCCGGAGGCGCAGAATATGAGCATCAAAACGAGCATCTTGCAGGTGAAAGAAAGCTTGCTGCTAAGCACAGGGGAATCTCCTTGTCTGGTCGAGGTGTCTCAAGATTTTGTTCGGCGAACGGGCCTGCGGGCCTGGAGTACTAGGGACATCGTGCGGGTCGGAATTTGAGGCGCGGGAGGCGGCGAGGCTTACGGACGCCGCCACTTGCGGGCACTTTCATCCTAACTTCCGGCGACCCGCAGCGTCAATGAATTTATTCGGCGGCGGGCCGGTTCGTGCGTCCCGGAGGCCCGGCGTTGGCCGCTTGCCTTTTCGCGAAGGTGTTGCTAGTATTCGCGTTTTGTCGGAATACGCTTGGAGTCATCCGTAGCGGGCCGGCGTAGCTCAGTTGGTAGAGCATCTGATTTGTAATCAGAGGGTCGGGGGTTCGAGTCCCTTCGCCGGCTCCATTCCACTTTGAAAAGTTTTGGCAGGGGTGGTCGAGCGGTTAATGGCACCGGGCTGTAAACCCGGCGGGTTCACACCCTACGTAGGTTCGAATCCTACCCCCTGCACCAGAAATGATGAATGATGAGTGCGGAATGATGAATGAGCAGATACTTTTGTCTTTTCATCAATCATTCATCATTCCGCACCTCATCATTTTCTTCGGCGGGAGTAGCTCAGTTGGTAGAGCATCAGCCTTCCAAGCTGAGGGTCGCGAGTTCGAGCCTCGTCTCCCGCTCCAGACTTTTGCCGGACGCCGTAGGCCGGGAGACGGCAGGGCGGGGCCGGCAGTGTGAGCGCCCGCGTAGCTCAGGGGTAGAGCGCCTCCTTGGTAAGGAGGAGGTCATGAGTTCAAATCTCATCGCGGGCTCCATTCAACCGAGGTTTTAATCTCAAACATTTCCTAAAGAGGCTATCTCAGGATGTCGAAAGAAAAATTTGACCGATCGAAGCCGCACGTCAACATCGGGACGATAGGGCATGTGGATCACGGGAAGACGACATTAACGGCGGCGATCACGAAAGTTTTGGCGCGGCACAACCCGAAGATCACGGTGCGGGCGTTCGACTCGATTGACAACGCGCCGGAGGAGAAGGCGCGTGGGATCACGATTGCCACGGCGCACGTCGAATACGAGACGGCGAACCGGCATTACGCGCACGTTGATTGTCCGGGGCACGCCGACTATGTCAAGAACATGATCACGGGAGCGGCGCAGATGGACGGAGCGATTCTGGTGGTGGCGGCGACAGACGGGCCGATGCCGCAGACGCGAGAGCACATCCTTCTGGCGCGGCAAGTGGGAGTGCCGGCGATGGTGGTCTTCATGAACAAGGTGGACGCGGTGGACGACGACGAGTTGCTGGAGTTGGTGGAGTTGGAAGTGAGAGAGCTTCTGGCGACCTACGAATTTCCTGGCGACGACATCCCGGTCATTCGCGGGTCGGCTTTGGGAGCGTTAAACGGCGAGGAGAAGTGGGAGAAGACGGTCGAGGAGTTGATGGCGGCAGTGGACACCTACATACCGACGCCCGAGCGCGATGTGGAGAAGCCGTTTTTGATGCCTGTGGAGGACATTTTCACGATTCAGGGGCGTGGGACAGTGGCTACGGGGAGGGTCGAGCGAGGGCGGGTGAAAGTCAACGAGCAGGTTGAGATCATCGGGATACGCCCGACGCGAACGACCGTGTGCACGGGAGTGGAGATGTTCAAGAAGCTGTTGGACGAGGGCGTGGCTGGCGACAACGTGGGGTTATTGCTGAGGGGTGTGGAGCGCAAGGACATCGAGCGAGGGCAGGTGATAGCCAAGCCGGGGAGTATTACGCCGCACACGAAGTTCAAGGCTGAGGCGTATGTTTTGACGAAGGAAGAGGGCGGGCGGCACACGCCGTTTTTCACGGGGTATCGTCCGCAGTTTTACCATCGCGATGGAGATCGAGTTGATCACGCCGATCGCGATGGAGAAGGGGTTGCGGTTTGCGATTCGCGAGGGCGGGCGGACGGTTGGTGCGGGCACTATCTCCGATATCGTCGAATAAGTAGCTGAGAGCTAAAAAAACATGCTGAACGAAAAGATCAGAATCAGACTCAAGGCGTACGACCACCGCGTGCTCGACCAGTCCACGTCGGAGATCGTCGAGACGGCGAAGCGGACGGGGGCGCGTGTGGCGGGGCCGATCCCGCTGCCGACGTCGAAAAACAAGTGGACGGTCTTGAGGTCGCCGCACGTGGACAAGAAGTCGCGCGAGCAGTTCGAGATCAGGACGCACAAGCGCCTGATGGACATCCTCGACCCGACGCCGCAGACCGTGGACGCGCTCATGAAGCTCGACCTGCCCGCTGGCGTGGATGTCGAGATCAAAGCGTTCGGCAGGGACAGATAAAAGCCGTGACGGGTAAACCGTGACAGGTGACAAGAAGAAAGCTTTTGTCCTGTCACCTGTCACCTGTCACTTGTCACGAGAGGTTAGAGATGATTAACGGAATCATCGGTAAAAAAGTCGGCATGACGCAGTTGTTCGCGCCGGACGGGACGGTCACACCGGTGACGGTCATCAAGGCGGGGCCGTGCGTCGTGGTGCAGAAGAAGACTGCCGCCGGCAAGGATGGCTACGACGCGGTGCAACTCGGTTTGGTCGAGGAGAAGCCCGTCAAGCTGAAGAACGTCACGAAGCCGATGCGCGGGCACTTCGAGAAGACGGGCGGCGGCGTGCCTCCGACCCGCGTGCTCAAGGAGTTCCGCGAGGAGGGCGCCGGGGTGGACCTCAACATCGGCGACACCATCCTCGTCAACCAGTTCGCCGAGGGCGACTCGATTGAGGTCGTGGGGCGCTCGAAGGGACGCGGCTTTCAGGGCACGATCAAGCGGCACAACTTCAGCAGCGGCCCCAAGTCGCACGGCTCGATGAACGTCCGCGCGCCGGGCTCCATCGGCCAGTCGGCCTACCCTTCGCGCGTCATCAAGGGGACGCGCTCGTCGGGCCACATGGGCGACGCCCGGGTGACCGTCAAGGGCTTGACCGTGGCGCGCGTGGACGCCGAGAACCACCTCTTGCTGGTGCGCGGCGCGGTGCCGGGCGCGAACGGCAGCGTCGTAATCGTGAAGAAGTCGGCAAGACAGAGAAAGAAATAGTTATAAGTGATGAGTGATGAGTGATAAGAAAACCGCTTTCACTCATCACTTATTACTCATCACTTATCACGGGAGTTGATTATGCCTACCGTTAAGGTGCGCAATTTGAAGAACGAAGAGGTCGGCGACTTCGATCTCTCTGACGTCGTGTTCGGCGCGGAGTTGAACGAGGCGCTGATCCACACCGCCGTCAAGGCGTTTCTGGCCAACGCACGGCAGGGGACGGTCGGGACCAAGACGCGCGGCGACGTCTCGGGCTCGGGCCGCAAGCTCTGGAAGCAGAAAGGGACGGGGCGCGCGCGCATCGCGAGCATCCGTTCGCCGCTGTGGAAGGGCGGCGGCAACGCCCACGGCCCGCAGTCGCGCGACTGGTCGCAGCCGATCCCGAAAAAGATGCGGCGCGGCGCGTTGCGCTCGGCGCTGTCGGAGCGCCTGCGCGAAGGCAACCTGATCGTCGTGGACAAGTTTAGTTTCGGCCAGCCGAAGACGAAGGATTTTATCGCCGCGCTCGGCGCGCTCGGTTTCGGCGACAGCAAGACGCTCATCGTAGACGCGCTCGACAACGACAACCTCCTGCTCGCCGCGCGCAACGTGAAGCGGGCGAAGGTGGTCGGCAGCTCCGGCGTCAACATCTACGACGTGCTCTATCACGAGAAGCTCGTGCTCTCGCGCAGGGCCGCCGAGCAGATCGGGCGCGCACTCGACCCGCAGCGGACGTCTGGGCCGGCGGGTGAGATGGAAGCCGAGGCCGGCAGCGCCGAGACAGAGGAGGCCGCGTAAGATGCGTACAGTTTGGGACATCATCAAAGCGCCGGTCATCACGGAGAAGGCGCTGGTGGCGAAAGAAGAGTCGCAGGACGGTCGCCAGCTTTTGACCTTCCGCGTTGACCGCGGCGCCACAAAGCCGGAGATCAAGATCGCCGTGGAGCGCATCTTCAACGTGCAGGTGGATTCCGTGCGCACCCTCAACTACATGGGCAAGAAGGCGCGCCGCGGGCGCTTCGAGGGCCGCAAGCCCTCTTGGAAGAAAGCCTACGTCACACTCAAGGCGGGACAGGAGCCGTTCGACTACGGCGAAAACATTTAAGAGCCGTTAGCTGTCAGCTCTTAGCTTTTAGCTACTGCCTGACAGCCGGCGTCTGGAATTTAAGTTGAAGCGCGGTCAACTCAGTAAGATTTGCTAAAAGCTGACCGCTAATAGCTAAAAGCCAAAAGCCATGGGCATCAAGAAACTGACACCGACATCGCCGTCGCGGCGCTACCAGACCTATCTGACGCGCGACGACTTAACGCCGGGCGCGGAGCCGGAGAAGTCTTTGCTGGAGCCGAAGACGCGGATTTCGGGGCGCAACAACGACGGGCGCATCACCGTGCGCCGTCGCGGCGGCGGCCACAAGCGCTTCTACCGGATCATCGACTTCAAGCGCAACAAGGCCGGCATTCCGGGCCGCGTCACGCAGATCGAGTACGACCCGAACCGCTCGTCGCACATCGCGCTCATCACCTACCTCGACGGCGAGAAGCGTTACATCATCGCGCCGGTGGGACTCGAAGTCGGCAAGACGGTGATGAGCGGCCCAGAGGCGGACATCCTGCCCGGCAACGCCTTGCCGATTCGGAACATTCCGTTGGGGACGCAGATTCACAACATCGAGCTGCGGCCCGGCAAGGGCGGGCAGATGGCTCGCTCGGCGGGCGCGTTCGCGCAGCTCGTCGCCAAAGAGGGCGACTACGCGCAGCTCCGCATGCCCTCGGGCGAGGTGCGGCGCGTCCCCGTCGTCTGTATGGCGACGGTGGGGCAGGTCGGGAACGTCGAGCACGAGAACGTCTCTCTGGGCAAGGCCGGTCGCTCGCGCTGGAAGGGCATCCGCCCGCACGTGCGCGGCGTCGCGATGAACCCGGTGGATCACCCGCACGGCGGCGGCGAGGGCAAGACTTCGGGCGGTCGCCACCCGGTCACGCCGTGGGGCCAGCCGACGCGCGGCTACAAGACACGCCGCAACAAGCGCACCACGAAGATGATCGTGCGCGACAGAAGAGTGAAGTGATTGCGGTATGCGGATTCCGAATTGCGGATTTAAGAAGATGGCAGATGCCTTTTAATCCGCAATCCGAAATCCGCAATCGGAAGAGTGGAGTGAAACGTTATGGCACGTTCAGTTAAAAAAGGCCCGTTCATAGACGGGTACCTGTTGAAGTTGGTGGATCGCATCCGCGAGAGCGGGAACCGCCCGCCGGCAATCAAGACGTGGTCGCGCCGTTCGACGATCTCGCCCGATTTCGTCGGCCTGACCTTCGCCGTGCACAACGGCAAGCGACACATCCCCGTCTATGTGACGGAGAATATGGTCGGCCACAAGCTCGGCGAGTTCTCCCCGACGCGCACCTTCAAGGGTCACGCGGGCACGAAGGCGGAGAAGTCTTCGAAGAGAGGGTAAAGGCCGTAAATCGTCAAAAGTAAATCGTGAGTAGGAGGCGCTGTTTCTAACGATTTACGATTCACGATTCACGATTTACGAGGGTTGAGTTATGGAAGCGAGAGCGAGTTCAAAATATTTACGCGGGTCGGCGCAGAAAGCGCGGCTCGTGGTGGACATGATCCGGGGCAAGAACGTGGGCGACGCGCTGGCGATTTTGCAGTTCACGAACAAGCGCGCGGCGCACCCCATCGAGAAGTGCGTCCGCTCGGCCATCGCGAATGCGACCGAAGCCGCCGAGCGCGCGAACATCGCCGTGGACCCGGACGACCTCTGGGTCAAGGCCTGCTTCGTGGACATGGGGCCGCACAAAAACCGCCGCCGCGTGCGCCCGGCCCCGCAGGGCCGCGCCTACCGCGAACAGCGCCACTTCTGCCACGTCACCGTGCTGCTCTCGTCCGACGGGAAAGAGAACACCCCCGCGGATAAGGTCGCCGCCACCCGCGGCAAGAAGAAGGCGGTCGCGCCCGCTGCTGCCGCTGCCGGTGTGAAGGCCGAGGGCCGCAAGCGCGGCGCGGCGGTGAAGACCTCGAAGGATTCCGGCGCTGAGAAGAAGACGACGAAGGGCGCTCCCGCGAAAGCGGAAGCCGCTACCGAAGAGACGGCTCAGGAATAACGGCTCGAAGACGAGTTGAACGGAGAAGATTGGCGTCTCGCACGTGGATGTCGAGCGCGCGGCCAACCGCCTCAAGCTCATCATCTACACCTCGCGCCCCGGCATCATCATCGGGCGCAAAGGGGCTGAGATTGATAAGCTCAAGGCCGACATCTCGGCGCGCACCGGCAGAGAAGTGCTGGTCTCGATTCAGGAAGTGCATAAGCCCGAGCTGAACGCACAGCTTCAGGCCGAGAAGATCGCGCAGCAGTTAGAGAAGCGCATCGCCTTCCGCCGCGCCATGCGTAAGACCGTCGAAGAGACGCTCCGCTTTGGCGGGCAGGGCATCAAGGTCAAGGTCGCGGGCCGCTTGAACGGCGCGGAGATCGCGCGCACCGAGTGGCACTTGCAGGGGCGACTCCCCTTGCACACGCTGCGCGCCGACATTGACTACGGCTTCGCCGAGGCGCATACGACCTACGGCGTGATCGGCGTCAAGTGCTGGATTTACCGCGGCGAGATTCTCGACCCGAAGGCGGCGATGGCGCGCGGCACACAGCCCGACCCCATCAACGAGCCCAAGAGCGAGCGCGGCGACGGGCGCCGGCCCCGGCGTGACCGCGAAGGAGGCGACGACCGTCGCCCGCGCGGCGGCGACAGGGGCGGACGCGGCCCGCGCGGCGGCGGCGGCGGCGACAACAGGGGATAAGAGCCGTGACGGGCGACAAGTGACAGGTGACAAGAGGAAGAAAGTTTTTAACTTGTCACCCGTCACGGTTTACCTGTCACGATGTTGAGCGGAGCGAAACATTATGTTGATGCCGAAGAAGGTAAAGCACCGGAAGCAGATGAAGGGGCGCATGCGCGGCGTGGCGAATCGCGGCAGCGACATCAGCTTCGGCGAGTTCGGGCTCAAGACTTTGGAGCCGGGGTGGATCACTGATCGCCAGATCGAGGCCGCGCGTATCGCGATGACGCGCCACGTCAAGCGCGGCGGCAAAATCTGGATTCGCATGTTCCCCGATAAGCCCATCACGAAGAAGCCCGCGGAGACGCGCATGGGCAAGGGCAAGGGCGCGCCGGATCACTGGGTCGCGGTCGTCAAGCCGGGTCGCATCCTCTACGAGATCGAGGGGGTGGCTGAGGACGTGGCGCGCGAGGCGATGCGGCTCGCCGCGCAGAAGCTCCCCTTGAAGACCAAGTTCGTGACGCGCGCCGAGCAACAGGGAGGCGCAGTGTAGAGATGAAAAGACGCGAAGAAATCGAGAATCTGACGAAGCTGTCGGACGCAGAGCTGACGGACGAAGCGGCGCGCCTCAAAGAGTCGCTCTTCCGCCTCAACTTCAAACTCGCGTTGGGCGAAGTAGACGCGGTCAAGACCGTGCGTCGCGAGAAGAAGGCGCTCGCGCGCGTCCAGACCCTGATGCGCCAGCGCGCCGGCCAGGAGCAGGCGGCGGCGGGGAAATAAGAGACTGTGAAATCGTCAATCGTGAATAGATGAAAACCTGTTCCGAACGATTTGCGGTTCACGTTTGACGATTGACGAGGATTGTAATGGCAGAAGAGACTAACGAAGAAGTGGCGACCACGTCGGATGAGCAGGCGGCGGAAGTGACCGCCTCCGGTGAGGGCCTCGCGCAGTCGGGCAACGCGACGAGCGCGGAGGCCGCAAAGCGCGGTCGCCGCGCGGAGAAGGTCGGCATCGTCTTCTCCGACAAGATGGAGAAGACCGTCGTAGTGCGCGTCGACCGGCTTATCAAGCACCCCAAGTATCGCCGCTATGTCCGCCGCACGTCGAAGTTTATGGCGCACAACGAGGGCGGCGCGACGGTCGGCGACAAGGTGCGCATCGTCGAGACGCGGCCCCTCTCGGCGCGCAAGCGCTGGCGCGTCGTCGAGATCATTCAGAAGGCGGAGAAGTAAAGAAGCTGTTAGCGATGAGCTGTGAGCTGTTAGCCAAAAACACACAGGCCTGTTTGGCTAACAGCTCACAGCTCACAGCTAGCGGCGCGAACGGAGTGAGCAAATGGCTATTCAGATGCAGACGTCTTTGGACGTGGCGGACAACTCGGGCGCGCGGCGGGTGGAGATGATCCAGGCCATCGGCGGCTCGACGAAGGCGTCGCGCGCGAGCCTCGGCGATAAGATCAAGGTGACGGTCAAAGAGGCCGCGCCCGACGGGGCGGTCAAAAAAGGCACGGTGCATAACGCCGTCATCGTGCGCACGCGCAAAGAGGTGCGCCGCAAGGACGGGACCTACATCCGCTTCGACCAGAACGCGTGCGTGCTCATCAAGCCGGACGACACGCCCATCGGGACGCGCGTTTTCGGCCCCGTCGCAAGGGAACTCCGCGACCGCAACTTCATGAAGATCGTTTCGCTCGCGCCGGAGGTGATTTAAAGATGGCAGGCAAGATAGTCAAGCGCGCCCGGATAAGGAAGGGCGATCAGGTGGTCGTCATCGCGGGCCGCGACAACGGCAAGCGCGGGCGGGTGCTCGAAGTGAAGCCCGCCGAGGGCAAGATCAAGATCGAGGGCGTCCAGATGATCAAGCGCCACCAGAAGGCGAACCCCGCCTCGGGTCGCGGCGGCGGCATCATCGAAAAGGAAGCCTACATCAACATCTCGAACGTGCAGTTGATCGACCCGCAGTCGGGCAAGCCGACGCGCGTCAAATACCAGATTGACGAGGACGGGACGAAGACGCGCATTGCGGCGCGCAGCGGTCACACGCTGGACAAGGAATAGGCCGGGCACAAAGGTTCCCCATCCCTGGAAACGCCCGCGCGCCTGCGACAGCGGTAGCGGCGGCGGCGAGACCCAGGAGCGCAGATGAGGTTGAGAGGTTAGAATCATGGCAGCCAGATTGAGAGAGCGTTACCACGCGGAAATAGCACCGGCGCTCGCCAAGGAGTTCGACATCACGAACCCGATGGCGGTGCCGAAGCTGGAAAAGATCGTCATCAACATGGGGCTCGGCGAGGCCATCGCCAACGCCAAGATCGTGGACACGGCGGCGGACGAGCTGCGCGCCGTCGCGGGGCAGAAGCCCGTCACGACGAAAGCCAAGAAGTCAATCGCGGCCTTCAAGCTGCGGCAGGGGATGCCCATCGGCACGATGGTCACGCTGAGGGGCGACCGGATGTATGAGTTCCTCGACCGTCTGGTCTCGGTGGCGCTGCCGCGCGTGCGCGACTTCCGCGGCGTCTCGGCCAAGGCCTTTGACGGGCGCGGCAACTACACGCTCGGCGTCCGCGACCAGCTCATCTTCCCCGAGATTGATTTCAACAAGGTGGAGAAGACGCGCGGGATGAACATCTCGATTGTGACGACCGCGCGCGACGACGAGCAGGCGCGCGCTCTTCTCAAGGCGCTCGGCATGCCCTTCAGGCAACAGTAAAGACCGTAAATCGTGAATAGATAAAAGCTGTTCCGACGATTTACGATTCACGATTGACGATTCACGAGGTGATATGGCTAAGAAGTCTTTAATCGCGAAGGCGAACCGGAAACCGAAATTCGCAGTGCGCGCCTACACGCGCTGCCAGCGTTGCGGGCGGCCCCGCGCTTACCTGCGTAAGTTCAAGCTGTGCCGCATCTGTTTCCGCGAGTTGGCGTTGCAGGGGCAGATTCCCGGCGTCATCAAATCGAGCTGGTAAATAAGTAATCAACCGCCAGCAGTCAGCCGCGTCGAGTGTGCGGGGCTGAAACCTGGCGGCTTCAACTGGAGCTTGTAGAGTAATGACCGATCCTATTGCCGACATGCTGACGAGGATGCGGAACGCGATTGCCGCGAAGCACTCGCGGGTGGACATCCCGGCGTCGAAATTGAAACTGGAGATCGCCCGCATCCTCAAGGAAGAGGGCTACATCAATAACTTCGTCGTCAAGGGCGAAGCCCCGCGGCGCGCGATCCGCATCTTCCTGCGTTACGACGCGCGCGGGACCTCCTCGATCACGCATCTCTCGCGCGTCTCGCGCCCCGGTCGCCGCGTCTACATGGGCGCGACCGACATCCCGAGGGTTTTGGGCGGCTACGGCGTCAACATCGTCTCGACCTCGCGCGGCCTGATGTCGGGCAAGCGCGCCCGCCGCGAGAACGTCGGCGGTGAGGTGCTGGCGGCAATTTACTAGTGAGCAGTAAGCGGCGAGCGGTGAGCAGTTAAAAACTGCTTTTACTGCTCATCGCGAACTGCTCACTGCTGACTGAGGTTGCTATGTCTCGTATTGGAAAGAAACTAATCACGATTCCGCAGGGCGTCACGGTGACGGTCGGCGAGCGCGAGCTTGAGGTGAAGGGGCCGAAGGGGACGCTCAAGACGCCCGTCCCCGAGGGCATCAAGTTCAAGCTCGACGGCGACCAGCTGTTGGCCGAGCGCACGGGCGATGACCTCGCGGCGAGCCACGGTTTGGCGCGCGCGCTGGCGAACAACGCCGTGGTCGGCGTGACCGAAGGGTTCACCAAGCAGATGGACCTCGTGGGCGTCGGCTACAAGGCCGACATTCAGGCCAAGAAGGTCGTCTTCTCGCTCGGCTACTCGCACCAAATCGAGTTCCCCCTGCCGGAGGGCGTCGAGGTCAAGGGCGAGCGCGTGCCGACGAAGGCCTCAATCCAGCAGTACCAGTTGACGCTCACGCTCACGAGCATCGACAAGCAGAAGCTCGGGCAGGTCGCCGCCGAGATGCACTCGCTGCGCAAGCCCGACCCCTACAAGGGCAAGGGCGTGCGCTACGCCGACGTGCAGTTGAAACTGAGGCCGGGCAAGACGGGTAAATAGCTTTTAGCGATGAGCTGATAGCTGTTAGCAAAGACAAAGCTGAAAGCTCATAGCTAAAGGCTAACAGCGCGAACGGAGTAAGCAATGGCACAGAGAGATAGAGCAGCGGTTCGCAGGGCGGTGCACACACGCATCCGCCGCAAGGTGAGCGGCACGGGAGTGCGCCCGCGCCTCGCGATCTACCGCAGCCTGAACCACATTTACGCGCAGTTGATTGACGACGAGCAGGGCGTCACGCTGGCCTCGGCCTCGACGACCGAGAAGGACTTGCGCAGCGGGACGGGCGGCAACGTCGAGGCCGCGCAGCGCGTCGGTCGCGCCATCGCCGAGCGCGCGACGGCGAAGGGCATCGAGTCCGTCGTCTTCGACCGCGGCGGCTATCGTTACCACGGTCGCGTCAAGGCGCTCGCCGACGCGGCGCGCGAGGCCGGTCTCAACAGGGAAGAAGCAAGCGCCTCAGCCGGCGAAGCCGAAGAAGAAGCCACGGCGGCGGCGGAAGCGGGAGCCGAAGGATAAGCAATGCGACAACCGAGACAGAGAATCCCTTTCGCTGGGCTTGATCTGACCGATCAGGTCATCTCCATCAACCGCGTGACCAAGGTGGTCAAGGGCGGCAAGAACCTCTCGTTCGCCGCGCTCGTCGTCGTGGGCGACGGCGCGGGCCACGTCGGCTTCGGCACGGGCAAGGCGCGCGAAGTTCCCGTCGCCATCAAGAAGGCCATCGAGGCCGCCAAGAAGAGCCTCATCCGCGTCCCGCTCATCCACAATACGCTCCCGCACCCGATCATCGGCGAGCACGGCGCGGGTCGCGTTTTGATGAAGCCCGCCTCCGAAGGCACGGGCGTCATCGCGGGCGGCGCTGTCCGCGCCGTGATGCAGGCGGTGGGCGTCCACGACGTGCGCACCAAGGTGCTCGGCTCGGGCAACCCGCACAACGTCGTGCGCGCGACCTTCGACGGCCTGCTCAACATGAAGGACCCGATGGAAGTGGCGCGCCTGCGCGGCAAGCAGGTCGAAGAGTTATAAAAGCCGTGAATCGTCAATCGTGAAGAGCAAGAAATTGTCTTTTACGATTTTCGATTTTCGATTGACGAGGTGTTGAGATGGCTGAAGAGAAAACCAGAGAGCCCGGCGGCGGTCGGATTCGCATCCAGTATTACCGCAGCGCCATCGGCTTCCCGAAGACGCAGAAAGAGATCGTGCGCAGCGTCGGCTTCACCAAGCTGAACCAGACGGTCGAGCGCCCCGACACGCCCTCCACGCGCGGCGTCGTCGCCAAAGTCCCGCACCTTTTGCGGATTATTGAATAGAAGCTGTTAGCTCTAAGCTGTTAGCTGTTAGCCGGAAACACTCAATCGTTGTTCGGCTCAAAGCTAAAAGCTAGTAGCTAATCGCTCTCACGGAGTGAGCAATGGCTATCGGATTGAACAATCTGCGTCCGGCGAAGGGTTCGACGCACAAGAAGAAGCGGCTGGGCCGCGGCCCCGGCTCCGGTCTGGGGAAGACCGCCGGGCGCGGCAACAAGGGTCAGAAGTCGCGTTCGGGCTACTCGATGAAGATCGGTTTTGAGGGCGGCCAGATGCCCTTGCAGCGCCGACTCCCCAAGCGCGGGTTCACCAACATCTTCAAGAAGCAGTGGATCGAAGTGACGCTCGCGGCGCTCGAAAACAGCGACTTCGGGGCCGACGACGAAATCACGCCCGAGCTGATGCACGAGCGCGGCGTCATCGCGAAGGGTAAGCGCGACGTGGTCGTGCTCGGCACGGGCGAGTTGACAAAGGCGCTGCGCATCTCGGCGCACCGCTTCACGAAGGGCGCGCGGGAAAAAATCGAGGGTGCCGGCGGCACGGCGAGCGTCATCGAGCCGTCCCGCAAATCGGAAGCGCCGGTCTCCGAGTAGCGCAAGCCCCGACATCGTTTTTGACAAGTCGGTCTACACGACACACGCTGGGGACGCCGCGAGAGCATCGAAACTCTCTCTCGGAAGCGTCCTCAGCGTTATTGCTCATTTAAAGCTATTAGCAATTAGCTTTCAGCTTTCAGCTCTTCAGAGAGGGGCCGAAAGCTGAAAGGTTCCGAATCGCGCGAGCCGGTTTGGCTAATAGCTAAAAGCTGAAAGCTTAAAATCATGGACAAGTTCTTCGCCGCCGTCCGCAACATGTTCAGCGTCCCCGACCTGCGTAAGCGCATCATGTTTACGCTGGGGCTGCTGGCCGTCTACCGCTTCGGCGCGCACATCACCGCGCCCGGCATCGACCGCGAACAGTTAAAGCGCGTCTGGCAGGAAGTCGGGAGCACGCTGCTCGGCGTGCTCGACCTCTTCTCGGGCGGCAACTTCCAGACGATCTCGGTCTTCGCCTTGGGCGTCACGCCCTACATCACGGCCTCGATCATCCTCCAGTTGATGACGACCGTCTTCCCGGCGCTCAAGAAGTTGCAGGAGGAAGGCGAGGCGGGTCGCCAGAAGATCAACCAGTACACGCGCTACCTGACGGTCGTGCTCTGCCTCTTCCAGACCTTCATCGTCGCGCGCTGGCTTCAGGCCAATCAGGTCGGCGACGCTTCCGTGACCTTTGTCCTGACGACGATGCTCACGCTGACGACGGGCACGATCTTCGTGATGTGGCTCGGCGAGCAGATCACCGAGCGCGGCATCGGCAACGGCATCTCGCTCCTCATCTTCGCGGGCATCGTCATTGGTCTGCCGAGCGGGGCCACGCAGGTTTTAGGAAAACTCCGCAGCGGCGACACCTTCGCCGTCCTCGGCGTCATCGCGCTCGTCGCCGTCCTCATCGGACTCATCGCCTTTATCGTCTTCGTCGAGACGGCGCGGCGCAAAGTCCCGATCTCTTACGCGAAGCGGCACGTCGGGCGGCAGGTCGTCGGCGGGCAGCAGACCGTGATGCCCTTGAAGGTCAACATGGGCGGCGTCATCCCCGTCATCTTCGCCTCTTCGGTGCTGGCGATTCCGCAGACGGCCTTGCAGTTCATCCAGTACGATCCGAACGTGCAGGACTGGCGCTTCAAGATTCACGGCTTCTTCCAGGCATTCCACGGCGGCGACCCGTACTACGAGCTCTTCTTCGCGTCGCTCATCGTGATTTTCACCTTCTTCTACATCACGATCATCTTCAACGTCGAGGAGGTGGCCGACAACCTGCGCAAGCACGGCGGCTTCATCCCCGGCATCCGCCCCGGCAGGACCACGGCGGAGTTTCTGAACACGATTCTGACGCGGCTGACGACGGTCGGGGCGCTCTACCTCGTGCTCGTCGCGCTCATCCCACAGATCATGCTGAGCGGCTTCAACGTCGGTCGCCTGCCCTTCGTCGGCGTTCGCCTCGAAGAGTTCGTCACCACCACGCCCGGCCTCGGGTGGATTCCGCGCGGGATGGGCTACCAGTTCTACTTCGGCGGCACTTCCTTGCTCATTCTGGTCGGCGTGGCGATGGACACCGTCCAGCAGATCGAGGCGCAGCTCGTGATGCGCAACTACGACGGCTTCTTCGGGCCGGGCAGCCGCCTGCGCGGTCGGAGAAACTGAAAAGCAGAGGCTGGAGACTTGAGGCTGGAAGGCTGGTCGTCAGCCCTCCCGGTCTCCAGCCTCTGGCCTCGAGTCTCTGCCTTATGTCGAAGATCATCGTCCTGATGGGAGCGCCGGGCGCGGGCAAGGGGACGCAGGCGCGTCTCCTGCAACAGCGCATGGGACTGCCGCAGATTTCGACCGGCGATATGTTCCGCGCGCTCCTCAAGACTGAGACGCCGCTGGCCGGGGAGGTGCGCCCCATCCTCGCCTCCGGCCAGCTCGTCCCGGACGAACTGACGATCCGCATCGTCAGAGATCGGACGGGCCGCGAGGACTGCGGCGAGGGCTACATCCTCGACGGCTTCCCGCGGACGACGGTGCAGGCCGAGATGCTCGAACAGATCGCCTCCGAGCAGGGCCATCACGTCATCGCGATTCTCGTGGACGTGCCTTTTGATGTTCTGGAGAAACGGCTCACCGGGCGGCGGACGTGCCCCGTGTGCGGAGAGATTTACAACGTCTATTTCAAGCCGCCCGCGCGCGAAGGCTTCTGCGACGTACACCCGGAAGTGCATCTGGCGCAGCGCGCCGACGACAACGCTGAGACGATCAAGACGCGCCTCATGACTTACCAGCGCGATACGCAGCCGCTCCTCGACTACTACGACGCGACGGACCGCCTGCGACGCGCGGACGGCACGCGCGAGCCGGAGGCGATTTACGCGGACATTGAACAGGCAGTAACGGGTGAACCGTGACGGGCGACAGGATAAAACCTGTCTCTCTCCGGTCACGGTTTACGGTTCACGAAGTTTAAATGATCATCGGGAAGTCGAAAAAAGAGTTGGAGAAGATGCGGGCAGCGGGGCGGCTCGTGGGTCAGGTGCGCGAGGAAGTGCGCCGGATGGTGCGGCCCGGCGTGACGACGCTCGAGCTCGACCGCGCGGCGGAGAAGATGATCCGCGACGCCGGGGCGCTCCCGACCTTCAAGGGCTACCATGGCTTTCCCTACTCGATCTGCGCTTCGGTCAACGAGCAGGTCGTGCATGGCTTCCCCTCGAATTATGCGCTCAGAGAGGGCGACATCTTCTCGCTCGACTGCGGCGTGACGCTCGAAGGCTTCGTCGGTGACACGGCCACGACCGTACCGGTCGGGAAGGTGGACGAGGACAGGCTGAAGCTCATCAAGGTGGCGGAAGAGTGCCTGGAGCGCGCCATCCGCCAGTGCTGGCCCGGCAAGTATCTGGGCGACATCGGGTGGGCGGTGCAGGAGTACGCCGAGGCCAACGGCTACTCGGTCGTGCGCGATTACGTCGGCCACGGCATCGGGCGCAAGATGCACGAAGACCCGCAAATTCCGAACTACGGGAAGCCGGGGACGGGGATCAGGATCAAGGCCGGTTACGTCTTCGCCGTCGAGCCGATGCTGAACGCCGGCACGCACCGGACGAAAACGCTCTCGGACGGATGGACGGTCGTGACGCTGGACGGGAGGCCGAGCGCGCACGTCGAGCACACCATCGCGATCACGGAAGAAGGACCGGAAGTGCTGACGAGGGTGGCCGAAAGCGCGCCGCGGACGGAGACGGCGAGCGTCTGAACGGATGTCCAGCCGCTCGACTTGGAGCGGAGCGCTTGAGTATGCTAGTATTCGCAGTTTGCCAGCCAAGTTAAATTATTACTTGAGATAACTGAGGGTATGGTGTGGCGGATGAGTTCCCGAGAAGGGGTGTGAACGGATGAAAGTAAGGGCTTCGGTCAAGAAGATGTGTGATAACTGCAAGGTCATCCACCGCAAGGGCGTGGTGAGGGTGATCTGCACGAACCCCAAGCACAAGCAGCGGCAGGGGTAATGAATTGCGGATTTCGGACTGTGGGTTTACGATTTGAAATCCGCAATCCCAAAACCACATTCCGAAATCGTTTAGAGCTGGAGAGAGAAGAGAATGGCTCGCATAGTTGGCGTTGATCTGCCGGTCAACAAGCGCATCGAAATCGGCCTCACGTATATTTTCGGCATCGGGCGCTCGCGCTCGAACGCGATTCTGCGCGAGGCGCAGATCGGCCCCGACACGCGCGTGCGCGATCTGGACGAGGGTCAATTGGGTCGCATCCGCTCGATCATCGAGGGGCAGGGAGATGTCGAGGGCGACCTGCGCAAGCGCACGCAGATGGACATCAAACGCCTGATGGACATCGGCTGCTACCGCGGCCTGCGCCACCGCCGGGGGTTGCCTGTGCGCGGCCAGCGCACCCACACCAACGCGCGCACCCGCAAGGGGCCGCGCCGCGCCACCATCGCCAAGAAGAAAGCGCCGGGCAAGAAGTAAGAGAGCCGTTAACCGTCAGCTATGAGCTGTTAGCTTGAGAGTGGTGGCAGGCGGCTCGGATAATCACGAAGGCAGTTGGCACTGTTAGTTCTGGCTAACAGCTAACCGCTCAGAGCTAAGAACTGAATCATGGCAAAAGCGACAACCGGAAAGAAGAAGACCTTCCGCAAGAAGGAAAAGAAGAACATCCCCGTCGGGATCGTCCACATCAGCGCGTCGTTCAATAACACGATGATCTCGATCACGGACACCGAAGGGAACCTCGTCGCGCAGTCGTCGTCGGGCGCGCGCGGCTTCCGCGGCTCGCGCAAGGGTACGCCCTTCGCCGCGCAGCAGGCGGCCAACGAGGCGGCGCAGAAGGCGAAGGACGCCGGGATGCAGCAGGCCGAGGTGAGGGTCAAGGGGCCGGGGGGCGGTCGCGAGTCGGCGATCCGCGCGATCAACAGCGCGGGCATCCGCGTCACGGTGATCCGCGACACGACGCCGATCCCGCATAACGGCTGCCGCCCGCCGAAGCGCCGAAGAGTTTAAGGAAGCTCTTAGCGACTAGCTCTTAGCTTTGAGCCCGGAGAAAAGCTAAGAGCCAGCCGCCAACAGCTAAAAGCTAATCAACCTAAAGGATGAAGGGCCGCGCGCCTGATGGACGTTGCGCGGTCTGTAAACTTTTCCGTCTTTCAAAGTAAGACCGGAGGCAAAAAGAAGTGGCTAGGTATCGAAGTGCGGTGTGCCGTCTGTGCCGCCGCGAGGGTGGAAAATTATTTCTGAAGGGCGACAAGTGCTTCAAGCCTTCGTGCCCGATTGAGGCGCGCGGGACGCAGCCGCCCGGACAGCACGGCAACTCCATGCGTCGCGGCAAGGCGCTCGCGGGCTACGGCCTGCAACTGCGCGAGAAGCAGAAGGTCAAGCGCATCTACTTCGTCCTCGAAGGGCAGTTCCGCAACTATTTCGAGAAGGCCGCGCGCCAGAAGGGCATCACCGGCGAGAACCTTCTGACGCTCTTGGAGCGCCGTCTGGACAACGCCGTCTACCGCGCGGGCTTCGCCACGTCGCGCCGGCAGGCGCGCCAACTCGTCAACCACGGGCACATCGAAGTCAACGGTCGCAAGGTGGACATCCCCAGCTTTCAGGTGAAGACGGGCGACGTGGTGAGCATCCGCGAGGTGAGCCGCACCAACCCGCACGTCGAGGGCGCGTGGCAGACCGCCGGCGGTCGCGGTCGCCCGAACTGGATCGCCCCGGCGGACGAGGCCGGCATGAGCGCGCGCGTCGTCACGCTGCCGACTCGTCAGGACATTGACCGCTCGATCAACGAGCAACTCATCGTCGAGCTTTACAGCAAATAATTTCCGCGCGGGGCGCGTCCCCGGTCGCACTCGTTCGCTGAGTCCGACCGGGCGCGCGCGCCGCGCCGTGGACGCTCTTTTCCCGAGAACAGGTTTCAGAACTTATGGCTATGGATCAACACAACCTCTGGACCGGATTTCAGATGCCGCGCCGCCTCGCCGTCGAGGGAGATACGCTCACGGAACGCTACGGGCGCTTCTCCGCGCAGCCGTTCGAGCGCGGCTTCGGCACGACCATCGGCAATAGCTTGCGCCGCGCGCTGCTCTCTTCCATCGAGGGCTCGGCCATCACCGCCGTCAAGATCGAGGGCGTCGAGCACGAGTTCTCGTCCATCCGCGGCGTCGTCGAAGACGCGACGGACGTGATTTTGAACCTCAAGCAGATTCCGTTCAAGCTGCATGGGGCCGAGGCCAAGACGCTGACCATCCGCAAGGACGGCGCGGGCGAGGTCACCTCCGGCGACATCGAGCACGACGGCGAAGTCGAGGTGCTCGACCCCTCGGTCTACGTCGCGACCGTCAGCGAGGGCGGCTCGCTCAATATCGAGATGCGCCTCAAACGCGGGCGCGGCTACGTCCCCGCCGAGCGCAATTTCGACGAGGACTTGAGCCTCGGCTACATCCCCGTGGACTCCGTCCACACGCCCGTCAAGAAGGTTAACTACGCGGTCGAGGCCGCGCGTCTGGGTCAGAACACGGAGTTCGATAAGCTGACCATCGAGGTCTGGACGGACGGCTCGGTCAAGCCGGACGACGCCATCGGGCTTGCGGCGAAGCTGATTAAGGATCACATGGCGATCTTCATCAACTTCGAGGAGGACACCGACGACTTCGCCTACACGAACATCGAGCGCGCGCCGTTGCCCAGAAACGACGTCTTAGACCGCTCGGTGGACGAACTCGAACTGTCTGTGCGCTCTTACAACTGTCTCAAGAACGCTAACATCCGCTCGATCCGCGACCTCGTGCAGCGCTCGGAGCGCGAGATGCTCGCGACGAAGAACTTCGGCAAGAAGTCTCTTAACGAGATCAAGGACATCCTCCATGGGATGGGCCTCGACTTCGGCATGGCCTTCGACGAGCAGGGCAACCCGATTCCCGGCTCGGGCGGCAGCGACAGCGACCTGAGTGACTTCCCGGACGACGACGAAGAAGATTAAAAGCCGTGAATCGTAAACCGTGACGGGTGACAGGACGGACTGTTCCTCTCCCGCCACGGTTCACGGTTTACTGTTCACGATAAGGATTTGTCATGCGACATTTAAGAGCACACAGGAAACTGGGGCGGACGAGTGAGCACCGCATGTCCATGCTGCGCAACATGGCGACCTCGCTCATCAACGCGAGCGACGAGCGCATCATCACGACACTGCCGAAGGCGAAAGAGCTGCGCCCGTTCGTCGAGCGCGTCATCACGCTCTCGCGCCGCGCGCGGACGCTCGAAGGCGAAGACATCGTGGCGCGGGCGCTGCACCTGCGAAGGCAGGCTGCCGTCTTCTTCCACGCGGGGAATCGTCAGCAGTCCCCTTCGACGGGTAAGCGTGGGGGACAGCGCGCGCCGCGCACGGCGGGCGTCGCCGCCTTGAAGCGGCTCTTCGACGAGCTGGGCGAGCGCTACCGCGACCGTCCGGGCGGTTACACGCGCATCATCAAGCTGGGCCGCCGCGACGGCGACAATGCCGAACTCGCCATCATCGAACTCGTCGGCAACCCAAACGAAGTTGCGTCTACTTCGTCGAAGGCGAAGTCCGCCATCTCCGGCAAGAAGAAGACGACGAAGCCATCCGAGACGAAGGCCGCGGCGGGCGGTCGGCGTGGCGGTAAGAAGGCCGACAGCACCTTCGAGAAGGAAGAGACGACGCGCGCGCGCGGCAAGGGCGAGGCCACGCTCGGCGAGACGAAGGACGCGGACAAGGCGGGCCGGGGCGGCAGTCGCTCGAAGAAAACTGAATCGACCGCCGCCGAGAAGGACGCCGATTAGTCAGAGCAGGTTCGGACAGTGGCCGCGAGCGCGCCGCGCTCAAGCGAGCGGCAGCGCGCACAGCACCACGCGGCCTGTCACCCGACCGAAGAGCCCCAACGCACCGCTTCGCTCGGCCAAGCGGCCCTGGGGCTTTTCCCTTGTTGGAGCACTTGCACACGGGCGAGGATGAGGGCGCGCCCGTTCGGAGTCTAAAATGAGCACGAGCGATCAAGACCAACCGCAGGCACAGGATCAGGAGCAGACGCGCGACGGCGGCTCTCAGTCGCACACGGCGGAGGGCGGGGCGGCGGATCGCGCGGGACGCCACGGCGGCGGCGGCGGCGGGCGCGGCAGGCGTCGCGGCGGCAGTGGCGGCGGCGGGCGTTTGCCGCAGCAGCAGCAGCAGTCGCCCCAGCAGCAGCAGCAGCAGCAGGGCCAACAACGCCGCCCGGACTCTTCGCTCAACATGGAAGAGCTGCGCGAGCTGACCGAGTTGTTCACGGCGCACGCCGCCCGCCGCGACGCCTCCGGCGGGCGCGGCGGACACCGCCGAGGACCTGCACATCATTACCTCGCCGATTGTCGGTACTTTCTACCGCGCCGCCTCGCCGACCGCCGAGGTCTTCGTGCGCGCCGGGAGCCACGTCGAGCCTGACACGGTCGTCTGTATCATCGAGGCGATGAAGCTGATGAACGAAATTCAGGCCGAGACGAGCGGCACGGTCGAAAAAATCTACGTCGAGAACGGCCAGCCCGTGGAGTACGGCCAGCCGCTCTTCGGGGTGAAGAAATAGAGGCCAGAGGCTAGAGGCTGGTAAAGACATTTGCTCTTTACCAACCTCTGGCCTCTGGCCTCCGGTCTCTTTCTCATGCGCAAGATTCGTAAAATTTTAATCGCCAACCGCGGCGAGATCGCGTGCCGCATCATCTGGACGTGCAAGGAGATGGGCATCTCGACGGTCGCCGTTCACTCGACCGCCGACCGCGACTCGCTCCACGTGCGCTTCGCCGACGAGTCGGTCTGCATCGGCGCCGCCACCTCCGCGCAGAGCTACCTCAACATCTCTTCAGTCATCGCCGCCGCCGAGATCACCAACGTCGACGCCATCCACCCCGGCTACGGCTTCCTCGCCGAGTCGGCCTACTTCGCGGAGATTTGCGAAGCCTGCAATATCAAGTTCATCGGCCCGCGCCCGAGCGTGATCCGCATGATGGGCGATAAGGTCGAAGCGCGCCGCGCCATGAAGGAGGCGGGACTGCCCATCCTGCCCGGAAGCGAAGAGCCTCTCAAGTCCGAGGAAGAGGCGCTCACCATCGCGCGCGAGATCGGCTTCCCCGTCATCATCAAGGCTTCGGCGGGCGGCGGCGGGCGCGGCATGCGCATCGTCCGCACCGAGGAGGAACTGGGGCCGGCGATGCGGACGGCCTCCACGGAAGCGTCCGCCGCCTTCAAGAACGGCGACATCTACATCGAGCGCTTCATCGAAAACCCTCGCCACATCGAGATTCAGGTGCTCGCCGACGAGCACGGCCACTGCATCCACCTCGGCGAGCGCGACTGCTCTATTCAGCGCCGCCACCAGAAGCTTCTGGAGGAAGCGCCGAGCCCGGCACTCACGGAAGAGCTGCGCGAGCAGATGGGGCGCATGGCGGTCGAAGCCTGCGAGCGCGTCGGCTATTCGAGCGCGGGCACCATTGAGTTCCTGCTCGACGAGCAGGGCAAGTTCTACTTCATGGAGATGAACACGCGCATTCAGGTCGAGCACCCCGTCACCGAGATGGTCACGCTCACCGACATCGTGCGCAACCAGATTCTCGTCGCCGAGGGCAATCCACTCTGGTACACGCAAAGTGACGTGCTCTTCGTCGGCCACTCCATCGAGTGCCGCATCAACGCCGAAGACCCCTTCACGTTCGCGCCCTCGCCGGGGCTCATCACGGCCTACAACGCGCCGGGCGGGCCCGGCGTGCGCCTCGACACGGCAGCCTACCCCGGCTACTTCGTGCCGCCGTTTTACGACTCGCTGATCGCCAAGCTGATCGTCCACGCGCGGACGCGCGAGGTCGCGATTGCGCGCATGCGCCGCGCGCTCGAAGTGATGGTCATCGAGGGCATCAAGACGACGATCCCCCTGCACCTCTCAATCATGGACGACGCGCAGTTCCGCGCGGGCGAGTATTCGACGAAGTTCATGGAGAAGTTTTTGGAGCGCCGCGCCGCGCCGGGCAGGGCCGCTTCCATGAAGGTTTAAGCTGCCGGGCGGCGGTTTGACTGCGCCACCCAAAGCCTTTATAATAAACGACTTTTCGATGGCAAGTTGGCCTTGCCCGGGTGGGAGGAGTAAAAATTATGGGATACGCGATCATCAGGTCGGGCGACAAGCAGTTCCGCGTGGAAGAGGGCGGAACCGTGAGGCTGCCTTCAATCAACAAAGAGGCCGGCGAGACGGTCGAACTCGAAGCGCTGGTCGTCGAAGGCCCGGACGGCGTGAAAGTGGGCTCGCCCCTCGTCGAGGGCGCGCGCATCACCGGCACGGTCGTTGACCACGGGCGCGGCGACAAAATCATCGTCTTCAAGAAGAAGCGCCGCAAGCAGTACAAGCGCACGCAGGGCCACCGGCAGAATTACACGACGGTGAAGATTGATTCGATTGGGTAGTCAAGAGTCTGGAGTCTGGAGTCTGGAGCCGGAAAGAAAACAGTTCTTCTTTTCATGCTTCAGACTCCAGACTCCAGACTCCAGACTTTGTTTTTGGAGTTTAGATAATGGCACATAAAAAAGGTGTAGGCTCTTCGCGCAACGGACGCGATTCCAATTCGCAACGGCTTGGACTGAAGAAGTTCGGCGGCGAGCAGGTGCTCGGCGGCAACATCCTCGCGCGCCAGCGCGGGACGAAGTGGAAGCCGGGCAAAAACGTCGGTCGCGGCAAAGATGACACGCTCTTCGCGCTGATTGACGGCTTCGTGAAGTTCGAGGACAAGGGTCGGCGCGGCAAGTTTATCAGCGTCTATGCGTCCGCGGCAGGCGCGCCGCCGCAAGCGGCGTCCGAGCAGGAGGCCCCTCCTGCGCCGCCGGCGGTCGCCGCGTAGCCAGGGGACGACCAGAGTTGTTTCTGATGCGACGCCCGCGCCGAGTCTTACCACTCCGGCGACGGGCGTCATTCGCATTTTAGCTTTGAGCAGTAAGCGACTAGCTTTAAGCTTCTTGCCTCTGCCGATAGCTAAAAGCTATTCGCTAACTGCTCAGAGTTAAAAGCTAAAAGCTTTGTTTATTGACCGCACAAAAATTAAGGTTCGCGGCGGGCACGGCGGGAACGGCGTGATGGCCTTTCGCCGCGAGAAATTCGTGCCGCGCGGGGGGCCTTCGGGCGGCGACGGCGGGAAAGGCGGCGACGTCTGGCTCGAAGCAGACTCGTCTCTCAACACGCTGCTGCACCTGCGCTTCAACCCGGAGCACGCGGCGGATCGCGGTCGTCACGGCGAGGGCTCGAACCGCTCGGGGCGCGAGGGCTCGGACGTGGTGGTGCGCGTCCCACTGGGGACGCAGGTCTTCGACGCCGAGACTAAAGAGTTCTACTGCGACCTCGCGGAGGACGGGCAGCGCTGGCTTGCGGCCAAGGGCGGGCGCGGCGGCTTCGGCAACTCGCACTTCGCATCCTCGATCAACCGCGCGCCGCGTTATCATCAGGAGGGGAGCCCCGGCGAAGAGCACGAGTTTCAATTGGAGCTTAAACTGCTCGCCGACGTCGGCCTCATCGGCTTTCCGAACGCGGGCAAGTCAACGCTCATCTCGACCGTCTCCGCCGCCAGACCGAAGGTCGCCGACTATCCCTTCACGACTCTGGAGCCGCACCTCGGCGTGGTTGACCTCGGTGACTTCCGCACGTTTGTCGTCGCGGATATCCCCGGTCTCATCGAAGGCGCACACGAAGGGGCGGGGCTCGGCGACCGCTTCCTGCGCCACGTCGAGCGGACGAAGCTTTTGCTCCACCTCGTGGACATCTCCTCGCTCTCGGGGCGCGACGCGGTCGGCGATTACGAGGTCATCAACCGCGAGCTGACGGCTTACAGTCCGGAACTGGCCGAGCGCCCGCAGTTCGTTGTGGCGACGAAGCTCGATGCGCTGGACGAGCCGGAGCGTCTGGAGAGCTTGCGGCGGCGTGCGCAGGAAGACGGGCGCGAGTTTTTTGAAATCTCCGCGGTGACGAACCGTGGGGTGCGCGAGCTGGTGCAGGCTGTCGGGCGAAAGCTCGAAGAGATTAACGCCGCCTCCGGCGTGAAGACTCGCGGCGTGGTGCTGGTGAATGAGCGGGGAAGCTGAAGGCGCTTGGCGTCAGTCTCGTGGGTCGGTGGTGGGCCGCGAACGTTCTCATCTGATGAAAAGGCGAAAGCGCATCGCTCTCTATGGCGGCAGTTTCGACCCGGTGCACGTCGGGCACACGGCGGTGGCGCGCGAGTTGTCACGGCTCTTCGCGCTCGACGGAGTTCTTTTCATCCCGGCGCATCTCGCGCCGCACAAGCGCGGGCGGAAGATGAGCGCGCCGCTCCACCGCCACGCGATGCTCGCGCTCGCGACCCAAGGGCAGCCGCGCTTCCGCGTCTCGACCGTCGAGCTGGAAGCGCCGGAGAGGCCGTTCACGGTGGACACGCTGTCGAGGCTGCTCGCGTCTGACGGCCCAGAGGCGCGCCTCTTCTTCGTGATGGGCGCGGACTCCTGGGGTGAGATCACGACATGGCGCGAGTGGGAGCGCGTCCTGACTTTGACCGACCAGATCATCGTGACGCGCCCCGGCTACGAGTTGGAGACAGGGCACGTCACCGAAGCGATTCGCGAGCGCGTCTCGGACGTGCGCGGCGCGTCGCCCGAACAGATCGCGGCGGCACTCGAAGCGTCGGCGGATGAAACGCGCATCTACCTCACCGACGCGGCGCGCGTCGAGGCGGCTTCGACGGACATCCGCCGCGCTGCGGGGGATGCAAAGAGGTGGGCGGAGCTGGCCTCGCTGGTCGCGCCGCCCGTGGCGGAGTACATCAACAAACACGGACTCTATCGAGAGGGGAATGGGGCTGAATTCTTTGATGCCGGAACCAATCGAACACACTGAAGAGCAGAACGGCGCGGACTCGCCGCAACAGCAGCAGCAGTACGCTTCCGAAGACGGCGCGACAAAGGTCGAGGGCGTCGTGTTCGCCGCGGCTGAGCTTGACGAGCGGATGCTGGGAGCTTTGCACGCCGCGAGCGAGAAGAAGGCCGTTCAGGTCGTCGCGCTCGACCTGCGCCCGGTCGCCAGTTTCACTGACTACTTCATGATTGCGAGCGGCACGAACGCGCGGCAGGTGCAGGCCATCGCCGATGGGGTCGTCGAGCATTTGAAGAAGCTGAGGGTGAAGCCTGCGCGCGTCGAGGGTTACAACACCGCGGAGTGGATTTTGCTCGACTATGGCGACTTCATCTTCCACATCTTCGAGGAGAAGGCGCGGCGCTTCTACGATCTGGAGAGGTTGTGGCGCGAAGCGGCGCGGGTTCCGCTCCCGCCCGAGTTGGCCGGGGAGGAAGCGCGCGGCGCGGAAGGCGGCTCTTTGAGAATTGAACGGTGATCGAGATCGTCGCGCATTCCGAGGCGATGCGCGAGGTGCTGCGCCTCGCGGGGCGCGTGGCTGTCACCGACGCCAATGTCTTGGTGACGGGCGAGTCGGGCGTGGGCAAGGACGCGCTCGCGCTCTTCGTCCACGCGATGTCGGGGCGCGCACTGGGGCCTTTCGTCAAGATCGACTGCGCGGCGCTGCCGGGCGAGCTGCTGGAGGCGGAGTTGTTCGGCTTCGAGCGCGGCGCGTTCACGGGGGCCACGCAGGCGAAGCCCGGCCGGCTTGAAGCGGCGCACAAGGGGACGCTCGTGCTGGACGAAATCGCGTACCTCTCGACCGACGCGCAGGCGAAGCTCTTGCGCGTCATCGAGCGGCGCGAGTTCGAGCGGCTCGGCGGGCGGCGCACCGTGCGCGTCGACGCGCGGCTCGTGGCGCTCACTAATGTCGAGCTCGAAGAGGCGGTCAGTCGGCGCGCTTTCCGTGAAGACCTCTTTTATCGCATCAACGTCGTCCGCATCCACGTGCCGCCCCTGCGCGAGCGCCGCGAGGACGTCGAGCCACTGGCGCACAAGTTCCTCGAAGCCTATGCCGCCAAGCACGGTCGCGCCGCCGCGCGGTTCGCGCCCGACGCGCTCGCGCTGCTCGGGCACTATGACTTCCCCGGCAACGTGCGCGAGCTTTCAAACGTCGTCGAGCGCGCCGTCATCGTCTGCGACGACGAGAGAGTCGGCGCGGAGCATTTCCCGGAGGCGGTGCGGACGGCAGCCAAAGTGCGCGCGCGGCAGGAGACGCGCCCGACGCTGGCCCTGCTCGAAGCCGAATACGTCAGAGAGGTGCTCGCCTCCACCGGCGGCAACAAGTCGGAGGCCGCGCGCGTCCTCGGCATCAGCCGCAAGAATCTCTACGAGAAGCTCGCGCGGTATGAGGCGGATGCTGGAGGTCGGACGTTAGAGGTTGGCGAAGAACAGAAACCGAATGTTAGTGAAAAGCAAGAACCTGACATCTAACTCCTAGCATCTAAACGCTGTTCTTATGCGCCTGCGCCTCATCTGGATCGGTAAAACTCGGAACGAGCACGTGCGCGCCCTCGTCGGGGAGTATCTGAAGAGGCTGGGGCGGTTCGCAAAGTGCGAGGTGGTGGAGCTGCGCGAGTCGGCGAGCGCCGACGAGCGAAGTTGTTTGGAGGAAGAGGGCAAACGCATCATGGGTGCTTTGGCATCAGATGCCCTGACGGTTTTGCTGGATGTCGAGGGGCCGAAGCAGTGGAGCTCGACGGAACTGGCGGCGCAGGTCGAGGAGTGGCAGGCGCGATCTTTGAAGGAGGCGGCGTTCGTCGTGGGCGGCCATCTGGGCGTTTCGCCGGAAGTGAGGGCGCGCGCCGACGTGCGCTGGTCGCTGTCGCGGCTCACGCTCACGCACGAGATGGCGCGCGTCGTGCTCGTCGAGCAGCTTTACAGGGCTTACACGATCACGCGCGGCCTCCCTTATCAGAAATGAGAGTCTTGAGCGTCCTTTCGAGAAGACTTTTTAAACTTCTCACCGCGGAACTCGTATTGAAAGGGTTTCAGGCAAGCAGGGTTTCAGAGGAGCAGATAAAACGATGGATAAAAGAAAAGTAAAATCGTACCGCGACCGGCTGCTGGCGCGGCGCGAGTCGCTCTTCAGTCAGGTGACAGAGGCCGAAATGTCGAGCCGCGAGCGCGACTCTGAAGCGACGCAAGACCCCGCGGACATGGCGGCCAACGCCTACACGAAAGAGCTTCTCATCTCGATGTCGGCCAACGACCGCCGGTTGCTGGAGCTGATTGACGAGGCTCTGGGGCGGGTCGAGGGTGGCGGATACGGCGAGTGCATCAACTGCGCCGAGCCCGTTTTGGAGAAGCGGCTCGACGCCGTGCCGTGGGCGCGCTACTGCCTCAAGTGTCAGGACCTTCAGGAGCGCGGCCTTCTGAATCAGGACGAAGACTAAATCATCAAGGCCGGACTTTTCTCAGAGCCTCACGGCGCGGGACGTTCCCAGCCGTGAGGCTTTCGTTTATCCTCACCCGTGATGAACCTGACCTCCAGACTCGACACGCTCTACGACGCGGCGCTGGCGCTCCTCTACCCGCGCGCGTGCGCGGTGTGTGGGACGGCAAGCGTCGAGGCGCGCGCCGACTCGCCCGCGTGCGGGGCGTGCTGGGCGGCGACGCGCGTCTTCACGGAAGTGGACGCGCTCTGCTCGAAGTGTGGGGCGCCGGCGCGGCGCGCGGCGGCTTCGGCGGCGGGCGAAGATCACATGCAGATACGCTGCCGCAGGTGCGAAGGGGAAGAATTCACGGCGGCGCGCGCGTGCGGCATCTATGAGGGCGCGCTGCGCGCCTCTGTCCTCAATCTGAAGCGCGAGCCGCACGTGGCGTCGCGCCTCGCGCGGCTGATGCACGAAACCTGCCTCCGCGCGCCCTTCGGGGCGGCGACGCGCGTCGTGCCCGTCCCGCTCCACCCTGAGCGCGAGCAGGAGCGCGGCTTCAATCAGGCGGTGCTGCTCGCGGGCGCGCTGGCGGCGCGGGCGGGACTCGCGCTCGACTATTGGAGCCTTGCGCGCGCCACGCACACCGAACAGCACCGCGCGGGCATGGACGCGCGCGCGCGCCGCGAGAGCGTCGAGGACGCCTTTCGGGTCACGCGCCCGCGCCTCGTCGAGGGAGAAAGCATCCTGCTCGTTGACGATGTTTTCACCACGGGGGCGACCGTCTCGGCCTGCGCGAGCGCTCTGCGCGCGGCGGGAGCGCGGGAAGTCTTCGTCCTCACCGTCGCTCGCGTGTAACTGATTAGAGACTGGAGACTGGAGGCTAGTCCGAAGAAGCGGACTTCCTTTTGCAGTCTCCAGTCTCTCGCTGGCCTCCGGCCTCCGGCCTCTGTATCATTGCCCGCATGAGAACCTTCTATCCGCCGATTGAACCCTACGACGAAGGCATGCTGCCGGTCTCGCCGGTGCATACGATCTACTACGAGCAGTGCGGCAACCCGGAGGCCACACCCGCGCTCTTCCTGCACGGCGGCCCCGGAGGCGGGATAGTCCCCGACTACCGTCGCTTCTTCGACCCCGATGCCTATCGCCTCGTGCTCTTCGACCAGCGCGGCTCGGGCCAGAGCACGCCGCACGCGAGCCTTGAAGAGAACACGACGTGGGACCTCGTCTCAGACATCGAACGCCTGCGCGAGCACCTCGGGATCGAGAAGTGGCTGGTCTTCGGCGGCTCGTGGGGAAGCACACTCTCTCTCGCCTATGCGCAGACGCACCCCGAGCGCGTGCGCGCGCTCGTCCTGCGCGGCATCTTCCTCTGCCGCCCGAAAGAGATTCGCTGGTTCTATCAGGAGGGCGCAAGCTGGATTTTCCCGGACGTGTGGGAGCAGTATCTTGAGGTCATCCCCGAGGAAGAGCGCGGCGACATGGTGAGCGCCTACTACCGACGGCTGACGAGCGAGGACAAAAGTGTGCGGCTCGAAGCAGCGCGCGCGTGGAGCGTCTGGGAGGGGAGCACGTCGAAGCTCCTCTTCGACTACGAGATGATCGACAAGTTCGCCGACGCGGAGTTCGCGCTCGCCTTCGCGCGCATCGAGTGCCACTACTTCATGAACAACGCCTTCTTCGACACGGACAACTACCTCATCGAGAACGCAGGGAAGATTCGGCACATTCCGGCGGTCATCGTGCAGGGACGCTACGACGTGGTGTGCCCGATCCAGAGCGCATGGGAGCTGCACCGCGCGTGGCCCGAGGCCGAGTGGAAAGTGATCCCCGACGCCGGGCACTCCGCCACCGAGCCGGGCACTATCGCCGCGCTGGTCGAGGCTACAGACAGGTTCAAAAAGCCGTAAACCGTGACAGGTAAACCGTGATAGGAGAAAGCCTTTTCTTTCCTGTCACCTGTCACCTGTCACCTGTCACGGCTCTTTCCTGTCACCCGTCACGGTTTACGGCTCACGGCTTTTCGCTTGTCACGGCTTTGTCGCGTCGCGTAATATCTGAGGGTAATGACCGGACGTGTTCTAGTCCTGAATGCCTCGTACGAGCCGATTAATGTGTGCACCGAGCGGCGCGCCGTAGTGATGATTTTCAAAGGCATCGCGCGCATGGAAGAGCACAACGGGCACATGCTCCACTCCGCGCTGATCACGATGCACGCCCCTTCGGTCATCCGTCTTACGGAGTACATTCACATCCCTTTCAAGAGCCGCTCGCTGTCGCGCAAGAACATCCTTTTGCGCGACCACTCGACGTGCCAGTACTGCGGCAGGCAGTTCTCGCCCTCGGAGTTGACGCTCGACCATGTGCTGCCGCGCTCGCGGATGGGCGATTCGACGTGGGATAATCTGGTCGCGTGCTGCAAACGCTGCAATCACCTGAAAGGCAACCGGACGCCGGAAGAGGCGCGGATGCACCTCATCCGGCGCCCGCGCGCTTTTTCGCTGCACGTCAACCGGCAGATCATGCGCTACATCGGGCGCGCCGACATGACATGGCGCAAATACCTTTTCTACGAATCAGACACGGGCGGAAACTAGACGCGCGCCGAGGGGCGTGGCCGACCACACGAGTCGCCGGGCTCCTAACCAGCAGAGGAATTTTTCAACATGCCGAATATCGGAATCACCGAACTCATCATCATTCTCGTCATCCTCCTGCTGCTCTTCGGCAGCACACGCCTGCCGCAGCTCGCGAAGGGCATGGGCAAGAGCATCCGCGAGTTCAAGAAGGGCATCGGTGAGGGCGGAGACGACGAGGAAGTCGAGCCGGCGGAAGCGCGCCGCGAACGCCTGCGCGCCGCCGACGCGAATCGTTTGCGGGAGGACGAGCTGGCCTCCGACAAATACGCCAACAAGCCGCGCTGAGGGGCGGTAAAAACACCGTGACGATAATTTGTGGCCGCGTGTGCTCCTCCTGCGAGCACACGTGGTCACAATTTTAGCCGTCTCTCATTTAACAGCCCCGCTTGGAATTTACTCGCCCTTTCTGCCCACCACAAACGTGGCTTTGACGGAGAGCGAGAACTCCGCTTCGTTCCGTTCTTCATCTATGATCCGCTCGATCTCGGCGAGCACCGCCGCGCGGCCCGCCTCGTCGGGCAGAGCGTCGAGCCATCTGCCGCCGAGGAAATCCCTGAACAGCGGCGAGTTCACGAACTCGCTGCCCGAGGCGTAGTCGAACTCCTCGGCGCGCGTCCACGACCCGACGTCGTCGAGCGCCTCGCGCGCGACCAGCGCCTCGGCGTCAGAGATCGTGGGGAGTTCTTTGATGAACGACTCGACGGCTGCGGCCTCTTCGAGGAAACCGTTGTTGGCGAGCGCCTCCCAGTAGACGGAGAAGAATTCGCCGAAGCTCGCCGCCGTGGCGACGGCCAGCGCCACGCGTGCGCCGGGCGCGGCGACGCGCACCATCTCCGCGAGCATCTCCGGCAGTCGCTCTGCCGCGACCAGCGAAGCATCGCCGACGACGAGGTTGAACTGATCGTCCTCGAACGAGAGCGCTTCGAGCAACGCGTGGCTGAACTCCGTGTTGTCGTCCTTGAGGGCGACGGCCTTCGCCCGCGCCAGTGCCAGACGCTCTTCGCTCTCGTCCACGCCGACGAGCGTTAACTCAGGCCCGGCACGCTCTCTCAAGGCCAGCGCGTGCCCGCCCGTGCCCGATGCCACGTAAAGCGCGCGGCCCCGTGCCGGCACCTTCAAGTGCTCGTCAATCAGCTCGGCGAACCTCAAGCCCCAGTCCGTCGCCACATAGAGGTCGTACAGGAAAGCTAGTTCCTTATCGGTCTTCTGCGTACTCATGATGACAAATGATGAGTGATGAATGATGAGTGATGAATGAAAGACAGCCCGCTCTTTATTCATCATTCATCATTCATCACTCATCATTTTCCTTTTCTTCCTCCCAGTATATCCTCCCGCGCAAAGTTTCGGGGAGGCAGGACATCTCTTCGCGCGCGCCGGGGTCTTCGTGGACGTAGCGGTAACCCTTGCCGTAGCCGGAGCGCTTCATGAGAGGCGTGACGGCGTTGCGCAGGTGCAGCGGGACGGGCTCGCGCGCGGTCTCTTCGGCGTCGGAGAGCGCCGCGTGGTAGGCCCTCTTGACGGCGTTCGACTTCGGCGCGCGCGCCAGGTACACGGTCGCCTGCGAGAGCGGGTAGAGCGCTTCGGGCAGTCCGATGAGCTGCGTGATGTGCGCGGCGGAGGCCGCCTGCACCAACGCCTGCGGGTCGGCGAGGCCGACATCCTCGGAGGCGAGGATACAGAGGCGGCGCGCGATGAAGACGGGGTCGGCCCCGCCCTCGATGAGCCGTGCGAGCCAGTAGAGCGCAGCGTCCACGTCAGAGTTGCGCAAAGATTTGATGAGCGCGGAGGCGAGGTTGTAGTGCTCCTCGCCGCCCTTGTCATAGCCAAAGCGTGCGCGCCCGAGGGCTTCGACGACCGTCTCCTGCGTCACGTGCCGCTCGCCTTTTTTGTCGGGCGTCGTGGATTCGACCGCCGCTTCGAGCGCCGTCAGCGCGACGCGCGCGTCCCCGCCGGAGGCGTGCGCGATGCGCGAGAGCAGTTCGTCGTCCACTTGTGGACTGAGGTTGGCGAGCCCGCGCGCTTCGTCGGCGAGCGCGCGGCGGAGGAGCGTCGCCACGTCTTCGGGTGCCAGGGGTTCGAGCGTGAGGACGCGGCTGCGCGAGAGGAGCGCGCCGATGACCTCGAAGGAGGGGTTCTCGGTCGTCGCGCCGATGAGCGTGACCGTCCCATCCTCGACCGCGGGCAGCAAAGCGTCCTGCTGCGCCTTGTTGAAGCGGTGAATCTCGTCCACGAAGAGGATCGTCCGCCGCCCTTTGCGCTTCTGCTCGCGCGCCTCGGCAATGCCGGCGCGCAGGTCCTTGACGCCGGAGAAGACCGCCGACAGTTGCACAAAGTGCGCGCCGCCCCTGAGCGCCAGCAGCCGCGCGAGCGTCGTCTTGCCCGTGCCCGGCCCGCCCCACAGGATGAGTGAAGGCAGGGAGCCCTCGCCCTCGATGATGCGTCGCAGGAAGCGACCCTCGCCGATCAGCTTCTGCTGCCCGACGAACTCATCGAGCGTGCGCGGGCGCATCCGCTCGGCGAGCGGCGCACCCTCGTCCGGCGGCGGAGCTTCATCTTCTGGTTCGTCGAAAAGCTTGTCATTCATCCGACGGGACATACGGCATACCTTGAGCGATTCAGACCCGAAGTGTCGCGGCGTGAACCGAAAGTTTTCCCCACCATCGGCGGGAGCCTGCAACGCCTCTGTTTGTTCTGCGTGGGACGTTGTCGAGCTTAACATAAAATCGGTCGGAGGGGCCTCGGGGCGGGGGCTCTCTTGCGGGCTGGAAAAATCCGCGCGGCGGTGTAAAATAATGGACGTCACACGGGTCAAATCTTGGACGGAACGCTGCCGCTGGCTCCTTCGTATATGGAGGCGAGACGAGGCCGCCGACAAACATCGAGGGGTGGAAATACCGAGGCGGACTCAGGTGGTTCAAATTATGAAAGATATGAAAAACATGTTGCGCATCGTCGGAATTCTTCTTCTCGGAATGTTCGTACTGGTCGTCGGCATCCCGCTCGTGCTGGCCGCCGCCGGGGTTGTCCTGAGCGGCCTCGGGGTCGTTGTCGGCATCGCCGTCATGCTCATCAAGCTGGCGGTCGTCATCGCCGTCGGTTACCTGATTCTGGTCGGCCTTCGCGCCGTGCTGCGTTAAAAGAGGTCGGCCTTTGAAAAGCGCGAGCGCCCGGCGTTTGATGATGTGAGTGAGGGCGAGGACGCGGCTGCACGCCCTTGGTCGCCGCAAAAGAACAAGAGCAATTATTCGCGCCGCCCGGCCAGACTTTCTGGCCGGGCGGCGTGTTGTTTTCCGGGTCGGGCGGCGCGCGCTAAGCATTGAAAGCAGGGTTGAAGCAGTGTATTTTATGCGCGCTGTGTCTCTGACGCTTCAGCGCGTTTTTGCAAGCCTTGCCGAAATTCCAACTGGTTGACCCATGACGCGTGACGGGGCCGGAGTTGGCGTCCAAAATCATGTCTTACGTGATGCGTCGAGGCTCCTTCACCGGCAGGAAACTCGGCGCCAATATCAACGGCACGACCTGCGAGTACAAGAACGCTCGTCGCAGCATCAACGGCCTCGACAAGTGGATTCCCATCAAGGGCTACGCCGATAAATTCGAGCCCTTCTTCACGCTGAGCCGCGTCTCCTGAACGAAGAGGACATAAACGCCCGCCCCGTGCCAAAGGAGTTTCCCTTGAGCTGGTTTGAACGACACAAACTCGCCGCCAGCGGTGTGCTGGGGCTTCTGTTGCTCTGTCACGCCGGATCGTTGAGCGCGTCCGCGCAGAGAAGGTCAGGCAGGAGAGGCGGGCAGGCGCGTACGGCTTCGGGCGCGGGCGGCAGGGC
>JAIVJM010000304.1 GCA_020199995.1 Acidobacteriota bacterium | reverse complement strand
TCAGCCGTGTCGTCGGCGTGTGGTGTCGTCTGTTCCTTCTTTCCCGGTCTAAACATTTCGCATTCTCCCTGAAAGACTTCTGGTTTGGGTGGCCTCGATTTGGAGGGGCCGCGTGGCTCGCCGAACCTCCCGTTCGAGCCCGAAACGCGTGCGGCCCGCGTGCCGCGCGCACCTGAGTTTATGAATGAGAGCCAAATCGGGGCAGGTTAATGATACAAGACTGTCGGGTCGTGCCGAAACTCGAAACTCTTCGAGAACACGCTGATGATAAGGGAATTCAACGCAGCCGTAAATAGCAAAAGGGTCGTCAATCGTCAATCGTCAATCGTGAATAGAAAGAGGCAGGTTTTATCTATTGACGATTGATGATTGACGATTGACGGCTTTGACCGGCTTTTCTCTACTTCTTGACGTCCTTGATTTCGGCGGCGAGCACGTCCTTGAGCGCGGCGAGCGCGGCGCGCTTGGGGGCCATCGGGAGCTTGATCTGGCCGAGCTCGACCGTCGCGTTGCCCGTAATGGTGGCCCGCCCGAGCTGATACCAGCCATTGCCGAAATCGGCGTAGACGGGGACGAGCATCTTGAAGTTGTCCGAGACGCCCGACTGCGTGATGCGCCCCAAGAGGGTGTCGCCGTTGATCTGGTACTCGAAGCGGTAGCTCGGCATCTCGGTGCCGTAGACCCACTGGTCGAAGAACCAGTCCATACGCCCGTCGCCCCTGAGGTTCATGGTCTGGGTCATGTGCTTCTCGACCACCCGCTTGAAGTCTTCGGTCGAGACGTCCTTGTTGTAGTGCGACTGGATGAAGTCCTTCATCATCTCGCGGAACTGGTCGTCGCCGGTCTTGTTGTCGAACATCATCATGCGGATCATGTGCAGGATGTAGGCGCCCTTCGGGTAGGCGAGGTTCTGGTAAGTGCTCCCCGTCTTGCCGCTGTTGAGCCGCCACCCCTGCGTCACCGCGCCGACCGTGTAGGGTTTTTTGCCCTCGGTGCGCTGCGTGGCGGTCGTGATCTGCTGGCGCTGCTCCTCCCAGAAGTCAATGAACTTGTTGATATCCCTGCGAATATAGAAGGCGTAGAGCGAGGTCGAGAACTCGGCGAAGCCTTCGCTCATCCACTGGTCGCGATAAGACTTCCAGCCGACGATGTGGCCCCACCACTGGTGCGCCACCTCGTGCGCGCCGACGTACTTCCAGAAGCTGTTGGTGCCGCCCTGAACGCCCATCAACTGCGTGCGCTGCGTGGTGTCCATGAAGGCGGTGTAGGGCATATAGACCAGCGTCGGCCACGCCTGCCCGAAGTTCCCGGCGGGCTGCTGCGACATGGCGATGCGCGTGTAGGGGAGCTTGCCGAAGTAAGCGTTGTAGAGGCGCGTCGCGTTCTGCGCGTCGGCAATGGCCGAGTCGGCCATCTTTGTCGTCGAAATCGAGCCGAGCGTCGTCATCGTCTGGATGCCCGCCGCCTCGGCCCGCTCGATGTTCATCTGGATGCGCTTCAATTCGTCGGGCACCTCGGTGTTGGCGTAAAACTCGATGTCGTAGCCGCTGTCTTTGTCCATCAGGTTCTTTTTCTTGAACCTGCCGTAGTTGAAGCCCGCGACGGCCAGCTCGGTCTGCCCGCTCGACCACTTGGTGACGGTGATGTCGCCCTCGCGCGTCTCGGCTTCGGTGGGCGCGCCCACGCCGACGAGCATGTGGCCCTTCGGGTAACGGAAGGTCATCGAGAAGGTAGCGCGGTCGCCGAACGAGGTCTGCGGGTTGTTCGGGTACCATGTCGAGCGCGGGAGCAGGATGTAGTTGCCGCCGCCCGAATCGCGCATCGCGTCGCCGCCGCCGTACTCGACGGTCAGCTTGTAGTCCTTGCCCGGCTGGAGCGCCTCGGGGAGGATGACGGCGAAGTCGGCGTCGTGGTCTTTCGACTCCTGAATGAAGTTGAGGTCACGGCCCCCGTCGTCGCGGACGCGGCTGACGCGCAGCGTGCGGAAGAGATCGAAGGGGAGGACGCGCACGCCCGGCTGGAGCGCGCGCAACGTGATGCGGTCGGAGGCCGCGAGCTGCGTCCCCTTAGATCGCGCCGTCTATCTCGTGGTGCGTGACGTCGTAGAGCCGGTTGTCCTCGTCGCTCGACGCCGTGCCTCTGGCGTACTCCTCCTCGCGGTGGAATGCCGTCCAGACGCCCCAGTCCGACTCGCCGTAGCTGAGGAGCGCGACCTCTTCGGGGGCGAGTTCGCCGACGCCGAGCGGGTCGAAGCGGAAGAGCAGTTTTTTGAAACGGTTGCCGGCGACGAAAGCCGTGAAGAAGCCGGGACGCTCGGGCGCGTAGAGATCAACGAGCGTCCGCATGTCGTAGTTGTAGAGCGTGAACGACGAGCCGACGGTGTTCGCGCGCTTGCGCGTCAGAGACATCGAGTCCTCGTAGAGTTCGCGCGCACGCGCGGCCTGCGCGCCCGCCGAGGCTTGCGCCTGCGACGATGCCTTGACCTCCTCGAACGTCTTGTCGGTGAAGCGCATGACGAGGTGCGAGAAGGATTCCGAGAGCGCGGGCTGGCCGTTGAAGATGGTGAGGCTGCGGCGCTCGGCCTCGGTCGGCGGCGTTAGTTTCAGCTCGCCCGTGCCGATGAAGACCGCGCCGACGTAGCGCCCCTCGACCGGCGGCATGAAGTAGACTTCGCCGCTCAGGGAGAAGACGGCGGCGTCACGCTTGAGCTGGAGGCCGTTGACCGCGAAGGCGGGGCCGCCGCCGAAAGTCTGCCCGCGCATCGTCTGGTAGACGGGGTCGCTGTTCGGCTTGAGCCCCGTCGCCTTGACGTCCACCGTGCCGCCTTCGAGACGCCCGATTTCGAGCCGGAAGTCGAGCGTCGCCGCCTTGCCCTCCTCGACGCTGACACTCTCGCGGCGCGCCTCCGAGAAGTTCGCCGCCGTGACGACGACGACGTAAGTGCCGGGGGCAGCCCCTCGATCTTGAACCTGCCGCGGGCGTCGGTCGTCGCCGTGCCGCGCGGCTGGCCGCTCGCGGCGTCCGTCACCGTGACGCTCGCGCCGACGACGACAGCGCCTTTCGGGTCGGTCACCGTGCCTGTCAACTCGCCGCCCGCGACGGCTGAAGCGCCGGCCCCGAAGGGCTGGGCGACGAGGACGACGACGCACACGAGGGGGATCAATCTGCTTTTCAGAGACATGACTTTCGGCACCTCGTGGGGAACACAAAGAGGCTCAAGACTCTTCGGTGGACTCGGGTTGACGGTTGATGATGTGATAGCGGTTCGAGGATTCCCGACCGGGAGACGGCGGGGATACTTCTTTTCGGCGACGACGACATTATTCGGGCCGCCCCGCCGGGTGTCAAGCGCGCCGGGACTCGCCCGCTCCATTCCGGGGCGACCCGCTCTCGCCCATCCACCTTGACATCCCGAAACCCGGCGACTAAAACGGCTGCGACCTTCAAACTCCATGCCGCTTCACACATGCTTCACGTCGAGGCGCGGAAAGGTTCCGGAATTTTCGCGCCCGCCGGGGGCGCTAACCTTCGAGACGCGGGAGGACAGAAACAGAGATGGCCGGCGAGATGATCGAATTCGAGAGCAACGGCGCGACGGCGCGGGGCTATCTTTCGACGCCCGAAGCGGGCCGAGGCCCCGGCGTCGTCGTCCTTCAGGAATGGTGGGGGCTCGTCCCGCACATCAAAGACGTGGCCGACCGCTTCGCGCGCGAGGGCTTCGTGGCGCTCGCGCCCGACCTCTACCACGGCCAGTCTGCGACCTCGCCCGACGAGGCGGGCAAGCTCATGATGGCCCTCAACATCGAGCGGGCCGAGAAAGACCTGCGCGGGGCCGTCCGGCATCTCTCCGGGCACGAGGCGGTCGAGGGCGGGATGGTCGGCACCGTGGGTTTTTGCATGGGGGGCGTCCTCTCACTCTACGCCGCGTCGAAGAACACACAGGTCGGCGCATGCGTCGTCTTCTACGGCATCCACCCGAAGGTCGAGCCGGACTTTGAGAACCTGCGTGCGCCCGTGCTCGGCCTCTACGCCGAGCGCGACCAGTCCGTGCCGCCCGCATCGGTTCGCGAGCTGGAAGCAAAGCTCAAAGTGCTCGGCAAACGGGCCGAGATGCACATCTATCC
>JAIVJM010000303.1 GCA_020199995.1 Acidobacteriota bacterium | reverse complement strand
GAGCACGGTCGCGGTGGTCGTCCCGTCGCCCGCCACGTCCGAGGTCTTCGACGCGACTTCGCGCACCATCTGCGCGCCCATGTTTTCGAGCGAATCCTTCAGCTCGATCTCTTTCGCCACCGTGACGCCGTCTTTGGTGATGGTCGGGGAACCGAATTTCTTATCGAGCACGACGTTGCGACCCTTCGGGCCGAGCGTGATCTTGACCGCGTCGGCGAGCTGGTTGACGCCGCGCAGGATAGCCGCGCGCGACTCTTCGCCGTGAATCACTTGCTTTGCCATTTCAGTCTCTTCTCCTTACAACTACAGATGTGTTTCGGAATCTCTTCGGGAACGGAAACAGCGGCAAAAGTTCTGTGCCGAACTACTTGCCGCCCTTCTTGCCGCTCGCCGCGCCCGCGCGCTCGATGACGCCCAGAATGTCGTCCTCGCGCATGATGAGGTACTCCTCGCCGTCGAGCTTGATCTCGTTGCCGCTGTACTTACCGAACAGCACGCGGTCGCCCTTCTTGACGTCGAGCCCGACGCGCTCCCCGTCGTCCTTGCGCTTGCCCTCGCCGACGGCGATGACCTCGCCCTCCTGCGGTTTCTCCTTGGCGGAGTCGGGGATGATGATCCCGCCGCGCACCTGCTCGCCCTCTTCGATGCGCTTCACGATCACACGGTCATGAAGTGGTCTGATGTTTGTCGCCATGATGCTCCTTTCCGTTCTCACTGGTGGATGATTGGTGGTTTTGATTGCAATAACCTCTGGCACTCGCGCGCCGGGAGCGCCATCGCCGCGGGCACAAATCGCCCTTTGTGAGAGGCTGAAAAAGCGTCTCTTCTGGCACTCTCCGCGCGGGAGTGCTAAGAATATTGCACTCCCGTCCGGGTTGTCAACTGTGTGGGCTTCGGGGGTTGCGGCGGCGGGCGATTGGGTGGTCAGCGAGTGCGGCGCGCGGCGGGTTTACGCTTGTGCCGGGTGGCGGCGGCGCGTTCCTGCACGCGGTAGGCGGCGACGCGCTTGGAGAGCGTGTTGCGGTGGATGCCGAGCGAGATGGCGGTGCGAGAGAGGTGCTCTTTGTGGCGCGTGAGGGCCTTCTGGATATAGAGCTTCTCGAATTCCGTGAGGGCCTCGTCGAGCATGATCTGCCCATCGAGCATCTCGTCAATCAAAGCCTCAAGGCGGGCGCGCATCTGCATAGGTCGCTCCATACTCGTGAGATAAAATATCGAATCCGCGCTACTTCCCTCGAAAAGAAAAATCCAGTGCGAACAGTCGCCCGTATTCGGCGCGAAAGCGCGCACGCACGTCCGGCGAGGTGCAGAGCGCGAGAAGCCGCGCGCCTTCGGCCAGAGCGGGGGCCGTGCGTGCTCGCTCGACCGTACCGAGCCGGACGGGGAAGGCCGTGAGCGCAAGGTAAATGGCCGAGCAGACAGCCGCCCCCCGGATGAATCCGAAGGCCGCGCCGAGCGCACGGTCGAACCAACCGAGGCGTGTGCGCCCGAGACGTGACTTGATGAGCGCGCCGATGATGAACCCGGCGGCGAGCGCCGCGCAGACAATCAAAAGAAAGCCGCCCGCCTGCGCCGCCACCTGCGACTCGACAAGGCCGAGGCCGACGAGCAGCGCGCCCGCCACGTCATACCCTTGCGCGGCGACGACTAAACCGGCGACGAGCGCGACGCCCGCCACGAGCGCCCGCACCAGCCCACGCAGAGCGCCCGCGACAACCGAAGACCCGATAATCGCCAGCACGAAGAGGTCGAAGAAAGTCATCAACAGATAGTCTGGAGTCAGGAATCTGGAGTCTGGAGCAGGAATGAGAAGGAGGTCTTTGGTTTCCCGCTCCAGACTTCAGACTCCTGACTCCAGACTCTCCCCCGTGAGCAGCCCGAAAGCCTGAAGGTAACGCGCCGTCGTAGCCTCGGCGACTTCGGGCGGAAGCGGCGGGGCGGGCGGTCGTTTGTCCCACCTGAGCGTTTCGAGATAGTCGCGCACGAACTGCTTGTCGAACGTCGCGGTACAGCGCGAGTGAGGTGTCGCGGAGTTTCGATGTCACCTCCGCGCCGACGATCTCGCGCATGCGCGCCTCGGGGATGTTCTCGTCGTGGCCCTCTTCGGCTTTGGTCGCGGGCGTGAAAATCGGCTCCGGCAGCTTGTCCGATTCGAGCATCCCTTCGGGCAGGCGTTGGCCGCAGACTTCGCCCGTGTTCTGGTAATCCTTCCAGCCCGACCCGGACAGGTATCCGCGCACCACGCACTCGACGGGGAACACTCGCGTGCGCCGCACGAGCATCGAGCGACCGCGCAGCTCGTCCGCGTATTCGCGCACGGCCTCGGGCATCCGCTCAACCTCGGTCGTGACGAGATGGTGCGGCGTGATGTGCGAGAGCCGTTCGAACCAGAAGCGAGAGAGGGAGGTGAGCACTTCGCCTTTGCGCGCGATGCGCGTCGGGAGGATACAGTCGAAGGCGGAGATGCGGTCGGTGGCGACGACCAGCAGGTGCTCGTCGTCAACGTCGTAAACGTCGCGGACTTTGCCGCGCCGAAAGAGTTTCAGTCCGGGTAGAACAATTTCGTTTACGGGCTCTGTGCCGGTCATGTCAGTCGAGTCTTGTGGCGGCGTTTAGGTTGGTGGAAGAAAACCGTCCCCGAAGCGAGCCGCGATTGTGCTCGCGCCTTCGGATTTTTGTCAAGGAAGACGTAAGAGCCGTGAATCGTGAATCGTAAATCGTGAGAAGAAAGAACAGGTTTCTCTATTCACGATTTACGATTCACGTCCTTTCCATCTCTTCGCGGAGGCGGCTGATTTGTGCGGCGTGGTTGTGGGCGTGGGCGGCGTAAATCTTGAGCCAGTCTTCGGTCGTGTAGCGACCGCTCTCGGAGTGCGTGCCTTCGCGCGCCCAGTCTTCTTCGGTCATCACTGCGAGGAGTTGGGCCGTCGTGGCGCGCGCGGCGCGGAAGGCTTCGAGCGCGGGGGCAGGGTCGCGCTCGTTGTAGCGGAGGCGCGCGGCGAAAGCCTCCTGATCGTAGCCCTGAATCTGCGGGCCGTCTTCGGTCAAAAGCTTGCGCAGGCGGATCGCGCTCGTCATCTCGCTGTCGGCAAGGTGCTGGACGATCTCGCAGGCGCTCCATTTGCCGGGCAGGGGGTGCGCGCGCAAATCCCCGGCGGAGAAGCCTTCGAGGCTCCGCGAAACTTCGTCGAATCCTTCGCCATACAGGGCGATCAACTCCTGTCTCTCTTCGTTGGTCATACGCCTCCTTAAAATATCAGGCTGATGAAACTGATGCGCGCCGGGCGTTCATAAATTAAACAGGCCGGGGCGTCGGCGGCGGTCTCGTCTGGAATTGTTCATATCACATGAGACGCCCCTTTTGAAACAGGCGCGCAATCTTGAACGCTTTCGCATGCCTCGGCGGGGCTCGAGCGCGGGGGGCGGTCCCGTTCTGAGGGCTCGGCAGGGCCGCTCGCGGGGGCTCCGAATGAAAGGCCGCCGGACGCCTTAAGTTGCTTGCCGTACATAATTTGGCCGGGCGGAAGGAAACTTATGCTTGAGTTTAATTGTGTTGTCCGTTATAGTTTGATTGTCCGTCGGCTGTCCGACCTGAGGCCGGCGGTTTTTTTTAACAGTGAACCTGCCTGGTTCGTCCCTAAACCCGAACGCCTGCGATGAGCACAGCTAACACTGCCAGACCGAAAGAGTCCGTCGAAGACCGACCGGAGGCCGCCGACCGCAAATTGAACCTCCTCGTCATCGAAGACGACGAGCAGATTCTCGAAGCGATCAGCGAATATTTTTCGCGTGCCGGCTACAGCGTGCAGACGGCTGAAGACGGGTTGGCGGGCGTCCAGGCGGCTTTGAGCGAGCGTCCCGACGCCATCGTGCTCGACCTCATGCTGCCGAAGATGGATGGGCTGGCGGTCTGCCGCGAGCTGCGCGAGAAGGCCTCCTACATCCCGATCCTGATGCTGACGGCGAAGGACGACGTGGTGGACAAGGTGCTCGGGCTGGAGATGGGCGCGGACGATTACATCACCAAGCCGTTCTCTTTGCGCGAGCTGGAAGCACGCATCAAGAGCGTGATGCGGCGCGTCCGGGCCGTGACGCACAGTGAAGGGACGAACGAGGAGACCCCGATCACGCGCGGTCGCCTGCGCATCGACCCCGCAAAGCGCGAGGTGACGGTCGGCGAACGCCAGATCGAGTTAACACCGAAGGAGTTCGAACTCCTTCGCCTCTTCGCCTCGAATCCGGGGCGAGTCTTCCCGCGCAAATACCTCCTGGAGAAAATCTGGGACTACTCCTACGAAGGCTACGACCGCACGATTGACTCGCACATCAACCGCCTGCGAGCCAAGATCGAAGACAACCCTGAGAACCCGCAGATGGTTTTGACCGTCTGGGGCATCGGCTACAAGTTCAGCGACGAGCAGCGCTGAAACTCCACACTCCAGAAGACACTCCCGGGTCTCGCTCCGAGACCCTTTAGAGTCGAGCGACGGGCACCGCTCCCGCGCATCGCTTCTTCAAGCTCGAAACGCCTCCCGCGCGACTCCCCGCCAACAAGGGCACACTCGCCCGAAAAGAAATAAAACTATGAATCAGGAACGGTCCCGACAACTCGCCGCCGCGCTGAACGTCAAGCGAAATGAGAACGCCTCTCTCTCCAGATGCGTCCGTCTCGGTCTGGTCTCCACGCTCGGGGCGGCGCTCTCGATCTGCCAGCCCGACGTACCCGTCGCGCAGCAGAGACCGAGGGAGCCCGGCGTCAAGGTCAGGCAGATCGCCGCGAGCGGGGGCGTGGTCTCGATCACCGCCGACGGCTCGATGAACCGCGCGCAGACGTGGCAGGACAAGGAAGGCTTTCACGTCGTGCTGGTGAACGGTGCGACCGACCTCGCCGTCGGTTCGCCGCGCGGGGTGAAGCTGCGCCGCGTCGGCGACTCGCTGGAGATGGTCGTCCCCGTCAGGGCGGGCGCGAGCGTCACGGTGCAGCCGAAAGGGAACCGCCTCGACTTAGTCGTCAGCGGCGACGGCTTTGCGGGTGCGGGCGACGTCGAGCGCGAGGAGCAGTCGCACGGCGCGACGCCTCCGCCTGAGCGGCGGCAGAAAGAGCGCGCGCCACAGGACGATGAGGGACGCGTCGCGTCCGTCACGGCGAAGCAGCGCCACCTGCCGGGTGACACGCCTGCGAACGAGACGCCGCAGCCGGTCAAGAGAGTTGCGGCGAGTTCCGACCTCCTCGCGATGGCGGGCGCAGCCCCGCAGGGCGCGCAGGCCCCGAACGCGCAGCCGGTCGCGGCGGGCGCGGGCGGCGAGGGTGAAGCTCGTCCACGGCGAGCCGCACAGCGTCGAAGTCCTCTCCTCGCGCGCTTCCGAAGACCGGCGCGCCATCGAGACCTCTTTGTTGAAGGCGCTGCGCGCGCCCGAGACGGACGAGGACGGTCGCCGCCGCGCCCGTACGGCGCTGGAGGATTACGGATTTGTGGCCCGCGAGAGCGCCTCGCTGCTGCTCTCGCGCGAGTCGTTCGAGCGCGCCACCGCCGCGCGCACGCTCGGCGAGATGATGTCCGCGCAGGCGCTCCCGTTTCTCACCGAGGCGCTCTACGACGGCGACGCGGTCGTCCGCACAGAGGTCGTGCAGAGCCTCGGCGCGCTCGGCCTGCCTTCGGCCATCGGCGCGCTGCTCGACATCGCCCGCCGTCACCCGGAGCTTCCCGCGACGATCCTCGGCCCGGCGCTGACGGCCTGCTCCGTCGAGTCGCTGGAGCTACAGTGGGCGTCGGCTGACGAGAGCTGCACTTTCGCCGAGGCCGGTGCCGAAGATTTCTTCACGGGCGAGATTCACATGCTCGAACGCGTCGCGGAGGTCGAGCAGTTACCCGAGTGGCTCGAAGACGAGACGCTCCTGAATGCGCTCGAACAACTGGAGAGCGCCGAGGCGGAGGCACGCGTCATGGCCGCGCAGACGCTCGCGCAGTTCCAGGTCCGGCGTGCCGTCGAAGCGCTCACCATGATGGCGATGCGCGACGCGGAGTGCACGGTGCGCGCGGCGGCTGTGACCAGTCTCACGTCTATCAACCACGAGTCGGTGTTTGTCCCCGTGCTCGTGGCAATGGCGGACGACGCGCGCGAGGTGCGGGCGGCGGCGGCGCGCGCTCTCTCTCGCCTGAGCTTCGACCGCGCCGACGCCTATGTCCGTGTCATCGAGAACTCGGACGACGAGACGCTCGGCGAAGTGGCGCGCGCGTGCGTCAAGTCGGGGCTCGCCGCGCAGGCCATCAACCGCCTCGCGAGTCAGGACAGGCGGCAGGCGTATGAAGCCTTCTCGCTCCTCTCGCTCGCGGTCAAGGCCGGCGAGACGCAGCCCATCCTCGACGCCGTCGAGTGCCATCGCGACATTGATGTACGGCTGGCGGCCATCCGCCTGCTCGGGATGATGTACCAGCCGGAACTCGCGCAGCAGCTTCAGCGCATCGGCGAAAACGGAGGCGTGCCCGAGAAAGTGCGCCTCGCGATTCGCGAGATGGTGCAGCGTGTCAGGCAGGCACAGCCGGTGGCGGCCGAGTGAAAAGGGGGGTGAAGCGTCAGTCAGGCTGGAGTGAAATGGTTGGTGACAAGTGAGTCGCCGCTATAGCATAATGCTCGCCGCATACAGCCTGCACGTGCTTTCTCTGAAGCAGACGAAAACTACCGCAATGCCCCTGAAACTCAGCTCAGCTTTACGACGCCACACGCGACCACGTTTCGCCAACGCGCTGCTCGCGGCGCTCGCGCTCGCGCTCGTGTGCCTCTTCGTCCTTCCGGACGGCCCGGCGCACGCACAACGCAGGGGAAACCGCGCCGCCTCGCAGACGGCGAACGACAACGCCTCCGCCGCGAGGACGGGCACGACCAAGCGCGTCTATGTCGGGGGCGGCAGCAGCACGCCGCATGGTTCGCGCGTGACGATCAAGTCGGACAACCCGCTCAACGACTACTCGGCCTACCGCAGCGGCGACCGCTTCTACGTGGTGGTGCCGGGCGCGAGCGCCGGGTCGGTGGCGAAGGGTGGGAGCGGGCGCGGTTATTCGGACATGCAGGTGCAGCAGCGCGGCAAGGACGTCGTGCTCTCTTATAAAGTTCAACCGGGCGCGAAGCCGAAGGTCGAGCAGAAGTTCAACCGCCTCGACGTAGTGTTCGAGGCCGCCGAAGGCGCGGGGGCAACTCCGGACAACACGCGCGCCGCCAAGCCTCCGACGCCCGCGCGCCCGACTCCGGTCGCGAACACACAGGCGGGCAATCAAACTCCTGCTCAAGCCGCGAGTCAGGGCGGGGCCGAAAGAAAGGTCAACCGTCCCGCCGCGAACGCGACCGCGGGCACGGGCCAGTCAAACGCTTCCGCTCCGTCCATCAATCCTTCAGCGCCGCCTGCGGGTTTCGTCGAGCCGGGCACACAGTCCGCACAGCCCCCGGTCGCGGAACAGATGCCCGCGGCGACGCCAATCCAGACGCCCGCCGCCGAGCAGCAGCTCGCGCAGGCGGCGCAGCCCCCGACGACCACAGCGCCCATCACCTCGACGACGCAGACGAACGCGCAGCAGACGGGCACATCCATCGGGGCGGTCGTGATGCGCAACTGGCCTCTCGCCTTGATACTCGGGCTGCTCGTGGTCGGCGTCGGCCTCTTCATCGCGGCGCGGCGTACCTCCGCGACGTCGCCTCCGCCGCATGAAGTGCCGGCGGAGGCGGGCGGAACAGCGGCTCAGGTCGCAGGGGCGCGGGCCGCGAAGCTCAAGGGCGCGTCCGCGTCTCCGACGCTGCGCGCGGTCGAGTCGAAGTCCGCCGCCGGAACTTCTTCAGCCGCCGCGACGCTGGCGGCGGCAGGGCTCGGGTCGGCGGCGGCGGTTGAAGACGGCAAGGAGAAGAAGAAAAAGAAAGGCAAGGAGAGCGCGCGGGAAGAGAAGGCGGTCGCCGGAGATGACGCCGGGGCAGTCACGTCGGCAGAGACATTTGCGAAGGGTGCTGCTCTCTCTGGCTTGGTGGCGGCGGCGGCGCTGTCGGAGCAGACCGAACCCTCCGTGCAGCAAGAGGTCGTCGGGGACGTCAAGGGAATCGAGCCCGCGGTCGCGCTCGATGGCGACGTGGTGCAGATCGAGACGAAGCGTCTGCTCGACGGCGAGGCTTTCGACGCGAGGGTCGTGGGAACCTCCGATGTGATGGCGCGGCAGATGATTGCCGCCGAGTTGCTGGCGGCGCTCGCCGGGCGCAACGTCGAGCGGCAGGCGCGTGCCCGCGCGGCCTTCGTCAAACACGGCTATTTCGACGAGGCGGTAATAGACCTGCGCGGGGCTTCGGCCCCGGCGGAGCGGGCTTCGGCGGCGCGCTCGCTCGGGCTCACGGCTCAACGCACGGCCACGCCGCACCTCGTCGCGGCGCTCGAAGATTCGATGGTCGAAGTGCGTCGCGCGGCGGTCGAGTCACTGGCTTCTCTGCGCGACCCGGCTGCCGTCGAGCCGCTCGAAACGCTGCTCGAACGCGAGAGGAAGCAGAAGACCAAAGTCAATCGCAAGCTCGTCCTGCACGCCATCGACGCCTGCCGCGAAGGTCTCGCGGAGCTGCCCGCCGTCGCTTCAGCGCCAGTCGCGGAAAGCACGACCGTTGTCGAAGAGATGGCTCTCGACGCCGGGGCGGGCGCGGCCACAGAGGTTCCGGCTGACGAAGTGTCTCCGGTCGTGCCGCCGGCGACGGCGACGGCCATCGAGCCGTTGGTTGACGAAGTGACGGCGGTTGAACACGCGGAGTCGGCAATCGTGCCAGTCGTTTCGGAAGAATCGTTGGCGGAGTCCGCGCCCGTCGCAGTGGCGGCGGTAGAGTCCGCGCCCGCCTTTGATGCGGAGAGCCTCAAGTCCGGCGCGAACGTGACTGAGATTGAGGCGGTTCGAGAGAACGGAGCCGTCGCTCCCGTTCGCCGACGCGGTGGGCGAAGCCGAGAGCGTGCACGCACGCGCCGCAGACGAGACACTTCAGGTCGAAGCGTCTGCGGTTGAAGTGTCCACGGTCGAGTCTGAAGCCTCCTCCGCCGAGCCGGAACCCGAAGCAGCGGAAACGCATCTTGCCGACACGCCGCTCTTCGCGCGTGGAATCGAAGCCTTCGATAAGTCGCCCGCGCGCTTGGTCGAAGAGTCTGTGCCGGCGCGCGCCGAAGACGCTAGAGCGGACGAGTGGGTAGAACTCGACCTGAGCGAGGCGGAGGCCGCTCAGCCAACACGCTCGATTGAGCCTCTGGTCCCGGTCTTTGAACCCTCCGGGGGAGTTGCGCACCCGAACGCCATCGCCGCCGTGCCGACCGAGACGGAGACGCATCTGGAGGCGTTGCCCGCGAGGGAAATTGCACTCACCGCGCAGGAGCAGAACGAGACGGGCTCTGCGGCTGGGCATTTCGCCGCGCCCGTCGCCGCGCAGGAGAAAGCGGTCGAGCCGTTCGGCGAGATGTCCATCGTCCCGGCCTCGGTCCAGCAGCAGCTCGTGAGCACCGAGCCCGAAGAGCGCGCCAACGCGATCATGGAGCTATCGCGGCTCGACACGGGCGAGGCCTTCCACCAAATCTGCGCCGCCTTCGAAGACGAGGCGCGCGAGGTTCGCAGCGCCGCCGCGCGCGCTCTCTACAACCTGCGCGAAGACCGCGCCGAATCGTTCACGCGCGCGCTGCGCGAATCCAACTCAGAGCGCCGCCACCAGATCGGCGCGGCCATCTCCGCCTCGGGCCTCGCCACTGAGGCCATCGGCCAGTTGACCGGCGAGAGCCGCGAGAAGACCTACGAGGCCTTCTCGCTCCTCTTCCTGATGGCGAAGGCGGGAGAGGTGCAGCCCTTAATCCGCGCCATCGAAGGCCACCCGAACAGCGAGGTGCGCCTCGCCGTCGTCAAGCTGCTCGCGCTCTCCGGCCAGAAGGAAGTGCTGCCCGCCTTCCGCCGCCTCGCGGTGCGCGGCTCGCTCCCGACCGAAGTCCGCTCGGCGGTGATGGAGGCCATCTACCAGATCAGCAGCAGCAGCGGCGGCCAGCCCGACCCGACGCACGCCTGAAAAGCCGTAGAACATCAAAAGCCGTCAATCGTCAATCGTCAATCGTGAACAGAGAGAACAGTCTTTCGATTCACGATTTACGATTTACTATTGACGGCTTTTGTCTATTCACGATTTACGATTTACTATTGACGGGTCATGCCTTTCAAACTACGTTCCGACTTCACTCCGCAGGGCGATCAGCCGCAGGCCATCGAGGCGCTGGTGCGCGGGCTCGACGAGGGCCAGCGGCATCAGGTCTTGCTCGGCATCACGGGCAGCGGGAAGACCTTCTCCGTCGCCAGCGTCATCGAGCGCACGCAGCGCCCGACGCTCGTCATCGCGCACAACAAGACGCTCGCCGCGCAGCTCTATCAGGAGTTCAAGTCCTTCTTTCCCGAGAACTCGGTCGAGTATTTCGTCTCCTACTACGACTACTACCAGCCCGAGGCGTATGTCCCCGCCTCGGACACCTACATCGAAAAAGAGGCGACGATCAACGAGGAGATAGACCGCCTGCGGATGTCAGCCACGCGCGCTCTGTTCGAGCGCCGCGACATCATCGTCGTCGCCAGCGTTTCGTGCATCTACGGCCTCGGCGACCCTGACGCCTACTACGGGATGCTGCTCTTCGTCGCGCCGGGGATGCAGATGCCGCGCGAGGCGCTGCTGCAAAAGCTGGTCGAGTTGCAGTACGAGCGCTCCGACATCGAGTTTGACCGCGGCTCTTTCCGCGTCCGCGGCGACACCGTCGAAATCTACCCGAGCTATCAGGATCAGGCCTACCGCATCGAGCTGTGGGGCGACGAGATTGAGACAGTCTCGACCATTGATCCGCTTCTCGGCGAAGTCCTCCACAAGCACACATCGCGCCTGCCGATCTATCCGAAGACGCACTACGTGATGCCGAAGACGACGGTCAAGCGCGCCTTGAAGACCATCAAGGAGGAACTCGACTGGTGGGAGCCGAAGCTGATTCAGGAAGGGCAGCTCGTCGAATCGCAGCGCCTCCACCAGCGCACGATGTACGACCTCGAAATGATCAAGGAGATGGGCTTCTGCCGGGGCATCGAGAACTACTCGCGCCACTTGACGGGCAAGCCGCCGGGCTCGCCGCCGCCCACTTTGCTCGACTACCTGCCCGAAGGCTCGATGGTCGTCATAGACGAATCGCACCAGACCATCCCGCAGGTGCGCGGAATGTTCAACGGCGACCAGTCGCGGAAAAAGACGCTCGTCGAGTACGGTTTTCGTCTGCCCTCGGCGATGGACAACCGCCCACTGAATTTCGCCGAGTTCGAGGAGCGCGTCGGGCAGACCATCTACGTCTCGGCCACACCCGGCCCCTACGAGCTGACGAAGACGGGCGGCGAGGTCATCGAGCAGATCATCCGCCCGACGGGATTGACCGACCCTGAAGTGGTCGTCCGGCCCGTTAAGGGGCAGATCGACGACCTGCTGGAGGAGTGTCGCCTGCGCGCGGAGCGCAACGAGCGCGTGCTGGTGACGACACTCACGAAGAAGATGTCCGAAGACCTGACGGAATATTTCGCCGAGGTCAACGTGCGCGTGCGTTACCTCCACTCGGACATCGAGACCTTAGAGCGAATCAAAATTCTGCGCGACCTCAGGCGCGGCGAGTTCGATGTGCTCGTCGGCATCAACCTCCTGCGCGAAGGTTTGGACTTGCCTGAAGTCTCGCTCGTCGCCATCCTCGACGCCGACAAGGAGGGCTTCCTGCGCTCCGAGTCTTCGCTGATTCAGACCATCGGTCGCGCCGCGCGCAACGCCAGCGGGATGGCGATCCTCTACGCCGACAAAATCACGGACTCGATGAAGCGCGCCATCGGCGAGACCGAGCGGCGGCGCACGATCCAGCAGGAGTACAACCGCGAGCACGGCATCACGCCGCAGACCATCATCAAGTCCATCGAGTCCACGCTCGTCACGGCCTACGAGGCCGACTACTTCAAAGTCCCGCTCGAACTCGACGCCTTCGAGGAGTATTCGGCGGCGAACCTCGAAGCGACCATCGCCCGCCTCGAAGCCGAGATGCGCCACGCCGCCAAGAGCCTCGAATTCGAGCGCGCCGCCGAACTGCGCGACCGCGTCAAGTACCTGCGCGCGCGCGAGCTTCAGGTGGGATGAGAGGAAAATGATGAGTGATGAATAAAAGACGGACAGCATTTCATTCATCATTCATCATTCCGCACTCATCATTTGGTTCGTGATGACGATCATTCTCGAAACACAGCGGCTCATCCTCCGCGAATGGAGGCCGGAAGACGCCGACGTTCTCTTTGCGATGTGCGGCGATGCCGAGACCATGCGGCACATCGGCGACGGCAAGGCGTGGCAGAGCGTCGAGCGCGCGCGTGTATGGCTCGGGCGCGTGTCGGCCAGTTACGCCGAGCGCGGGTACGGGCCGTGGGCGGTGGTCGAGAAGGCGAGCGGGCGTGTTATCGGGAGCTGCGGCTACTCGTTCCTGCCGAAGCTTTCGGAGATAGACTTCGGCTACGTCTTCGCGCGCCCGTACTGGGGGCGCGGCTTCGCAACCGAGGCGGCGCGCGCCGCCTTCCGCGACGGCTTCGAGCGGCTCGGTTTCACGGAGGTCACGGCCAACACAGACCTCGAACACCACGTCTCGCGCCGCGTGCTCGAAAAAATCGGGTTCGAGTATCGGGGGTTGAGGCGCTATGAAGGCGACGCCGCGGCCTCGGCGTTTTTCGTGGCGAAGAGGCCGTCGCCCGGAGGCGAGAGCGCGTGCTCCCCATGCTGATTAAATCGAATCAGGACGAAATTCAATCCTTCCTCGGCGACGCGAGCAACCTCGCGGGCGGCAGCGCCGCGCGCGTGCTCATCCCCGAAAGCGCGGACGAAGTGGCCGAAGCGCTGGCGCGCGCCGCAGGCGAGCGGACTCCCGTCACGGTCGCGGGCGCGGGCACGGGCGTCGTCGGCGGGCGCGTGCCGTTCGGCGGCGTCGTGCTCTCGACGGAGCGCCTGAACAGGATCATCGAAAT
>JAIVJM010000134.1 GCA_020199995.1 Acidobacteriota bacterium | reverse complement strand
GCGTGGCACGTCGTGAGGAAGTGGGGACGGTTTACCGGCGTGGGGGAGTTGTCGCCCCACGACCTGCGGCGGACGGCGATCACGCGGGCGCTGGATCAGGGGCTCTCCTACAGGCAGGTGCAGATGATGACGGGGCATAAGGACCCGAAGACGGTCATGAGGTACGACCACGGGAGAGAGAACCTGGAGTTGAACGCGGCGAACTTCCTCAGCTACGACGAAGAATAGTGTTTCATCCCTAAGCCTATCCTTGGCGTGGGGCCATCCGATAACGCCCACTTTTCCATGTAAAGCTCACCCCACATCTAGCGGTCGGACGCACAATTTAAAGATCGCGCCTGACCGGGTACTTTTGCACACTTGTGTCCCCACATCTTTGGGTCGGAGATGAAATGCAGGGCGTGTGAGAGTTGTCGGTGCCGATCCTTCTACACAATCCTCTGCTTTGCCCAACGAGACGCTGCTAATACAAGATGTTGATGGTCTATTCTCAAAGGCTCACCATATCGAGCAGCGATTTTGATTCGTTGGGCAAAGCGGTGACGGACCCGAACTTCAGCCCCGGCGGGTACAACGGGAACACACGGCGCGACGATTCGGGGCAACTCGTCCGCACCTCCTTCCCCTACCTGACCTACGCGCGCTTCCGCGAGTAGCCGGGCGTGCTCTCAGACGTCTTCGCCTACGGCGATGGGAGTGTGAACGTGAACGCGGGCGTGGAGGCGGACGTCGCCCGCGGGCAGTTTGTCTCCGGCAACTACTTCGCGGGGCTCGGCGTACCCGCGTTGATCGGCCGCACGATCACGGACGATGACGACAAGGCTTCAGCCAGCCCCGCCGCCGTCATCAGCCACCGCTACTGGCAGCGCCGCTTCGGCAGCGATCCCGCGATCGTCGGCCGGCAGATCAACCTCAACAATGTTTCCTTCACGGTCGTGGGCTGAACGTCGTCTTCGCAGGCCATGAGCATTTCTACGAGCGCGTCGAGCCTCAGAAGGGCATCTATTACTTCATCTCGGCGCGGGCGGGAAGCTCCGCGAGGGCGACGTGAAGAGTGGTTCGCCCCTGACGGAGAAGGCGTTCGACAAGGACATGAGCTTCATGCTGGTCGAGGTCGTCAAAGACCAGATGCACTTCCAGGTCATCTCACGCACGGGCGAGACGGTCGACTCCGGGGTCCTGACGAACCAACGTAAGAAGGGGGCGTCCGCTTCGAAGTGAGTTGGAATGTCCCCCCTACCGGCAGGCGTTATTTGCCAAAACTATAAAGCGCGCTGCGAGTCCTGATGTAAACCCGCCCGTCCGCAATCGCCGGCGTTGCGAAGACCTCGTCGTCCAACTCGTTAACAGCGAGCACCTCCCAATCGCCCGCGGCTTTCAGCACGGACACCTGACCGCCCTGGCCCACCAGAAAAACCTTGCCGTCTGCCGCCACCGGCGACGCGAAGTATTTGTCGATCGCGCCATGCAGGCGGCCCTGCTTGATCACGTTGCCGGTCGCAGGATCGAACGAGATCAGAATCCCGCTGTCGTTGATCATGTACAGGACGCCCTTGTAGAGGAGTGTTGAAGGGACCTGGGGCACCGGCCTCTGATAGCGCCAGCGAATCGCGGTCGCCGTTTGATCGCCTTGCCCTCCCAGTCTGATTGCGAGCAGTCCGTTCTCCGAAGCCATCATGCCGCGGAACACTTCCCAGTCCTTCGCGTTCAACTTCTCGTCGCGATCCATGTCGAACGCCTCGAAGGCGTTTTTCAACATCTTGTCCATCTTCTCCGCGCCCGTCACCTCCGACTTCGCGATCAACCTATCGTGGTTCTGATCGTACCTCGCACGCGCCTCTTCGAAGGGGATCGTGCCGATCTGCTCGCCGGGCTTATTCTGCGGGAAGCCCCAGCCGTTGATGTAGACGTACTCGCCGTCGCTGCTGGCGATCGATTTCATCTCACACGCCAGGCCGCGCACCCACCAGACTCTCTTGCCGTCCGCGACCGAGTAAGCCGAGAGCTGGAACGACTCGGGGACAACGATCTGCTTCGGACCCTGCCTCGGCTGGTATATGATCGGAGTCGAGTAACCCGAGATGACCGCGGGTCGTTCGACCTTCCAGCGCACGCGCCCGCTCGTTTTATCGACCGCGATCAGGTATGAGCTGGGACTGTCTTGATCGACGGGTAGGATCACTTTGTCATCGACGAGAATGGGAGACGCCCCGAACCCGTAGAACATGTTGAACGGACCGAGAGGGAGGCGCCAACGCTCCCTTCCGCCGCCGTCGTAAGAGACCAGCCCGAACTCCTGGAAGAAGACGTAGACATTCGTGCCGTCCGTGACGGGGCTCGGCGAGGCAGGATCATTGACGTTCTGCAATCGCCCCTCGCGCGTCCGCGGAACTTCACGCTGCCAGAGGAGCTTTCCCGTCTGCCGGTCGAGACAGATGACCAGGAGCTTATGATTCTTCCCGCGGGCGTTCCCCTGATTGCCAGCGGCTGATTGCTGACTGCCGACTGCTATTTCCTTGACGTACGCAGTGACGAACACGCGATCTCGCGTCAGCACCGGCGAAGAATGGCCCGGCGGCAGCGGCGTCTTCCAAACCACATTCTTCTCAGGTCCGAACACTTCCGGCAGCCCGGTCGAGACGGAAACGCCGCTCCCGTTCGTGCCGCGAAACTGGGGCCAGTCTTCGGCGACCGCAACCCTCGCGGCGAACATCGCGAGCATCGCGACCAGCGGCGCGATCAATAGAGCGCCGATTGTGTTCCTTAACTTCAACACCTTACTGCGCGAGTTTGTCATGAGAGGGCGGAAAGTTTTGTTTAGCACGCGAACCGTCCTGATGAGAGCTTGCAGGCACGCGCGAGTCTAAATCATGCGCGGTGAAAATGAAACGGCGCAGCCGAAGCAACTCACACCAGGGTCTAATGCCAGATCAGGCGACGACCCTTCCAATTAATAAACACGGTGATGTAAATTTAAGAGCCATTCACACAGAGGCTCGATCACCGGCGTGTGGGGTAAGGACTCAACCACCGGCCAGGCAAGTAAAGTAAGAGGCAATTCTCCGAGGGAACCCGAATGAAGAACCTGCTTCGTAAAATCACCGCCCTCTCCTTAATCGCCCTCCTCTACTGCTCGCCAGCCCAGGCGCAACGCCTGTCGCCGGACGAGCGGAAGATCGTCGATTACGTCGACGCCCACGGCGCCGACGCCTTGGCGCTCCTCGAGGCGGTCGTCAACGTCGAGAGCCCGACCGAGAATGTAGCGGGCGTCAAGCAGGTCGGCGCCGTCTTCAGGAGGGAGTTCGAGTCGCTCGGCATGACCGCCAGGTGGATCGACATGCCGCCGGAGATGAAGCGCGCCGGGCACCTCGTCGCCACGACCGGCGGCACGAAGGGCAAGCGCATCCTCCTGCTGGGGCACATCGACACCGTGCTGAGCGGCGAGAAGTTCAGGCGCGAGGGCAACAGGGCGTTCGGCACGGGCTCGTCAGACATGAAGGCGGGTGATGTCATACTGCTCTCCGCCCTGAAGGCCCTGCACGCGGCGGGCGTACTCAAAGACGCGCGCGTAACCGTGATGCTGACCGGCGACGAGGAGAGCGCCGGTTCGCCCAGCGAGATCAGCCGCCGCGACATGATCGAGGCGGCGAAAGCCAGCGACCTGGCACTGAGCTTCGAGGGGACGGTGCGCAACACTGCGACCGTCGGGCGCCGCGGCTCGAGCAGTTGGACGCTCGAAGTTGACGGCAAGACCGGGCACTCCGGCGGCGTCTTCAGCGAGGGCACCGGCAGCGGCGCGATCTTCGAGGCGGCGCGCATCATCGACCAGTTCTACCAGACGCTGCGTGGCGAGAAGAACCTGACCTTCAACCCGTCACTGATCGTCGGCGGGACGGAGGCGCAGCTCGACGGGGCGAGCGGCAAGGCATCGGGGAAGACGAACGTCGTCCCCGCGAAGGTCTTGGTCAGGGGCGATCTGCGCTTCATCAGCGATGAGCAGAAGGAGTCGGCGCGGGCACGTATGCGCGAGATCGTCGCGCACAGTTTGCCGCGCACTTCGGCGAAGATCACCTTCCGCGACGGGCTGCCGGCGATGACGCCGAGCGAGGGCAATTACGCGCTGCTCCGGCAGCTCGATCAGGTGAGCCAGGACTTAGGGTTCGGC
>JAIVJM010000302.1 GCA_020199995.1 Acidobacteriota bacterium | reverse complement strand
GCGTGATTATCTGGATTGATGCGCAACTGTCCCCGGCGATGGCAGCGTGGGTCAGCGAAAACTTCGCCGTGAGTGCTCAGGCGGTGCGCGACCTGCGGCTGCGGGAGGCCACAGACCGCGCCATCTTCCTCGCCGCGAAAGCCGCATCCGCCGTCGTGATGACCAAAGACAGCGATTTCGTAAGGCTCCTCGAAGAGTTTGGTCATCCTCCTCAAGTGATCTGGCTCACCTGCGGCAACACCTCGAATGCGCATCTGAAACGAATACTAACGAGTGCTTTGCCTCGGGCTCTCGGACTTTTACAATCAGGTGAGCCGTTAGTTGAGATAAGGTAAGTCATGAGTGTGGAGGAATTTTTGAGTGGCGCAAAGTAGACGCGGATGCGGGTGCGTGCTGGCGACGCTGGCGGTCGTACTCATCGTCGGTGGATTCATCGGTTGGCGCTTCGTCGTCTGGCCGTGGCTGGAGAAGCGGCGCGCGGAGCAGCCGCCCGCCGCTTCGGGCGATGAGCTGAAGGTCGTCGCCATTGATGTGGGGCAGGGCGACTCGATTCTGATCGTCACGCCGGGCGGGAAGACCGCGCTGGTTGACGCGGGCGAGCCGGGCGACGGCAAGCGCATCGTCGAGGCCTTGAAGCGGCACGGCGTTGACCACTTAGACCTCTTCGTCGCGACGCACGCGCACGCCGACCACATCGGCGCGGCGGACGAGGTGATCAGGGCCGTGCCCGTGGGCCGTGTGCTCTACAGCGGCGTCCCGAACCCGACGAGGAACTACGAGGACTTTCTCAAGGCGATTGACGAGAAACGCATCGAGCTGATCCGCGCCGCGCCGGGGCAGACGTTTGAGCTGGGCGGCAACGCGCGCCTGCTCGTGCTCGCGCCCATCGAGCCCTTCTTCACCAGAGAGGAGCTGCGCTCGGGCGGCAACGAGCCGAACGCCAACTCGGTCGTCATGCGTCTGGATTACGGCGAGTTCTCGATGCTCCTGACGGGCGACGCCGAGGCGCAGACCGAGGAGCGCATGATGCGCAACGGCGCGAACGTCTCGGCGGACATCCTCAAGGTCGGGCACCACGGGTCGAAGTATGCGACCTCCGAAGACTTCCTCAAGCGCGGCGCGTTCAAGACGGCCATCGTCTCGGCGGGGGCCGACAACCGCTACGGCCACCCGAGTCAGGAGGCGCTCGACCGTCTCAAGGCCGCGCAGGTGCGCGTCTACCGCACGGACTTTCAGGGCGAGCTGGTCATCACCACGAAGGGCGACGATAACTTTCAGATCAAGGCCGCGCGCGAGCCGAAGGCGGGCGAAGACCTCTGGGCCGGGCGGCAGGCCATCCGGGACGACTCGGCGCGGCGCGGCTTCATAGACTTCGGCGACCTCCCGCCCCCGCCCAAACCCAAACCGGAGAACGCCAACTCGAAGAAGAAGGCGACGACGGGAAGATGAGGAAAGACGTAAACGGGAAACCGTGAGAGGTGACAGGAAGGAATAGGTTTTCTCCTGTCACGATTCACCTGTCACGGTTTACGGCTTTTCCCTGTCACGGTTTACGAATGAAGGAGTCTGGTTGATGGCTGACGAACGGAAGCGCGGGGCGTCGAAGCGGACGCGGGGCGTGATTGATCGCATCGAGGACAACGGGACGGCGGTCGTGCTGGTCGGCGAGGACGAGAGCGTCTCGATTGATCTGCCCGCCTCGCTGCTGCCCGAGGGCGCGGCGGACGGCGACCACCTGAGCATCAGCGTCGCGCTCGACAAACAGTCGCGCAAGTCTGCGGAAGAGCGCGTCAAGGCTGTGCAGGAGAAACTCGAAAAGCGCGGCGGCGCGGCGGAGAAGAAGGATTTCAAGCTTTGAAGCTGTTAGCTAATAGCTCTTAGCTTTTAGCTTTAAAATCCGTCGAAGACTGTTCCCCTCGGCAAAGCTCAAGCGATTGACAAGAGACAAAAAGCTAACGGCTAGCAGCTAATAGCTAAAAGCATGACAAAATCAATCACCTACTCGGACGCGGGCGTTTCGATTGACGCGGCGAACGCGGCGGTCGAGCGCATCAAGCAGTTGGCGCGCGGGACTTTCAACGCGCGGACGCTCTCGGAGATCGGGACGTTCGGCGGGATGTTCGACGGCGCGTTTCCCGGCCTGCAGTCGCCCGTGCTCGTCGCCTCGGCGGACGGCGTCGGGACGAAACTCAAGATCGCCTTCCTGACCGAGACGCACCACACCGTGGGCCGCGACCTCGTCAACCACTGCACCAACGACATCCTCGTGCAGGGCGCGCGCCCGCTCTTCTTCCTCGACTACGTGGCGACGGGCAGGCTCAAGCCCGACGTCATCGTCCGGATAGTCGAGGGCGTCGCCGCCGGGTGCCGTGAGAACAACTGCGTGCTGCTCGGGGGCGAGACCGCCGAGATGCCGGGCTTCTACGGTGAGGGCGAGTACGACATCGCGGGCTTCATCGTCGGCGTCGTTGACCGCGCGAAAGTGATTGACGGCAGCGGCATCGAGCCGGGCGACACGGTGCTCGCGCTCCCTTCCGCCGGGCTTCATACGAACGGCTACTCGCTCGCCCGCAAGCTCTTCTTCGAGGTCGCGGGCCACGACGCCACAACGCACGTCGAAGCGCTCGGCACGACCGTCGGCGAGGCGCTCCTTCGTCCGCACCTGAGCTATCTGCGTCCGCTCGAAGGCTTGCTCGACACGGGCGTGCTCAAAGGGCTCGCGCACATCACGGGCGGCGGGCTTGTGGAGAACATCCCGCGCATCCTGCCCTCGGGCACAGCCGTCGAAATCCGCCGCGGCTCGTGGCCCGTGCCGCCCCTCTTTCGTCTCATGCAGGAGATCGGCAACGTCACGGAGGCCGAGATGCACCGCACCTTCAACATGGGCGTCGGGATGGTCGTCATCTGCGCCCCGTCGGACGCCGCACACATCAGGACTCACCTCGCAGGGCTCGGCGAGGCGGGCCACGAAATCGGGCGCGTGACGAGAGGCGAACGCGACGTAACGCTCATCTAAAACGAAGCCAAAGCTCAATTTTCAAAGCTCAAAGTTGCGGACGCGATACCGACTTTGAACTCGCCGACGCCGTGGAGGACGGGCGCGTCCCCGGCGCTTCGGTCGCCGTCGTCGCGAGCGACCGCGCGGCGGCGGCGGGGCTCGCCCACGCGCGGGAGCGGGGCATCGAAGCGTTGGCCTTCGAGCGGCGGGGCCGCAGGCGCGAGGAGCACGAGCGCGAAATCATCTCGGCGCTGCAAGAGCGCGGCGTCGAACTGGTCTGCCTCGCCGGCTACATGCGCCTGCTCTCGCCCTGCTTCGTCGCGGCTTTCCGCGGTCGCGTCCTCAACATCCACCCCTCGCTCCTGCCCGCCTTTCCGGGGCTCGACCCGCAGCGGCGGGCCATCGAGCACGGCGTCCGCTGGTCGGGCTGCACCGTCCACTTCGTTGACGAGACTCTGGACGGCGGCCCCATCATCACGCAGCGCGTCGTGCCCGTCCGCGCAGACGACACACCGGAGACGCTGGCCGCGCGCATCCTCGTCGAAGAGCACACGGCCTACCCCGAAGCCGTCGCGCTCGTCGCCAGCGGCGGCTACGAAATCGCCGGGCGACGAGTCATCAGACAAAGTCAGAAGTCGGAACGATGAACGATGAACTGAAAGACAAGGCGTTTGATTTTCAGTTCATCGTTCATCGTTGCGGACTTCTGACTTTCTTCTCTTCCTGTCCATCCGTGTTTATAATTCCCGCATGACGATTGACGAGCAAATGGCGCACCTGCGCAAGGGGACGGTCGAGATTATCCGCGAGGAGGACTTGCGGGCGAAGCTGGAAAGATCGGCGCGCACGGGCGTGCCGCTCAGGGTGAAGTACGGGGCCGACCCGACCGCGCCGGACATCCACCTCGGCCACACGGTCGTCATCCGCCGCCTCAAAGCATTTCAGGAACTCGGCCACACCATCATCTTCCTCATCGGCGACTTTACGTCTTTGATCGGCGACCCTTCGGGGCGGAGCGCGACCCGGCCCCGGCTCTCGCGCGAGGAGATCGCGGTCAATGCCGAGACCTATAAGGAGCAAATCTTCAAGCTCCTCGACCCCGCGAAGACCGTCATTGATTTCAACTCGCGCTGGATGGATCGGCTCGGCGCGGACGGTTTCGTCCGCCTCGCCTCGCAGGTCACGGTCAAGCAGATTCTTGAGCGCGACGACTTCGAGAAGCGACTCAAGGAAGAGCGCCCCATCGCGCTGCACGAGCTGCTCTACCCGCTGGTGCAGGGGTACGACTCGGTGGCGCTCGAAGCCGACATCGAATTCGGCGGGACGGATCAGAAGTTCAACTGCCTGATGGGCCGCAACCTCCAGCGCGAGTCGGGCCAAGAGCCGCAGGTCGTCATCGTCACGCCGCTTCTGGAAGGCACGGACGGCGTGCACAAGATGTCGAAGTCGCTCGGCAACTACATCGGCATCAACGAAGCGCCGCAGGAGATGTTCGGCAAGGTGATGTCCATCTCCGACGAGCTGATGTGGCGCTACTACGAACTGCTGACGGACGCGAGCGTCGAGGAGATCGAGCGTCTGCGCGCATCCGCCGAGGCGGACGAGGCTGCCGCGCCTGCTGGTCGAGTCGGGCCTCGCCCCCTCGATGGCCGAAGCGCGCCGACTCATCGAACAGGGCGGCGTGCGCGTGGACGGCGAGAAGGTCTCGCGCGCCGAGGCGGAGGTGGAAGTGAAGGCCGCCCAGTCCATCCTCGTCCAGGTCGGCAAGCGTCGCTTCCTGCGCGTGCGCGGAGAGTAGAGATAACCCCCGAGCCCGCTCGCTACCGCTCGTGGTGCTGTATTGGTCGCGGGCGCGAGCGGTAGCCAGCGGGTCTCGCATGTTCAAGCAACCTCACTGAAAGGAGAACGGAAGATGTCGGAAGAAAACAAGGCCCTCATCCGCCGCTGGTTCGAGGAGGTCTGGAACAAGGGGCGGGCGGAGGCGATTGACGAGTTGTTCGCTGAGGACGGCGTCGCGCACGGGCTCGCGGGCGATGGCGGCGACGGAGAGTTGCGCGGCCCCGCGGGCTTCAAGCCTTTCTTCCAACGCTTCCGCGACGCGTTCCCCGACGTCGAGGTCGTCGTCGAGGACACCATCGCCGAGGGTGATATGGTCGTGGCGCGATGCTCGGTGCGCGGGCGTCACCAGTCGGACTCGCTCGGCTTCGCGGCGACCAATCAGCCGGTCGAGTTCGACGGCATTACCATTGGCCGCGTGCGCGACGGCAAGATCGTCGAGGCTTGGAACAACTTCGACTTCATGAAGATGTTTCAACAGTGCGGCGCGCTCAAGTTCAATGCGACAAACGCCGACGAACGCGCCGGCGCGCCGCCGCTGCCCGCGCAGGATTGAAAGGATGTGAAGGTGAAGGAAAAAATCAATCGCCGCGAGTTCGTCGGGGCGGCGGCGGTGGCCGGAACCGGCGCGGTCGCCGGGGCTCTGGCCCGGAGTTCTGCTCCGGTTCAGCCGAAGCGTCGTCCCAACGTGCTGTTTATCCTCGCCGACGACCTCGGGTGGGGCGACCTGAGCTGCTACGGGCGTCCCGACTACCGCACGCCGCACCTCGACGCGCTGGCGCGCGGGGGCGTGCGCTTCACCCACGCCTACTCGGCCTCGCCCGTCTGCACGCCGACGCGCTGCGCCTTCATCACGGGCCGCTACCCGGCGCGCACGCCCGTCGGGCTCGAAGAGCCTCTCGCGTGGAAGAAGCAGCTCACGGAGCGGAAGAGGGATGTCGGGCTCGCGCCCGAGCACCCGACCGTGGCGTCGCTCCTGAAAGGCGGCGGCTACGAGACGGCGCTGGTGGGCAAGTGGCACCTCGGCTATCTCCCGAAGTACGGCCCCCTCAAGAGCGGCTTCGAGGAGTTCTTCGGCATCATGAGCGGCGGCGCGGATTACTTCACGCACAGGGACGCGAACGACGAGCTTGACCTCTTCGAGTCGGAAGTGCCCGTCGAGCGAGCCGGCTACGTCACCGACCTGCTCACGGAGCGCGCCGTCAGTTTCGTCTCGCGCCGCCGTGCGCGCCCGTTCTATCTGAGCCTCCACTACACCGCGCCGCACTGGCCGTGGGAAGGCCCCGGTGACGAGCGCGCGAGCACGAGCCCCGCGAGGCTCGGCTATGGGGGAATGGTCGCCGGGGGCTCGCTCGAAATTTACGCGGCGATGATGAAGAGTCTGGACGAGGGAGTCGGCAGGGTGCTGAAGGCGCTGGAGGCGGCCCGGCTCGAACGCGAGACGCTGGTCATCTTCACGAGCGACAACGGCGGCGAGCGCTTCTCTTACCAGTGGCCCTTCAGCGGCGCGAAGTTCGAGTTGCTGGAGGGCGGCATCCGCGTCCCGGCAATCGTGCGCTGGCCGGGGGTCGTCTCCTCGGGGGGGACGACCGCGCAGGTCGCGGTCACGATGGACTGGACGGCGACCATCCTCGCGGCGGCGGGCGCGAAAGGCGACCCGGCCTACCCGCTCGACGGCGAGAACCTGCTCCCCGTCGTCGGCGGCGAGCGCGCTCCTTACGAACGGACGCTCTTCTGGCGTCATGCCGCGCAGGCGGCGGCGCGCAGGGGCAAGTGGAAATATCTGAAGTCCGACGAGAAGACCGAAAGACTCTTCGACCTCTCGGTGGACAAGAGGGAGCAGGCCGACTTTAGTTCCTCCCACGCGACTGAGTTTGAAAGCCTGCGCGGAGAGTATCGAAAGTGGGAGGCGCAGGTGCTTCCGAGAAAGGGGTAAAGACCGTGAATCGTAAATCGTAAATCGTAAAAACAGATTCTTTCTATTCACGACTCACGATTTACGATTCACGGTCTTTATGTTATGTCAGCAGCCATCCCGACGGAAGAGACGCTGGTCATCGAGACGCCGGAGCGCGTGCCGCTGCACTTCGCTCTGGCTTCCATCGGCAACCGTTTTCTGGCGTGTGCCTTCGACCACTTCCTGCAACTGCTCTTCATGGCGCTGGTCGTCGTCGGGCTCATCTGGATGGGGAAAATCGCCGGGTTCTACGAGAGCCTGAAGGATGGGCCGAAGTGGGTTCTGGCGTTTCTCATCGTCGCGGTCTTTCTCATCTGGTCGAGCTACTTCGCCGTCTTCGAGTGGGTCTGGAACGGGCAGACGCCGGGCAAGCGCTGGCTCCGCCTGCGAGTCATCCGCGAAGACGGGCGGCCCGTCACCTTCTGGGAGGCGGCGGCGCGGAACCTGCTGCGCATCTTCGACATGACGCCCTTCCCCTTCTACTCCGTCGGGCTCGTCTGCGTCTTCATCAGCAGCCGCGACCAGCGCATCGGCGACATGGTGGCGGGGACGGTCGTGGTGCGCGAGCGCGAAGCGCAGGCCCCCTCCTTCGAGCAGGTCTTCTCCGCGCCGACCTCTGACGCGGCGCTCCGTCGCTCGTTCAAGCCCGTACCCTTCACGGCCAACATCCACGCGCTCGCCGAGCGCGAGATCGAGGTGGTCGAAGTCTTCCTGCGCCGCCGCTGGGACTTAGACGAGATGCCGCGCCAATGGATGGCATGGCGCGTCGCCACGCCCGTCCTGCAAAAACTCCGCCCCTCGTTCGACATCGAAACTTTCACCTACGAAGGTTTCCTCGAAGAACTCCTCCACCGTTACCGCGCCTCGCACCGCTTCACGGACTGAAATTGACGCGCCCCGCGGGCGTCGTTTAAACTGACTGGTTCATCTAACCGACAGATTCTTAACCGGAGAGGTATAACAAAAATATGACTCAAGAAATCTTTATTCTGGGCGGCAAGCGCACGCCGATGTGCCAATACGTTGGGGCGCTGAAAGATGTCAAGGCGATTGATCTGGGCGCGACCGCCGCGCGCGGCGCGTTGGAATCGGCGGGCGTGGCGGCGGAAGAGATTGACCACACCGTGATGGGTAACGCCTTGCAGACTTCGGGCGACGCCATCTACGGCGCGCGCCACGTCGCTTTGAAGGCGGGCGTCCCCGCCGAGCGTCCCGCGCTCACGGTCAACCGGCTCTGCGGCAGCGGCATCCAGTCCGTCATCTCGGGCGCGCACATGATCCTGCTCGGCGAAGCGCGCACGGCCCTCGTGGGCGGCATGGAGTCAATGTCCATGGCCCCGCACGTCATCTACGGCGCGCGCTCGGGCTTCCCGCTCGGACAGGGCAAGCTCGAAGACTCGCTGATGGTCGCGCTCCTCGACACCTACTGCAACACGACGATGGCGGGGACGGCTGAGAACCTCGCGCGACGCTACGAAATCACGCGCGAGGAGCAGGACAGGTACGCCCTGCGCTCGCAACAGGAGGCCAAACGCGCGCAGGACGCAGGGCTGCTCGCCGAGGAAATCATCGCGGTCGAAGTGAAGACGCGAAAGGGCATCCGTGTAGTCGAAGCTGACGACCACCTGCGGCCCGAGACGACTCTGGAAGTGCTCGCCAAACTCCCGACCGCGTTTAGCAAGGACGGCTTCGTCACCGCCGGTAACGCCTCCGGCATCGTGGACGGCGCGGCGGCGCTCGTCATCGCGGGCGCGGAGTACGTCAGGGAGAGTGGCAGGCAGCCGATGGGGCGCATCGTCTCGTGGGCCTACGCCGGGGTCGAGCCCGAAGTGATGGGCATCGGCCCCGTCCCCGCGATCCGCAAGGCTCTGGAGAAGGCCAACCTCAAGCTCGAAGACATTGACCTCGTCGAGGTCAACGAGGCTTTCGCCGGACAGTATCTCGCCGTCGAGAAGGAGATGGGGCTCGACCGCGCGA
>JAIVJM010000024.1 GCA_020199995.1 Acidobacteriota bacterium | reverse complement strand
CGTCCAACTCGCGCTCGAACCCCTGCGCGCGCGCCGCCCCCCCCGTCGCACACAGACAGACGAGCGCCACCACGACACCGGCGACGAACGCCCGTGCTTTCAAGAGCGCGCCTGAGGCGGGGAGATGAGCGGCGGGAACCGTGTAGGACATAGACTCAGGAAGAAACGATGAAGTCAGAACGCCGCCACGCTGAACTGAAATCAAGTTGTCTTTCAGTTCAGCGTGGCGGCGTTCTGACTTCATCGTTTCTATCATCCTTTTCTTTTACTGATGTATTCGCTGAAGGCGTCGCGGAGTTCTTCGACCTGCTCGATGTTGAGGGGGCCGGTGACGGCCTTGCCGTCGTGAAAGCCGATGATGGTGACACGCCCGTCCATCTGAAAGTTGAAAGTGAAGCTGCTGCCGTTCTCCAGCTCCAGCGAGATGTTTGGCGAAACGCACGCCGCGCTGTTCGATTCAAGGGCCATCTTGGAGGTCTCCGTGTGTGTTGTTTTCCGGGCTTTAAAGAAGCGCCCCGGCCTCGCGGCGTGGCGGAGGCTCGCCGCCCGTCGTCGAGCCTTGCCCCGCCTGCCCCGGTTCGGGTAGTTTAGCAGAAGTCCCGGCGCGGGCGTGCAGCCTGACCGTAAAGACCGGCGAACAATGGGCGTCGAGGGCGACTTCTCGGGCGCGTTCCGAGTCGAAAATATCCCTCCGCCGTCGAACCGCGCAGCGCCCGCGCGCATCTCATTGCTGTCGCCGGGGAGTCACCTCACTTAGCTTTTCACTCAAACGATTGACGGGAGAAACGTGCTGCAGCAACATAAAACCTATGTGGTCATGTTTTTCGTCGCCTGCTTTGCGCTGGCGGCGGTGGCCGTCTTCGCGGCGAAGCCGGGACAGGGCCGGCAGTCGCAGGTGAGCGTCGCCGAGCCCGCCGACAAGCCCGACGAATCGAGACTGCGACCGACCGCCGCCGTGAGGGAGCGGCGCGCCGCCGAGGAGCCCGCCCGCCGAGGCTCCTCAAACGCGACGTTGTTCGCCGCCGCCGTGGAGCAGAACTCTTTGTTCAAGTATGAACTCGACTGGACGTTCGGCGGCAGGCAGCAGCACGGCTGGTATCTCTACGTCCCACTGATTTCACGTCTCATCGAGACTGACGCGAACGCCGCCCCGCACCACTTCGCCTCGGCGCTCGCGCGCTGGCAGCAGTCCGCGGGGCTCGCCGCAAGCGGCGTGCTCGACGACGAGACGCTCTACCGGATGGTCTCCGAGTGGCAGGGCTCGCGGCTCAAGGATAAGACCGCCGCCGAAGCACATCAGCTCCTGCTCGCGCCCGCCTCGGACTTCTACGATCCCGCGCGCCCCGACGAACTCCGGCAGGTCGAGAGCGCGACTTACGCCGCCTACAGGCGGATGGTCGCGGCGGCGGCAGCCGACCCCTCGCTGGGCCTCGGTGTGACGCCCGCGGGCGAGCTGGCCCCTTCGGAGAAATACCTCAAGATCATCTCCTCTTTCCGCTCGCGCGAGTATCAGGAGCGCCTGCGACGCGAGTCGCCGCACTCGGGCCGCGCCGGGCTCGCCGTCCACAGCCCGCACTTCACGGGCCGCGCTCTCGACCTCTACGTCGGCGGCGAGCCCGTCGAGACGAAAGACTCGAACCGGGCCCGCCAAGTGCAGACGCGCGTCTACAAGTGGCTCGTCAAAAACGCCGAACGCTTCGGCTTCCGGCCTTACTATTACGAGCCGTGGCACTGGGAATATGTGGGCGACTTAAACGCCGTTGAGGTGAAGGTTGCTGACCGACGCTAAAACAGGCGTCCGCTTTTGTGTCTGGGGCCTGCGCCCGTTGAGCTTATGTCAGATGTAATTTACGGCGAGACGTTCGAGGTGGGCTATCTCTGGGGGAAGAGGCGGCGATTCCCTCGCTATGACCTCATCGTCCCGGTCGGATTCTTCTGCGGCGAATCGCTCGCGTCGCAGGTAGAGCGCGGGCTCTGCCGCGACATCGGGATGGGCGGCATCGGCGTGCTCTCGCCCGTGGCCGCGGGGGTGAAGCTGCATGACGTGGTGAGCGTCCAGCTTTCGGCCCACGGCCTCGACGAAACTCTGCGCCTCTACGGGATCGTCGTCTACGCCGACCCCGAACAGGGCTTCGGGCTTCAGTTCGCTGACTTCACGCCGCGGACGCGCGTCCGCCTGAAGCAACTCCTGATCCTCCTCGCCACCTGAGCGCGGCCCCGCCTCGAAACAGTAACAAGCAGTAAGCAGTGAGCGGTCAGCAGTCAAGATTGGTCAGCCGTCTTGACTGCTGACCGCTCACTGCTTACTGCTTACTGCTTACCGCTCACTGTTCTGCGTTCGCGACCGCGCGTTTTTTCGTGGCCGGTTTCCTGACGGGCGGGCGACCGACGACGGGAACCGCGCGCCCGTCCGAGAGCGCGCGGCCCTCTTCGATGCTGCGCACTTCGACGACGAACTGCGTGTGGCCCGTGGCGCGCGCGAGCATGCGGCGCAGCGTCCGTTCGTCGAGCGCGGAGGCTTGCGCGCCGCTCGCTTCCAGTTCGGCGCGCAGTCGCGCCGCAGTGTTGGTCCCGCGGTTGTAGACATCAGGGTAGATGTGCAGGACGCCGCCCTCGACGACGAGCGTGTCGTAGTTGATGTCAACGGGCATGGGCTCTTCGAGCTCGGCGACGAGCTGGCGGCTGCCGCGCTTGGCGGCCTCGATTTTTTTGCGCGAGAGCGGCACGGAGCGCGCCGCGACGATGCGTTCGGCGAGGTCATAGAGGTCTGCGCGCAGCACCCGCACGCAGCCGTGCGAGACGAGGTTACCGGGGTCTGTGGACTTCGCCGCCTGATGGATAAGATAGGCGTCGCCGAGCGGGATTTTAACTTTGCCGAGCGGGTTGCGCGGGTCGCTCGCCTTGATGATTTCGCCGGGCTTGATGCCCTTGCTCTCCCGCACCCAGTCGCTTGACGGCGGAATCCACGAAGGGTTCCAGATGACCTGCGTCGCCTCGCGGTCGCCGATGTAGATGGGGAACTCCTTGCGCCCGACGCCCACCCAGTAAGACTTCACCTCCTTGCCGTTCTGCCACATCGTGAGGCGGAACGAAGGGACGTTTAAGGTGAGGCGGATGTCGGGCTCGCCCGCCGCGAACTCCGCCGTCTCGATGCGCCCGCCCGTCAGCTTGTCCGAGCGTTCGGACTCGTGCTTGTCGGCTGCCGTCTGCGCCCGCGCGGCGTGGCCCGCGAACACAACCGACAAGAGCAGCGCGGTCATGAGTCTCACAGTCTTCAAGAATCGCCGTCTCAGCATGGCGTAAATTTTTCTCCCTGTCTGTTCATCTAAAAAAATTTTGCAGCGTGCGCGGGAGAGGGCACGCGACCCTTTTCTTACGTTCGGCTCGAAAGGGGTTTCAAGGGTTGGTATTGTTATCCAACGAAATGGTTGTCCCGCGCAAGCTCCCAGTGAAGGCAAAAGGAAGGAAAAAGGCAAAAGGTGAAGAGCGAATCCAATGTGTCGCGCCTGCTCTCTCACTTTTGCCTTTTTCCTTTTGCCTTTTTCCTTCTTTCAGCTTCTCCCGATGAGGCTCGCCACCAGCGCGGCCAGCTCGGCGGGGTCGGCGGGTTTGGCGATGTGGAGCTGATAACCGGCGGCGAGCGCCTGCGCGCGGTCTTCGGGACGAGCGTAGGCGGTGAGGGCGGCAGCGGGCGTCGCGCCGCCCTCGGCAGCGTCGAGCGCGCGAATCCGTCTCATCAGCTCGTAGCCGTCCGCGCCCGGCATCCCGATGTCCGCGACGAGCACGTCGGGCCTCAGCACCTTGAGTCGGTCGTAGGCTTCGGCGGCGTTGGACGCGAGCGTGACGCGCGCGCCGTGGGCCTTGAGCGCCGTCGAGATAAGCGCGAGCGAGTCTTCGTCGTCGTCCACGACGAGCGCGTGGAGCCCCCAGAGGACTGCGGAGTGCGGAGCGCGGACTGCGGATTTCTCTTCGCCGTCGTCCCCTTCTTCGTCCCGCGATCCGGAATCCGCACTCCGCAGTTCGAGGAGCGGGAGGCGGACGGTGAAGGTCGCGCCGCGGCCTTCGCCCTCGCTCTCGGCGCGGATCGTCCCGCCGTGCAGCTCGACGAGATGGCGCGCAATGGCGAGGCCGAGGCCGAGGCCGCCGTGCTCGCGCGTAATCGCGCCGTCGGCCTGACGGAAACGCTCGAAGATGTGCGGCAGGAATTCGGGATGGATACCTGAGCCCGTGTCCGTGATCGCGACCTCGGCGTGGTCGCCCGAGCGCGCGAGCCGCACTTCGACGGAGCCCTCGCGCGGCGTGAACTTGATGGCGTTCGAGAAGAGGTTCCAGAAGACCTGCTGGAGGCGGTCTGAGTCGCCCGAGATGTGGCCGGTCGAAGCGTCGAGGTGGACGGAGAGCCGGACGCCGCGCGCCGCCGCCGCCGGGCGCACCCCCTCAGCCGCCGCCTCGATGACGGGCGCGAGCGTGAGGGGCTTGACCGTCAGGCGCAGCTTGCCCGTGACGATGCGCGAGACATCGAGGAGGTCGTTGATGAGCTGCGCCTGCGCCTCGGCGTTGCGCTCGATGGATTCGAGAGCGCGCGCCGAGACCTTCGCGTCGAGCTGCTCGGTGCGCAGCAGCTTGGCCCATCCGAGCACGGATGTGAGCGGCGTGCGCAGCTCGTGCGAGAGCGTCGCGAGGAACTCGTCCTTGAGCCGGTTGGCCTCCCACAGCTCCTCGGCGCGCGCGCGCAGCTGCGCTTCGAGCTGCTGGCGGTCGGTGATGTCTATGGAGATGCCGACCATGCCGATGAGGGTTCCGTCCTCGTCGTGGATGGGCGTGTCGGTGACGAGCGCGGGGAAGGTCGCGCCGTCGCGCCGGCGGACGACGAACTCGCCCGACCAGGCCCGGCCCGCGCTCAGTTGCGCCATGATTTCAGCCGCCTGCTCGTAGGTCGTCTCCGCCGGTGTGACCTCCATGATGTTGCGCCCCACGGCCTCGGCTGCCGGCCAGCCGTAGAGCCTTCCGGCATACTGGTTCCAGTAGGTGATCTTCCCTTCGAGGTCGGTGGCGATGACGGCCTGCTCCACGGTGTTGAGGAGGTGCGCCTGAAAGCGTATCGCCTCCTCGGAACGCTTGCGCTCGGTGATGTCCTCGTGCATGAGGACGACTTCGCGGATGCGGCCCTCTTCGTCCTTGACCGGGTAGATGACGGCCCGCAGCCAGCGCCTCGGGTCCTCGTAGCGCGAGAGACCGGGGATGGTCTCCTCCGGGTCGTAGAGGATGGCGGGGACGGCGACGGCCTCGCCCGCGAAGCCGCGGCGGATGTGCTCGATGATGCCCTTCTCTGCGAGCTGGCGGTCTTCGAGGATGTTGTAGCCCGCGAGCTGTTCGAGGCTCACGCCGAACAGTTCCTGCCACGCGCGGTTGACGCGCAGCGTCCGACCTTCGGGCGAGAAAATCTGCGTGCTCACGGGCGACTGCTCGACGAGCGTGCGGAAGCGCGCTTCGGAGACGCCAAGCTCCGCGGCGCTCTGCTCCGCCACGCGGCGCGCGCGAACCTGCGCGCGCGTCACGGCGAAGAGCACGGCGCTCAGCATCAGTCCGACGAGGAAGATGAGCAAGCCGCCTTGAGGCGCGTGCGCGATTTCGGAGCCGGGGCGCGGGACGAAGGCGAGGCTCCACGGTCGCCCGGCGACCTCGACGGTTCTCGTCGCGGCGAAGCGCGCGCGGCTTTCGCCGCCCCGTGCGTCTAAAGCGCCCGGCGCGCGCGAGTCGTGCAGAAGGCTCCCGGCGTCTTCGACCGGCCCGTCGTGGACGCGGAAGTCAACGAGCGGGTTGCTCTCTTTGCCGAAGATGCCGCGCAGCAGGTGGTCGGCGCGGAAGGGACTGTAGACGAAACCCGAGAGCGCGGCGCGGCGCTCCTCGACGGTGGAGGGCGTCGCGCCGCCGCGGTAGACGGGGACGTAGATGAGAAAGCCCGCCTGCTTCGGCGGCACGGTCTCCTGAATGAGCGTGACGCGGCCCGAGGCGGCGGGAGAGGCCGTGTCGCGCGCCTGCTCCATCGCGCCGCGCCGCGCCGACTCGGAGAACATGTCGAAGCCGAGAGCCCCGCGGTTGCGGGCGTCGAGCGGCTCGATGTAGATAATCGGGTAATACTCTTCGCGCTCGCCTTCGGGCCTGAGGGCGAAGTCCGCGAAGCCCTGCCGCCGCATCTCCGCGACGAGCGCCTCGCGCCCGGCGGGCGTGAGGCGCGTGCTGAAGCCCACGCCCTGCGCGCCGGGGTAGTGCTGTTGCAGTTCGAGCCGCGCGACGAAGGCGCGGAACTGCTCGCGCGTGACCTCGCCATCAGCGGCGAAGAGCCCCGCGCCCGCGCGCAGCAGCGCGACGTGCGCGTCGAGTCGGCGCTCGATGTCGTCCTGCGTGCGCTGGACGGCGCTCTCGAAACGCAGGCGGTCGCGTGCTTCGGTCGTGGCCGAGACATAGAAGGCGGCGGACGCCGTGACGAGCAGCGCGACCGCCAGCACGAGGTACGGGACCCAAAGGCGCAGCACGTTGGCGGGGGCGGGTTTCATTTCAGGATTCGTCTTCCATCCGGGGCGGAAAGTTTTCCTCGACGCACAAAACAGTTCCGAAAAGCGTGCTACATGATCCTCAGGTAAATCCAGGCCGCCTGCACCACGCCGAGGACGAAGCCGATGACCGCGCCGACCAGCTCGATCTTCTTGAGGTGCTGCTGCGCCACCGAGAGCACGAGCGCTTCGAGCTTCTCGACGGGATAACCCGAGACCTTCTCGCGGACGATGCCGCCGATGTCGAACTCGGAAATGGCCGAGGGCAGGCGCTCGCGCGCCGCCGCCGTGATGCGCTCGGCCAGCGCGTCGCTCGCGCGCCGCACCTGCTCTTCCGGTAAGTGGTCGGAGAGCCTGCCGATGGGCGCGACCAGCAGGCGCTCGACCTGCACGCTCAGCAGCGCGTTCAGAGAGCGCGCCGTCTCTTCGCGCGAGAGCACGTCCAGAAGCCCGCGCGAGAGGAAGCCCTTGAGCTGTTCGGCTGAGTCGGGCCGCGCGTGTTCCAGCAGTGCGCGCAGGGTGTGCGGGCGGACGCGTTCGAGCGCGTCGGTGGCGTAGGCCGAAACGGTCGTCCGAAGCTCCGCGCTGCGCGCGATGGCGAGGATACGCCCCGTCACCTGCTCCTTGATGAGTTCGAGCTTGTCGGGCTCGATGTTGCCGACCAGCTCGTTAAAGGGGCGCGCGAGCACGTTGTCAATCGTCGAGTTGAGGAACTCCTCGGCCTGATGCTCGAAGGCCTCGCCCGAGAGAAACTCGCCGACGCGGCGCGGGAGGGTCTTGTTGACCATCTCGTCCACCTCTTCGTGGATGCGGTCGCGCGAGACGAAGATTTTTTTGAAGAAGGAGAGCTGCTGGTAGTAGTCGTCCACCTCGCGCTTGATGAGCGCGCCGATCTGCGTGCGCGTCTTCTGGTGCGTGGCGATCTCAGCGAGATGCTGGACGATGGGCGGAACCTGCCGGTCAACCCGCTCCTTGATGACGGCGACGGTCTCGGGCGTGAACATCTCGGCGAGCGTCGTCCGGCTCGCGGCCAGCTCTTCGACGCGCGCCGAGACGAACTGCTGCACCTTCGCCTCGAAGCCGCGTTCGTTGACGACGCCGCGGAAGCGTTCCTCGACAAAGCCGAGCGCCTGCTCGAAGGTCTCCGCGCCCACGGCGTCGCCCAAACGCTGCGCGAGCAGCTCGTCCACGCGCCGGTCGATAAAGAGGCGGACGGCCTCGGCGGTCTCCTCGCTCCGGAGTATTCCGGCGATGTAGTCGGCGATGCGCAGTTGCAGAGCGGAGATGGCGTCGAGGACGCGGGCGCGCGCCGCCTTCGGGATGGCATCAATGAAGGTCGTGTAATTTTTATTGAGCAGCTCTTCGGTGAAAGAGCCGACGAAGGTCTCGACCTTGCGCCGGAAGAAACCGGTCTCGAAGAGCGCGTGGACGACCGTCTCCTGCGAGACCAGCTCGTTCCCCACGGCGTTGCCGATGGTCTGGGCGAGGCGCTCGCGGTGGCGCGGGATCATCCCCTGCGGCCAGACCGTGAGGCCGAGGAACTTCACCGGGCGGTGCGGCCTGAACAACATCCGCACGGCGAGCCACGCCGCGCCATAGCCGTGGAACGTGGCGACGAGGATGATGAGCGAAAGCTCTAAGGCGGCCTTTCCAGTGATGGCGAAAACCCCGCAAATGTGCGCACCGCGAAAATGTTCAGGGGAACCGAAGCGATGCTAAACGCACGGGGCGAAGGGCGTCAACACGCGCGGCGAGTCGCGGGGCGTGCGGGGGCGCGTGCGGCCCGACGGCTTAACGAACCGGCGGGCCGGCGGGCCGAGCCCTTTTTAATCCGCGGGCCGGAGGCCGAACTCCGCTATCTTCCCGTCGCTCGCGCGCGGCTGGAAGATGTCTGCGAGCGCGCTTTCGAGGTTGGTGTAGAGGAACTTGAAGTTCTCTTCGAGCAGGCGTTCGGGGAGGCAGCGGCGTCCCGCCAGCGCGAGCTCGCCTTCCGTCCTCAAGAGGAACGCGCCGAAGCGCACGGCCCACTCAGGGACGCGCGGGCTCCACGGGCGCTTGAGCGCGCAGCGCAGCTCGCACATGAACTCGGCGTTCGTCACCGGGCACGGCCCCGTCGCGTTGTAGACGCCTTCCATCGCCTCGCGCTCGATCGAGCGCACGAAGATGCGGTTCAGGTCAGAGATGTGCAGCCAACTGACGTACTGCCCGCCGCCCCCGACCGTGCCGCCGAGGTAGAGCCGCGCGAGCCGCGCGAGCGTCGAGAGAGCGCCGCCCCCGCGCCCGAGAGCGAAGCCGACGCGCAGCAAAACTTTTCTCGTCGCCGGAAGCTCCAGCGAGTTGAAGGCCGCCTCCCAGCGCAGGCATGTCTCGGCGGAGAAGCCTGTCCCTGAGGGCGCGGCCTCGTCGCAGATGCGCCTCCCCGCGTCGCCGTAGACGGCGAGCGAGGCGGCCTGCACCAGAACCTTCGGCGGCTCGGCGCACGCCTGAATCGCGCGCCGAGCGTCTCGACCGACTTGACTCTCGACGCGACGATCTCGCGCCGGTTGGCGGGCGTGTAGCGGCAGTTGACGCTCCGGCCCGCGAGGTTGACGACCGCCTCCGCGCCCTCCAAAAGCCGCGCCCACCCGCCCGTGCTGTGCCCGTCCCACCCGACTTGGCGCGCACGCCCGGAAGCAGACTTCGGCGCGCGCGACAGGACGAAGACCTCCCGACCCTGCCGCGCCAGCTCCAACGCCAGCGCGCGGCCCAGGAATCCGCTCCCGCCCGCCAGAATGATTCGACCGTTCGACACGATTTTCGCACCTCCCGCCGGAGGACTCTCCGGACTCTTCGGAGAGGTGCTTCTTCAATCGTCGTGCCGCGCGCGGACGAACATCCAACGCCTCGATTTTCAGGCGATGACTATCGAGAGGGTTGCAAAAGGCGAGTGGAGTAGCAGAGTCTTAGCAGTTTGCGAACGCGCGGGACAGTGAGGCTCGCGCTCCCGGCATCAGGATTTCTCTTTCAAGGGGCGCAGGCTCTCGAAGAGCGCCCAGAGGCAGAGCAGCCAGCCCGCGCCGATGAGCGCCGTCAGCCAGACGTGAGGGATGGGCGCGGGGTCGGGCGACGAGACGTATTGCAGGTGGCCGAAGAAACTCGCGTAGCCGAAGGCGGCGGCGAAGCCCCACGCGGCGGTCAGGAAGCGTTGGCCCTCGCGCGCGTCGCGGCTGCTCCGCCACGCCCCGTAGAAGAGGAAAGCCCCGATCACGTAGTCGTCAAACAACAAGGGCGGCCATTCGCGCCACGTGTGCCAGCGGCGCACCGTCTCGCCGACGATGCAGAAGGCCCCGACGAAGACGGCGAGACGGCGGTTGGTAGCGGGAGACATAAGAGTAAGAAGTGATGAATGCGGAATGCGGAATGATGAATGAAAGAAGGCAGCTTGCTCTTTATTCATCATTCCGCATTCCGCATTCATCATTTTTCAGATTGTCGTGCTGGGCCGCTCTACCGGGTAGCCGGCGGTGACCCACGCCTGCGTGCCGCCCTCGACGTTGAAGAGATGATGAAAGCCGAGTCGTTTGAGCAGGCTCGTGGCGGCGCTCGAACGGTACCCGCCCGCGCAGATGACGGCGACGGGGCGCTCGCGTTCGAGGTGCGCGATCTCTGCGCGCAGGCGCGGCGAGAGCGGCGCGCTCGCGGCGCGCGGCGCGTGGCCGAGCGCGTACTCGGCGGGGCGGCGGACGTCGAGCAACTGCAAGCCGGGCTCGTCTTCGAGCATCCGCCTGAGCACCGCGACGGGGATTTGCGGCACGGTCGCCTCCTCCATGCCGTGCGCGCCCCACGCCTCCATCCCGCCGCGCAGGTAGCCGCGGACGCTCTCGTGGCCGACGCGCGCGAGCCTCACCAGCGTCTCGTCAACCTGCTCGTCCCGTCCCGTGACGACGATGATGGGCGTGCGCAGCGCCACCAGACTCCCGGCCCACGAAGCGAACTGCCCGCCCAATCCGACGTTGACCGCGCCGGGGACGTGGCCCGCGCCGAACTCGGCGGGAGTCCTCACGTCGAGGACGATGTGGCCCTGATTGGCGAGCGAGGCGACGGCGTGCGGCGTGAGCGCGGCGGGACGCGGCAGCGCGTCCAGAGGGTCTGCGCCGCCCGTCCGGTTGATCTCGGCGTCGAAGGGGAAATAGGCGGGCTGCTCGGGCAAATCCGTCGTCATTATTCGGACGAACTCATCTTTCGCCATCGGCTGGAGCGCGTAGTTGTGTCGGCGCTGCTCGCCGATGGTCGAGGAGGTCTCCTTCGAGATGTTGCGCCCGCACATGCTGCCCGCGCCGTGCGCCGGGTAGACCTCGACTGTGTCCGCGAGCCGCAGGAGCTTGCCGTGCAAACTCTCGTAGAGCATGTCGGCCATCATCTCGGTCGTGTAGCCGCGCGCGCCCGCGAGGTCGGGCCGGCCCACATCGCCGTTGAAGAGCGTGTCGCCGGTGAGCACCATTCGCGGCTCGCCGGAGACTTCCGTGTCGATGACGAGCACCGAGATGCTTTCGGGCGTGTGGCCGGGCGTCTCGATGAAGCGGAGCGTGACGCGGCCCACTTGCAGCTCTTCGCCGTCGCCGACGGCGCGGTGCGGGAAGGCGGCCCCGGCGCGCGCGCCGAAGACGATCTCGGCCCCGGTGCGCGCCGCCAGCTCCCTGTGCCCGCTCACGAAGTCGGCGTGCAGATGCGTCTCGACCACGTACCTGATCTGCAGGCCCTGCTCGGCGGCCTCGGCGACATACTGCTCGACGTCGCGCTGCGGGTCAACGACCGCGGCCTCGCCGTCCGACCCGAGCAGGTAAGAAGCGTGTGCGAGACACCCCAGATAGAACTGTTTGAAATACATTCTTCGGACAACCTCCGTGTCGGGCGACGCGGGCAACGGGTTCGGTCGGACTTAGTTCGGACTCGCCGGCGGCCTCCGGTTTCGGGAGCCCCCGGTTCTCTGTGAAGGGGCGGCGCGGGCACGTGCGTCCCGGCGTGTGCGATTTTATTCCGCTTCCCTTTTTTTAACAACGTGCTGACGGCCCGGCCTCTTTTCGCTACAATGCGTTGGCACGGCGCGGAGCCGCCGCGGCTTCAAGATTTTCGGACTCACAATAAATTAATCAAGGGAGACTGACGATGCTCAGTTTACACTCACGGAGGTTGTTTCCGGCGGCGCTGCTGCTGCTGCTGCTGCCGCTGGCGGCTTTCTCTCTCGGCGGCGGGGCCGTCGCGCACGCGCAGGAGCGTGGCGACCAAAGTGCGCTGCGCGCGGCAGCGGAAGAGAGCGCGTCGGACGGGACGGCGGCAGACGACGTGGCGGCGCGGCGCTTCCGTACTTCGGGCGCGCGCTTCGTCTCCGCGGTCTCGGAATCAGCCGCCCTGCGTCAGGGCTTAAAGTTCGACGACCACGACGGCGCGCGCCGCGGCGCGGACGCTTTCGACATGCCCGCCCCCGTGCCCGCAGTTCCGGCATGGCAGGACCCGCAAGGTTCGCCGACGCCGACCCCCACGCCCGCACCCCTGACCTCCGGCCAGAAGATGAGCCGCGCATTCAAGCGCGCCTTCCTGAGCCCGATGCCCTACGCTTCGAGCGCCTTCAGTGCGACGCTCACGCAGATTCGCGAGGACGACCAGCCGCACAAGACGACCGGGGACAAGGTGGCCGACGGCCTCTCGCGGATGGCGATCAGCTTCAGCAGGAGCGCCACCCGCACCATCTTCGCCGGCGGCATCTACGCCTCGCTCTTCAAACAAGACCCGCGCTATGAGCGCTCGAAATCCAAGAGCTTCGGGGGCAAAGCGCTCCACGCCGTGAGCCGCGTCTTCGTGACGAGGGACGACGACGGCAACCTCGAGCCGAACTATTCGCGCTTCGCCGGAGTGATGACGGCCAGCGCGCTCTCGAACGCGTGGGAGCGCAGCACGCCCGGCCACGACCGCATCGGCGTGGACGCCACCTTCCGCCGCTTCGCCAGATCCTTCCTGACCGACGCCATCGTTAACGTCCTCTTCAGAGAACTCCTGCCCGGCATCTTCTGAATCGCCGGGGCCGAAGAATTACAAGGCGTCGGGCACTACTGACTGCGAACGCGCCGGCTCGTCCTTGCTTCCACACGGCACACGTTCTGTGCGATGCTATGCGACGTAATTTCCGCCGCGCGGCAGTCGCCCAGAGAAAGACCACCCGGCGTTTGATGGAGAAATGAAAAGGATGCGAAATGTTGGCTCACTGATGGCGCTCGCGCTCGCCTGTGCGGCGGCCATAATGCTCAACGCGGCGTGCAAGGCCGTCGATCAGGCGGGGACGCAGAGCGCGGCGGCGAATACGGCGACGGCTGGCGCGGCGGCGACGCCGCACCCCACCTCGACGCCCGGCGACAGCGTGCGGCGCATCTCGGTCACCGACACTCAGCAGGCGCTGGAGAAGGGCACGGCCATCGTTGTTGACGTGCGCCCCAAAGCGCAGTACGACCAGAGCCACATCAAGGGCTCGGTCTCGTTCCCCCGGGACGAGCTCACTAAACGCTTGAGCGAGCTGCCGAAGGATAAGCTCTTGATCTTCTACTGCGCTTGACCGACCGAACATCAAAGCGCCGGTGCGGCGCTCGACATCAAGCCCAGAGGTTACGAAAACACCGCCGCCCTCCTCGGAGGCTGGGCGGCATGGCAGGGACAGAAACTCCCGACCGGGCCGGCGAAGTAAAAGCCGAACGATAAAGACGGAAGCGGGAAAGGGGGAGGAGTGAGTCGCAACGCCGCGACACATTCCTTCCCCTTTCCTCTTTTCATCTCTTCGCTCCGCGGCTCGCGCCGTAAGTCCGCGCAAAAGATTTGTTGCCTTACTCCCTCGCGCTATGACAAACTCCGCCGCACCGACATCAGCCGCCGAACGTCTTTGGGAGGCGGCGCCGAACGACTTACCGAAAGCCAGTTAGAATCTTCCCGACTCTGGAGACACAACCTTGCTTCGAGGACTCTTTCGCACCAAAAAACTCGACGACATCCTCGCCGCGGCGGGCGGCCCGCAGTTCTCTTTGAGGCGCACGCTCGGCGCATTCAACGTCACGCTGCTCGGGATCGGCGCGATCATCGGCGCGGGGATTTTCGCGACCGTGGGCACGGCTGCCGCGGGCGCGGACGGGCGCGCGGGCGCGGGTCCTTCACTCATCCTCTCGTTCGCCATCACGGCGGTCGTCTGCGGCTTCACCGCGCTCTGCTACGCGGAACTGGCCTCGATGGTGCCCATCTCGGGCTCGGCCTACACCTACTCTTACGCGACGATGGGCGAGCTGGTGGCGTGGATCATCGGCTGGGACTTGATCATCGAGTACGCCATCGGCAACGTCGCCGTGGCGATTAGTTGGGCCGAGTTCTTTAATAGACTTTTGCGGAACCTCGGCATCGGCTTCCCCGACTGGCTGGCGACGAACTATAGAGGTGCGACGCCCGAAATCCTTGCCGCCGCGCCGCACATCGGCGGCATCCCCATCGTCTTCAACATCCTCGCCTTCGGCATCGTCGCGCTCATCACCGCCGTGCTCGTGTGGGGCATCCGCGAATCGGCGGGCTTTAACGCCATCATGGTCGCCATCAAGATCATGGTGCTCCTCTTCTTCATCACGGTCGCGCTCTACTACGTCTCGCCCTCGACGATGGTCGAGAACTGGAAGCCCTTCCAGCCAATGGGGTGGACTGGCACATTCACGGGCGCGGCGGTCGTCTTCTTCGCCTTCATCGGGTTCGACGCCGTCTCGACCGTGGCCGAGGAGACCAGAAACCCCGCGCGCGACCTGCCCATCGGGATTATCGCGTCGCTCATCATCTGCACGGTCTTCTATGTCGTCGTCGCCGCCGTCTTCACCGGCATCGTTCCTTACGCGCAGCTCACGCAGTGGACTCCGGCGCAGCAGGGCGAGGCGCTGACGATGGCGCTCGAAACCGTCGCGCCGCAGGCGAAGTGGCAGAACACGGTGGTCGACGCCGCACGTGACGACGATTCTGACGGGCCTCATCGTCGGCGGCATCGCCGCCTTCGCCAACGTGGACGAGATGGTGAGCCTGACGAACATCGGGACGCTCTTCGCCTTTGTGCTCGTCTGCGTGGGTATCCCGATCCTGCGCAAGAAAGACCCGACGCGCGTGAGGGCGTTCCGCGTCCCCGGCGGGCCTTGGCTGCTGCCGATTCTCGGCGCGCTCTCCTGCGTCTTCCTGATGTACTACCTGCCGGGCGGCTCGTGGTGGCGCTTCATCGGCTGGCTCATGCTCGGGCTCGCCATCTACCTCGCCTACGGTTACACGCGTAGCTCCGTCGGCCAGCAGTTGGGGCGGCCCGCGCGCACGCCGCTCACGCTCAAAGTGGCGGCCTTCGGATTCCTGCTCGTCGCCATCGGGCTCTTCGCCATCCCGCACGACCTCGGCCCCGCCGAGCTCTTAGACACGGCCTCGAACTCGGGCGCTGAGCGTCACGGGCGCGCTCTCTACGGCCTCGTGCTCATCGCGGTCGGTCTGGTCGTCGGGCTCGCCGGTTCTTTCGTCGGCTCGTCGCGGGCGGCGGACGATGGGGGGGCTTCCGAGTAATGGGCAGACGCGGGAGACTTCGTGTGAAGGGCGACCGCCGCCGGGAGGGACGCGGATGAGAATCCTCGTGCTCGGCGCGGGGCGCATGGGACTGGGTGCGGCCTTCGACCTCGCGCACAACTCCGAGGGCGTCGAGAGGGTCACCATCGCCGACTTCGACGAGGGGCGCGCGCGCGCCGTGGCCGAGACGGTCGGCGGGGCCGAGCGCGTCCGGGCGGCGCGCGTGGACGTTGCGGACTCGGCGGGCGTGGTCGCGCTCATGCGCGGCCACGAAGCGGTGATTAGCTGCGTCCCTTATGTCCACAACCTCTCGCTCGCGCGCGCGGCCATCGAGGCGCGCGCGAACTTCTGCGACCTCGGCGGCAATAACACGGTCGTGGACGCGGAACTCGCGCTCGACTCGGAGGCGCGCGCCGCCGGAATCCGCATCATCCCCGACTGCGGGCTCGCGCCCGGCATGGTCTCGGTGCTCGTCGCGCACGGCGCGGCGCGCTTCGAGCGTCTCGACGAAGTCCACATCCGCGTCGGCGGCCTGCCGCAGCAGCCGAAGCCGCCGCTCGACTATCAAATCGTCTTCTCCGTCGAAGGGCTGATTAACGAATACGTCGAGCGCGCGCGCGTCATCCGCGACGGCCATCTCATCGAAGTCGAATCAATGACTGAAATCGAGTCGCTCGAATTCCCCGCCCCTTACGGGCGGATGGAGGCGTTCCAGACTTCGGGCGGCACCTCCACGCTGCCGGAAACTTTCGCGGGCCGCGTCCGCGAGCTCGACTACAAGACGATTCGCTACCCCGGCCACTGCGAGCGCTTCAAGCTCCTCATCGCCCTCGGGCTGGCGGACGGCGTCGAGGTCGAGCTCGACGGCGCGCGCGTCTCGCCGCGGCGTCTGCTCGGCGAGCTGCTCACGCGGCGGCTTCCGGCGGACGAGCCCGACCTCGTCTTCGTCCGCGTCGAGTTCCGCGGCCAGATGGGGGGCAAGGAAGCCTCGCAGTCGCTCCGCTACGACATCATTGACCGCCACGACGAGCGGACGGGCCTGAGCGCGATGATGCGCACCACGGCCTTCCCCGCCTCGATCATCGCGCAGATGATGGCGCGCCGTGGCGACATCCGAGAGACCGGCGCGATTCCGCAGGAGCGGTGCGTCCCCCCCGAACGCTTTGTCGCGGAACTGACGAGGCGCAACATCACTATCAAAGAGAGTCTGGAGTCCGGAGTCTAGAGTCCGGAGTCAAAGACAGGCCGCTGCTTTTGACTCCGGACTCTAGACTCCGGACTCCAGACTTTTACCGGAGGTTCAATCTTGAGTCTGACGTTGCTCGCGGTCGGATTCCTGCTGGTGCTCGTGGCGGCCTACCGTCTCTACGGCGGGTGGGTGGCGCGGCAGTTTGCGCTGGACGACTCGCGCCCGACGCCCGCGCACGAGGTCAACGACGGCGTGGACTTCGTCCCGACACGACCCTTCTACCTCTTCGGCCAGCACTTCTCGGCGATTGCCGCCGCCGGGCCGATTGCCGGCCCCATCATCGCGTGTCAGGCCTTCGGCTGGCTCCCGTGTCTTTTATGGATCGGCTTCGGCGTGGTGCTCATCGGGGCCGTCCACGACTTCGCGAGCCTCGCCGCCTCAGTCCGCCACGGCGCGACCTCGATTGCCGAGATCACGCGCGAGCATCTGGGGAACAAGGCGGGACGCGCCATGATGGGCTTCATCTGGATCGCGCTCGTCTACGTCATCGTCGCCTTCGCCGACATCACCGCCGGGACTTTCGTCGGCGGCTCCGAGGAGCTGCGCGCCGCAGCGGTCAACTTCAACCCCGGAGGGGCGGTCGCGGCGGCGAGCATCCTCTACCTCGGACTCTCGGTCGTGCTCGGCCTCGTCGAAAAGTATCTCAAGCCGCCGCTCTGGCTGACGACCGTCATCTTCGTCCCGGCGGCCTTCGCCGCCTCGTGGGTCGGCACCTACATCTCGAACGTCTTCGTGCTCGACCATCGGACGTGGGGCCTCCTGATTCTCATCTACTGCTGCGTCGCCTCGATGGTTCCGGTCTGGGCGCTTTTGCAGCCGCGCGGCTACCTCGGCGGCTTCATCCTCTACGCGGCGATTGCGCTCGGCGTCGTCGGCGTCTTCTTCGGCGGCTACGAGATTCAGCAGCCCGCCTTCAAGGGGTGGGACGTGGGAGGGATGACCGGCACGCTCTTCCCCTTCCTCTTCGTGACGATTGCGTGCGGCGCATGCTCGGGCTTCCACGGTCTCGTCTGTTCGGGGACGACCTCGAAGCAGATTGACCGCGAGTCGCACATCAAGCCCGTGGGCTACGGCGGGATGCTGGCCGAGGGGTTCGTCGCCTTAATCGCGCTCGTCACGATTATGATCGTCGTGCCGGGCTCAATAGCGAAGGGGACAGCGCCGGGGACGATCTACGGCAACGGCGTCGGGCAGTTCCTCACGCTCATCATCGGCAAGGGCCAGCTCGCCTTCGCCACCACTTTCGGCGCGATGGCCTTCTCGACCTTCGTCTTCGACACGCTCGATGTCTGCACCCGTTTGGGCCGATACATCGTGCAGGAGCTTTTCGGCTGGCGGGGTCGCTGGGGCGCGCTCACGGGGACGCTCCTTACGGTCGCGCTTCCGCTCTACTTCATCACGTTCGCGCCGCCGAACTCGTGGTCGAAATTCTGGACGCTCTTCGGCGCGTCTAACCAACTGCTCGCGGCCCTGACGCTCCTCTCGATCACGGCTTGGCTCTATCAGGCGCGCCGCCGCATCGCCTTCACGCTCGTGCCGATGGTCTTCGTCCTCGTCATCACGCTCTGGGCCTTAGTGGCGCTGGTCGCCGGGAACCTCCGCGCGACGAAAATCATGGAGGGCCGTCTCGACGTGGAACTCATCAACGCCGTGGCCTCCGCCGCGCTCGTCCTGCTCGCGCTCTACGTTGCCCTCCTCGCCCTCTTCAAGCTGCGCGGCGACCGCCGGCGCGGCACGCTCACCCCCGCGCACACGGCGGCAAGCCTGGAGTAGTTTAGTCGTCGGGCGGCAGCGGTTCGGAACCTGCTCGAAGGTGATAAGGAAGGGGTCTGCCCCGCCCCACACAAAACGATCCCCGCAGCCCGGCTCGCCGCCTGCGTGTCTGGTAGCGGGTGGACAGTTCGAGCACAAATCGGCGATAATGCCCGCTTTTAGCGAGACTTAAAAACGAGCTTCCTGCGGACCGTGAGCGCGTCCTCTCGTGCGGCGTCGTTTGTCTGAAGCTCGTTGAGGCCGCAGGCCCTCGGCCTTTTGAAGGGGCGTTTTAACTCACCACCGATTTAGAAGAACAGAAAGGAACCGTTTCACCTTGTCTATTGTATTGCTGCTGATCTTCGTTATCAGTCTGTCACTCGTTGCCTTCCGGCGTTTCCCGGCGCTCGTCCCGGCGCTCGCGCGCCGCGTGCGCACTGGCGCTCTGGCCTTCGCCGCAGGCGCGGCCCTCCTGACACTCTTCTCGACAGCGGCGCTCGCCCAGCGCGAGACCTCCGTGCCGAAGGACGCGCGCGGCGGCGCGGGCACCGTGGCGACGGCTCCCGCGCACCGCCCCGGCGGCGAGGCCAATCTGGAGCTGCCCGACCTCTCGCGCGTCGAGTTCATCGGCGGCACGAACGGGCGCACGCTGCTGATGGGCGGCCTGCTCGTCTGCGCGCTCGGGCTCCTGTTCGGGCTCCTCATCTACATGAACCTCAAGCAACTGCCCGTCCACCGCTCGATGCGAGAGATTTCAGAGCTGATCTACGAGACGTGTAAGACATATCTCATCACGCAGGGGAAATTCATCCTCATCCTCGAAGCCTTCATCGCCGTTATTATCGTCCTCTACTTCGGCGTCCTCTTGGATTTCGAGGCGTCGCGCGTCGCCATCATCCTGTTCTTCAGCCTCGTCGGCATCGCGGGCAGCTACGGCGTGGCGTGGTTCGGCATCCGCGTCAACACGTTCGCCAACTCGCGCACGGCCTTCGCCAGCTTAGGCGGCAAGCCCTACCCGCTCTACGCCATCCCGCTTCGTTCCGGCATGAGCATCGGCATGCTGCTCATCTCGGTCGAACTGCTCATCATGCTCTGCATCCTTCTCTTCATCCCGCGCGAGTACGCCGGCCCCTGCTTCATCGGCTTCGCCATCGGCGAATCCTTAGGCGCGGCGGCCCTGCGCATCGCGGGCGGCATCTTCACGAAGATCGCCGACATCGGGTCGGACTTGATGAAGATCGTCTTCAAGATCAAAGAGGACGACGCGCGCAACCCCGGCGTCATCGCCGACTGCACGGGCGATAACGCGGGCGACTCGGTCGGCCCCTCGGCGGACGGCTTCGAGACCTACGGCGTGACGGGCGTGGCGCTCATCACCTTCATCCTGCTCGGCGTGCCGAACGCGACCGTGCAGGTACAGCTCCTCGTCTGGCTCTTCGTCATGCGCATCATGATGATTATCGCGAGCGCGCTCTCCTATTTCGTCAACGAGGCAGTCGCCAAGTCGCGCTACCAGAACGCCGACCGGATGAATTTCGAGGCCCCGCTCACGTCGCTCGTCTGGATCACTTCGCTCGTCTCGGTCGCGCTCACGTACCTCGTCTCGTACCTCATCATCCCGAACATCGGCGGCGACGACAGTCTCTGGTGGAAGCTGGCGTCAATCATCTCGTGCGGCACGCTCGCCGGGGCGATCATCCCCGAGCTGGTCAAGGTCTTCACCTCGACCGAGTCGGCGCACGTCAAGGAAGTCGTCACCTCTTCGGACGAGGGCGGCGCGTCGCTCAACATCCTTTCGGGGCTCATCGCGGGCAACTTCTCCGCCTACTGGCTCGGCATCGCCATCGTCGTCCTGATGTCCATCGCCTACCTCTTCAGCACGGCCTTCCCGGACGCGCTGATGCTCGCGCCCGCGGTCTTCGCCTTCGGCCTCGTGGCCTTCGGCTTCCTCGGCATGGGGCCGGTGACGATTGCCGTGGACTCCTACGGCCCCGTCACCGACAACGCGCAGTCGGTCTACGAACTCTCGCTCATCGAGCAGGTTCCGAACGTCGAGGATGATGTCAAGAAGGACTTCGGCGTGACGGTCAACTTCGACCGCGCCAAGCACCTTCTGGAAGAGAACGACGGCGCGGGCAACACCTTTAAGGCGACGGCCAAGCCCGTGCTCATCGGGACGGCGGTCGTCGGCGCGACGACGATGATCTTCTCGATCATCATGACCTTGACCGCCGTGGATGGGCGCTTCGTCGCCGAGCGCGTCCAGAACCTCTCGCTGCTGCACGCCCCGTTCGTGCTGGGGCTCATTACGGGCGGCGCAGTCATCTACTGGTTCACAGGCGCTTCGATGCAGGCCGTCACCACCGGCGCCTACCGCGCGGTCGAATTCATCAAGGCCAACATCAAGCTCGAAGGCGTCGAGAAGGCTTCGGTCGAAGACTCGAAGAAGGTCGTGGAAATCTGCACGCAGTACGCGCAGAAGGGGATGTTCAATATCTTCCTGACCGTCTTCTTCTCGGCGCTCGCCTTCGCCTTCGTCGAGCCTTTCTTCTTCATCGGCTATCTCATCTCCATCGCCATCTTCGGTCTCTATCAGGCCATCTTCATGGCGAACGCGGGCGGGGCGTGGGACAACGCCAAGAAGATCGTCGAGGTCGAGCTGCACCAGAAGGGCACGCCCCTGCACGATGCGTGTGTGGTCGGCGACACGGTGGGCGACCCCTACAAGGACACCTCTTCGGTGGCCTTGAACCCGGTCATCAAGTTCACGACGCTCTTCGGCCTGCTCGCGGTCGAGCTGGCGGTCGAGATGACGCGGACGCAAGGGCAGAGGTTCACACATGTCCTCGCCGCCGTCTTCTTCGTCATCTCCGCCTTCTTCGTCTGGCGCTCGTTCTACGGGATGCGTATCGGCTCGGGCGCGAGGCCCGTCGTGAAGGAGATGGGCGCGGACAGAGAGGGACTGACCCGAGGCTAAGCCCAAAAGGTTAGCCACAGAGGCACAGAGACATGAAAAAGAAGAAAACATGTTTGAGGGAGGGTCGGGCGGTTTCTTTTATCTCGTCGCCGCGGCAAGACCAGCTTTGCTCACTCAACTCTCCCTCAATACATTTCCCTTCTTCTGCTCTGTGTCTGCGGTGCCTCTGTGGCGATTTTTTAACTGAGGATTGAAGTCGTGAACACTTACGCCAAAGCCGAAACTCTGACGGGTGCTTTTCTCGCGCCGCTCGACTGGGCGCGCAGCGCCGCGCTCGTCGTGGCCTTCAGCCTTCTGACCGCGCTCGCCGCGCAGGTCGTCATCCCCCTGCCCTTCACGCCCGTACCGCTGACGGGGCAGACCTTCGCCGTGCTGCTCGCGGGCGCGCTCCTCGGCTCGCGCCTCGGCGCGCTGGCGATGATCGCGTATCTCTGCGAGGGCGCAGTGGGTCTTCCCTTCTTCCGCGGAGGCGCGGGCGGCGCGCACTATCTTTTGCTGAGCCCGACGACGGGCTACCTGCTCGCCTTCCCCCTCGCGGCCTTCGTCACGGGCTATCTGGCGGAGCGCGGCTGGGACAGGCGATACGCTTCGGCGGCGGCGGCGATGGCGCTCGGCTCGTTCGTGATTCTCGCGGGCGGCTGGGCGTGGCTCGCGCTCTTCTTCAGGACGGCTGGCGAAGCCTTCCGACTGGGCGTCGCGCCCTTCATCTTGGGCGACCTCGTCAAGATCGCGCTCGCCGCCGCCGCGCTCCCCGCCGGGTGGGCGCTCGTCCGTCGCAAAGACGCGCGCTGAACATTTCGACTCGACCGATGAGGCCCGGCCCGCGCCATCGAAGGGCTCACGAACTTCTCGGTTCGTGAGCCCTTCTCGTTTTCCCGGCCAACGATTTCGATGCCTCACATCATCATTGATTCACCGAAGGCTCGGACCTCAAATTTCGTGGAACCGTCCGGCGCGCATCAACGTGGAAGGACTTGCGCCGAGAACTCACTTCCGGAGACACCCGTGTTGAAACGTCCTGCCGTCATCCTTCTCACAATCATCTGCCTGTCCTTGCACGCCGCGGCGCTCGAGGGCTTCGGCGCGCCGCAGCGACCCGCCGAGCCCACGCCGCAGGAGAGGAAGCTGGACGGAAAGATCGAGCCACGGCGTCCCGGCAAGACCGAGAACGAGCTGGTCGCCGAAGCCTTCGCCGCCTCAATCCGCGAGGCGCTGCGTAAGCCCTCTGAGGGCGAGACGCGCGTGCGCGGGCTCTTCACGCGCGTCGACTGCAACGCGAAGGGCGTGGTCTTCATCGTCAAGGCCGGCAAACGCCAGCTCAGGCTCCGCCGCCCCGGCTTCGACGGCCTGCATATCATCGCCTTCACGCCCGACGCCGCCGGCACCGAGCTGACGTGCGGGCCGCGCCAGCCCGAGGGCCACGTCGTCGCCACCTACCGCCCGGCCGCCGCTGCCGCCGCCGCGCCGCGCGTCAAGACGGACGGCGAGCTGACGGCGCTGGAGTTCGTGCCCGCGGACTTCCAACTCGAAGCCGTCAAGGCTGTGACGCGCCGCGCTCGAAACTAGACCCCACGCGGGCCGGGCTCGACCGTCCGGCGCCGACCTCAGCCCAACCAACAATCCCGCTCTAAAAAATTCCTCTTGACCTTCCTCCGACACTTGTAGTAGATTCAACCTCAACCGTAGTAAGAAGGATAATTCGGGAGGAGCGATGGCGAAAGAGGCGAACGTCAAGCTGACGAAGTTCGAGCTGGAGATTATGGAGTCGCTGTGGGCGCTCGGCAGCGCCTCGGTGCGCGAGATACAGGAGCAACTGCCTGAGCGCAAGCGCCCGGCCTACACCACCGTGCAGACGATCATCTACCGCCTCGAAGAGAAGGGCGCGCTCCGGCGCGTCAAGAAGATCGGCAACGCGCACATCTTCGAGCCGGTCGTGACGCGCAAGGCGGCGCACCGGCGCGTGGTTGATGAACTCTTGGACTTCTTCGGCGGAACCCCGCGCTCGCTGATGGCGCAATTCGTCGAGACCGGGCGACTCACGCTCGACGACCTGCGGGAGATGGAGGTCACGCTCGCGCGGCTGGAGTCCGAGAAGCTCGACGCGGCCACTGAAGCCGGCGCGGATGCGGGTGCGGCTGATGCCGCCGGGCGCGAGGGCGCGACGCGCGTTGGCGGCAGCCGCGAAAGGAGGCGCAAATGAACGCGCTCCACGAATCGTTCGCGCGCGCCTCCCTTTGGCTGTGGGGCGGGGTGGCCGACCACCTGTGGCAGGCGACCCTGTTCGCGGCACTGGTCTTCGCGCTCACGCTCCTGCTCAGGCGCGGGCCGGCGCGCGTCCGCTATGCGCTGTGGCTCGTCGCGGCGGCGAAGTTCGTCGTGCCGTCGGCGCTCTTCGCTTACCTCGCGCGCGGCGCGGGGGTCGAGGCGTCGTGGCTCTCGGGTCGCGGGGCGGACGCGGCGGCGGGCGTCCCCGTCATCTACCAGCTGGCCGGGCCTCTCTCTTCAATCAACGCCGCACGCGAAGTCGGGGCGAACGCCGCGGGGACGGCGCACGCAAGCGAGCTTTACTGCGCGCTGACGCTTTTGTGGCTGGCGGGGTGTGCGGCGCTTCTGCTGGTGTGGCTCAGGCGGCGACGCGAATTTTTGCGCGCGGCGGCTGAAGGGCACGAGGCGTATGCGGGACGCGAGTTCGAGGCGCTGGAGAGCGCGTGGCGGCGGCTCGGGTCGGGAGGAGACGTCAAGCTCCTGCTCTCGCCGCGAGGGGTCGAACCGGGCGTGTGGCGCACGCGCAGCCCCGTCATCCTGCTGCCGGAATCAATCGCCGAACACCTCGACGCGGAGGAGCTGGAGGCCTTGATGCTGCACGAGCTGGTTCACGTCGAGCGGCGCGACAACGCGGTCGGCAACCTCCAGATGGCGCTCTCGTGTCTGTTCTGGTTTCACCCGCTCGTGTGGTTCGTGGGTCGGCGTCTGCTCGCCGAGCGCGAGCAGGCGTGCGACGAGAGGGTTCTGGAGGTCGGAGGCCAGAGGGGCGCTTACGCGTCGAGCATCTTGAAGGTCGTGCGCTTCTGCTTCGGCTGGAAGGTGGCCGGGGTTTCGGGCGCGGCGGCGGGGTCGAATCTGCGAAGGAGGATTGAAAAGATCATGCACGAAAAACTAAACCACTATGCACTGAAAGTGCATAGGTTGCCGTGGGACTGAAAGTCCCACCTCATTCGAGGATGAACGGGTCACTTTCCTGATTAGACGGATGCCGATGATGCTCAAGGTACTCCTG
>JAIVJM010000301.1 GCA_020199995.1 Acidobacteriota bacterium | reverse complement strand
TCAATGCGCGGCACGGAGGCCCTCCCTCATGGGCGGGCCTGCTGCCCTCGGACATCCAAATAATTAGACGACTGCCGCCTCGCGCGAAGGCGTCGGGGAGATTTCGTGAGGCCGTCCGTTTTGTCTTGAGAATTTCGCGCGCCTGTTGCGGGTTGCATGCGGGCGGTCCGGCGCGGGTTCCTATTTCTTCGGCAGGAGCCGCTCCATGTCGTCCGCCGCGCCGATGGCGACGCGCACGCGACGGGCCGCGACGGGCTTGCTCGTGCGCTCTTCGGGCGTGCCGAACTCGGCGCGGCCCTTCGGTTGTTTGGCGCGGCGCAGCGTCTGCTCGACGCCCGTCGCGTGCGCGTCGCCGCCGGGAGCCGCGGGCTTGGTGTAGAGGTCGAAGCGGTAGTCGGGGTCGTGCAAAACCCAGAGGCTCCAGTTGCCGCCGCCGCCGACCACGGGCAGTCCCGAGACCCATTCGAAGAGGTCTTCGCCCCACTCGAAAGAGATTTTGTTGTGCTCGACCTTGCCGACTTTTTTAAAATCGTAGCCGGGGCGCGGGGTCAGAGAGAAGACGAAGCGACCGCGGTCGGCGAGCGAGAACCAGACGAGCGGCCCGGAGCAACCGCCCGTGCTGCGCCACGCGCTCTCGCCGTTGACGACCAGCCTGTAGTTCGTGACCTTCAGCGACACGTCCGAGAGCGAGAAGTCGCGCGGTGGGCCGTCGCTCGCCCGCGCCTGCTGAAAGCGCGGGTCGTCGTGCGAGACCGTGATGACATCAACGATCTTCGTCCCTGTGCGCGGGTTCCGAAGCACGTCGAGCGCAAAGGTGTCGCCGTCGCCGATGAGCTGCGGGCTCGAAGAGAAGGCCGCGGCGTTGTAGCTCGGGTGCAGCCGGCGGTTCTGGAAGGCGCGGCGCGCGCGCAAGGTCTGCTCGTACTCGGCGCTTAAGGGTCGGACGGTGATGCGGAACTGCCGCGTGCCCGCGACCGGCTCGACCAGCAGCTCGTAGCCGAAGAACAGCTCGTCCTTGCCGTCCACGAAGACGCGGTGGATGAGGTTCGGCTTGTCCTCGGACTCGATGAAGCTCATGGAGACTTCGGGCGAGCCCGGCGGGACGGCCTCGGTCGCAATCGAGACGAACGCGCCGCTTTGCATCGGCACGATGACCTGCGACTTACTCTCCTGCGCCCCGGACTCCGCCGCCCTCGAGATGACCGCGACGCCCGCGCCGCCGCCGTAGAGCGCGAGACCGAGCGCCGCGCAGAGGCGGAAGAACATGCCTTTAATCTTCATCTGTCCGTCCTTTCCTGATGACCCTGATCTTCATCTCGTCCGGCGGCTGAAACTCGCCCATGTCCACGCGCGTGAAATAGCTGGTCCCGCTTTCGTCTGTGGAAGCGCTTGCGCCCGCCGCGCGCCCGCGTCCGGCGAGCTGCCCCGCCCGCGCTCTCCGCTCGTGCCGGGTGTCACTGTCGGCGGGCCTTTCCCTCTCGACGTAGACGATGCGCGTGACGACCCTCTCGGTCTGCGCGGGCGCTTCGACAATCTTCAGCTCGGGCGGCGCGGGCACAGCCGCCGGGGCGTCGAGCGAGAGACGCGGCGCGCGCGCGGCGAGCATGACGCCGCAAGCCATGAGCGCGACGACCGCGCAGGCCACGACCGGCGCAGGGAGGTGGACGTGCGCCGTGAGCCAACGCTTCCAGACGGGCTCGCGCGAGCGCGCCCCCTCGCGGAAGGCTTCGATGAGTCGCGCGCGCGAGGCGTGCGAAGGCTCCGGCGCATCCCACGCGCCGAGCACCGCGCGCAGCTCTTCGTCCGCGGGCTCTTCCGCGAGCGGCCCCACGCCCGCAGCAGCCCGCTGCGCCGCGGTCTTGCCGCGGAGACGGAACGGCAACAGCCGCGTCTGTCTCTTCTCTTCGCTCATTTGAAAACTCTCTTCGCGGGCGCTACCCCGCCGTTGCTTTTAAAGTGATGCGCGAGCGCGCGGCGCAAGCCCTCGCGCGCGCGCCGGAGTCTCGACTTGACCGCGCCCGTGTCGGCCCCGACCACGGCGGCCACCTCCGCCAGCGTCAGCCCCTCGTACTCGAAGAGCACGATCACCTCGCGCTGCAAGGGCGGCAGGGCGGCGACGGCCCGTTGCACTTCCTCGGACAACTCCGCGGCCAGCAGCCTCCGGAGCGGCCCTTCGTGCTCGACCGACACCAGCTCGCCCTGCGAGTCCTCGACCGAAACTTCGCCGCCGTGCCGACGGAAGTGCTTGGCGGAGAGATTCCGCACCGCCGCGTAGAGGTACGTGCTGAGCGCCGCGCCGCGCGCTGGGTCGAAGCGCGTGGGCGCTTTCAGGAGGCCGAGGAAGCAGTCGTGCGTCACCTCTTCGGCCAGCTCGACCGAGCTGAGCATGCGGTAGGCGAACCGGAAGACCGTCGCGCAGTGGCGCTCGTAGAGCGCGAGGAACGCCGCCTCGTCACCGCGACTCGCTTTGTGCAGGAGCTTTTCGTCCGTCATCGTGGCCGGGCAAGGACGCGCGCGCCCGTCCGGTCTCCTTAACGAAGCTTCAGACTTCTCTGCTCTATGATTACCGGAAGTGAGGAAAAAGATACGCCCGCGCCGAAAAAAATAGATAGGCAAACTGCCGAAAATTATACTCTAGTCGCCCTTGTCGGATTAGGCCTCGTGTAGCCTGAGCCAGTAGATCATTCCTGACGCGGCGCGGGCTCATTAACTATGCTCCCGTGGCCATGACGCGCGGGCGCTCGGCGAGCGGGTGCGCGCGATTATAGGCGTGGGCGAGGCGGAGGATGAGGGGCTCGCCCCAGTGGCGGCCCATGAGCTGGAAGCCGATGGGGAGCCCCGTGGTGGAGAGGCCGCAGGGGATGCTGACGCCGGGGATGCCCGCGAGATTCGCCATGCAGGTGTAGATGTCCGAGAGGTACATCGCCAGCGGGTCGTCGGTCTTCTCGCCGAGGCGGAAGGCGGGCGTCGGCGTGGTCGGCGTGAGGATGGCGTCGCAGGCGTCGAAGGCGTCGAGGAAGTCCTGCTTGATGAGCGTGCGTACCTGCTGGGCCTTGAGGTAGTAGGCGTCGTAGTAGCCGGACGACAGCACGTAGGTGCCGAGCATGATGCGGCGCTTGACCTCCGCGCCGAAGCCTTCGTCGCGCGTGCGGCGGTACATCTGCTGGAGGTTGTCGCCCTCTTCGGTGCGGTGGCCGTAGCGCACGCCGTCGAAGCGCGCGAGGTTCGAGGAAGCCTCGGCGGTGGCGATGATGTAGTAGACGGCGATGCTGTAACGCGCGTGCGGCAGTTCCACGTCAACGATCTCGGCCCCGAGCGCGCGGTACGCCTCAATCGCGCTCTCGACGCTTGCGCGCACCTCCGCGTCAACGCCCTCGCCGAGCAGGGCGCGCGGGACGCCGATGCGCGCGCCTGAGATGTCGCCCGCGAGTTCCGAGACATAGTCCGGCACACTGACGTCGGCGGTCGTCGCGTCGCGTGTGTCGCGCCCGGCGATTGTCTGGAGGACGAGCGCCGCGTCGCGCACGGTGAGGCCGAAGACGCTCACCTGATCGAGCGACGAGCCGAAGGCGACGAGGCCGTAGCGGGAGACGCGACCGTAGGTCGGCTTGAGGCCGACGATGCCGCAGAGCGCGGCGGGCTGCCTGACGGAGCCGCCCGTCTCGGAGCCGAGCGAGACGGGCACGATGCGCGCCGCCACCGCCGCCGCCGAACCGCCCGACGAGCCGCCCGGCACGCGCTCCGTGTCCCAGGGGTTACGCACCGGGCCGAAGGCCGAGTTCTCGTTCGACGAGCCCATCGCGAACTCGTCGCAGTTGGTCTTGCCGATGACGACCGCGCCCGCCGCGCGCAAGCGTTCAATCACCGTCGCGTCGTACTGCGGGTGATAGCCCGCGAGGATGCGCGAGCCGCATGTCGCCTGCAGGCCGCGCACGCAGATGTTGTCCTTGATGGCGATGGGGACGCCGCGCAGCGTCTCGGCCTCTCGCGCGCCGCCCGATTCGTCCAACTCCTCAGCGCGACGGGTCGCGCCTTCGCGGTCTATTTGCAGGAAGGCGTTGAGCGTTTCGTTGAGCCCCTCGGCGGCGTCGAGCGCGTCGGCGGTGACGGCGCGCGCCGTCGTTTCGCCGCGCGCGAGCTGCCCGGCGATGTGTTCGATTGTTTTTCCCGGAACTGTCATATC
>JAIVJM010000300.1 GCA_020199995.1 Acidobacteriota bacterium | reverse complement strand
AAAACTCAAAACTGTCTCCATTCATCATTCCGCATTTGCTTTCAGTCCGATCCGCTCCTGCACGGGCTTGAGCGCCTCGATGACGAAGCGGAAATGCGCATCCGGCTCGACGCCCAGCTCGGCCACGCCCTGCCGGATGTCCTCGCGGTTGACTGAGCGCGCGAAGGCTTTATCCTTGAGCTTCTTCCTGACCGACGAGACTTCGAGATCGTCGAGGCTCCGGGAGGGACGCACGAGCGCGCAGGCGACGAGGAAGCCGCACAGTTCGTCGGTCGCGAAGAGCGCCTGCGCCAGTCGCGTGTCGCGCGGCACTCCGGTGTAGGTCGCGTGGCCCATGATGGCGCGGATGATGCGGTCGGGATATCCGCGCCCACAGAGGATGTTGGAACCCTTGTAGGGATGCTCTTCGGCGGTCGGGAACATCTCGTAGTCGAAGTCGTGCAGGAGCCCGGTGACGCCCCACTCTTCGACGTCCTCTGCGGGACCGCCGTAGTGCGGCGCGGCGGCGCGCATCGCCGCCTCGACCGCCAGCGCGTGCTGGCGCAGGCTCCGCCCCTTCGTATACTCGCAGAGCAGTTCCCATGCGTCCTGTCGGTCAGGCATGAACGGCTCACCTCTCTCATCGGCGTGCGTCGGTAATTACGTGGACCTAGTTTCTCACGACCACGCCCGGCTTTCAAAACGTGGCCGGGGGTCGTGCTTGCCGCGCTTGTTCGCCATCAACTACAATGGCCCGCGAGCAGTTCACGCCGTCGTTTCCGAAGATGAAACCCTTTCTATACGCAGCGCTGGCGGGTTACCTGATCGCCGCCATCCACGCCGTTTTGGCGTTCGTCAACAAGCGCCGCGCCGCCGAGCGGACAACTTTCTACTCGCTCGCCGGCGGCTTCAGTGCGCACACGCTGGCGATCATCATTGACTGGGTGGGGGACGGACACTACCCGCTCTTCCACCTGCACGAGACGATCTCTTTTCTGGCCTGGACGCTCGTCGTCGCCTACGGCGTGGTCGCCTCGCGCTACAAGGTGCAGGCGTTGGGCGCGTTCCTGCTCCCCGTTATCTCGCTGCTCGTCTTCGCCTCGAATGTCGTGCGCGGGAGTTCAACGCTCGACGCCAGCCGCGTGACGGACGGCAGCGCGGCGTGGCTCTTCCCCGTCCACACCACGCTGCTGCTCTTCGCTTATGCCTCCTTCTTCGTCGCCTTCGCCGCGAGCGTGATGTACCTGTGGCAGGAGCGCGAGCTGAGACTGAAGAAGTTCGGCGCGGTCTATCACCGGCTGCCTTCCCTGACGACTGTGGACGACATCGGCTCGACCGGCGCGAGCGTCGGCTTCACGCTCCTCACGCTCGGCATCGTGACGGGCGTCATCTGGTCGCAGGCGCGCAGCGGGCGCGTCTGGCACAACGACCCCATCGAGTTCTTCGCGCTGCTGACATGGGTGCTCTACCTGACGCTTTTGCACTACCGCGTCCAGTGGCGCGGGCGCAAGGCCGCGTGGCTCGGCGTCGCCGGCTTCGCCCTCGTCGTCTGCACCTTCGCCGGGGCCGTCCTCCTCGGCGGCTATCACGTATTAGGCTGAATTCACCCTCTTTATCCGCCTGTCTCTGGGAGTGTTTTTTCAAAGTAGGAGGAGATGAAAATGACCGGCGAAGAGATGGAGCGGGCGATTGATTTTCTGCTCAAGAGCCAAGCCAGCTTCGAGGCGCGGCTGCAACAGTTCGAGGCGCGGGTGGAACAGAATGAGGCGAGCTTCAGGGCGCGGCTGGAGCAGGATGAGGCGAGCTTCAAGGTGCGGCTGGAGCAAACTATCGAGCAAATCGCCGACACGGATAAGCGGCTCGGCGAGTTCGCGGACACTCAGGCCGACTTGACGAGGGTGCTGACTCGCACCCTCGAGGCGCAGGCACAGATAAACAAGTCGCAAAAGGAGTTCAACCGCTCTGTGAGTGAGGCCAGCGAGTCGCAGAAGGAGTTCAACCGATTTGTGAGTGTGGCTGCCGAATCGCAGCAAGAGCTTAACCGGACTGTGAGTGTGGCTGCCGAGTCGCAGACAGAGCTTAACCGGACTGTGAGCGAGGCTTTGGCGCGGCTCGCGTTGTCGCAGGCCCACACCGACCGGCGGCTGAACGAGTTGATCGACATCGTGCGCGGCGGGCGCAACGGGGGATGACCATTGAGCTGCGGCGCGGAGGTTTCGTCGGGAACATCAATGCCCTTCCGCCTTCGCCTCGTCGCGAGTATCTTCTGCATCGCCGCCATCGAGGCGCGTCCTGACTTCTGACCACTGAGTTCAGTTCTTTATGGCAATCGTTCTCGTCGGACTCAATCACAAGACCGCGCCCGTGGAGGTGCGCGAGCGACTGGCGTTCACGGATAAGGCGTGCGCCGAGTCGTTGCACGCGCTCGTGGACGGCGAGGTCGTGTCCGAGGGGCTGATTGTTTCGACCTGCAACCGCGTGGAGATTCTGGCCTCCGCGACGGGCGAGAGCGGGGTCGAGGCCGTCTCGCGCCTCAGCCGCTTTCTGTGCGAGGCCGGATCGCTCGCGCCCGCGGCCTTCGCAGAGCACCTCTACACGCACGCCGAGGAGTCCGCCGTGCGCCACGTCTTCCGCGTCGCCTCGTCGCTCGACTCGATGGTTGTCGGCGAGCCGCAGGTGTTGGGCCAAGTGCGCCGCGCCTACTCGCTCGCCGTCGAGGCGGGGACGGCGGGCCGAGTCCTCCACCGGCTGATTCACCATACCCTGCGCGTCGCCAAGCGCGTCCGCACGGAGACGGGGATAGCCGCCTCGGCAGTCTCGATCAGCTACACAGCGGTCGAGCTGGGGCGCAAGATTTTCGGCTCGCTCAAGGGCTCGACCGTGCTCTTGGTGGGCGCGGGCGAGATGGCCGAACTGGCGGCGCAGCATCTCGTGGGCGCGGGCGCTTCGCGCATCCTCGTCGCCAACCGGACGTTTGAGGCGGCGCAGAAGCTCGCCCTCCAGTTCGACGGCGAGGCGATTGAGTTCGGCGCGATGGCCGGAGCGCTGGCCGAGGCCGACATCGTCATCTGCTCGACTGGCGCGAGCGAGTTCGTCATCACGCTGGAGTTGGCGCAGGCCGCGCGCGAGGCGAGGCGCAACCGCCCGGCCTTCTTCATAGACATCAGCGTCCCGCGCAATGTTGACCCGGCGGTGGGTAAGCTCGGCAACCTCTTCGTCTTCGACATGGACGATCTCGAAGCCGTCGTCGCCTCGAACATCCGCGAGCGCGAACGCGAGGCCGAGCGCGCCGAGCTGATCGTCGAGTCCGAGGTGATGCAGTTCCAGCAGGCTCTCCGGAACCTCGACATCGGCCCGGCGGTCGGCGCGCTCAAAGACAAGCTGCGGGGCATCGCGGAGGACGAGTTCCGTCGCCACCGCCCGCGACTCGGCGAGCTGACGCCCGAACAGGAGCGCGCCATCGAAGCTCTGCTCCTCTCCGCCGTCAACAAGATTTCGCACCCCGTCATCCACCGCATGCGCCGCTCCTACGACACCGGCGAGGACGACGAGGTGAAAGCCTGGCGCGACATCTTCGGTCTGGAAGAATGAAAAGAAGGAGGCTGGAGACCGGGGGCTGGTAAAAGGCTTTTGCTATTTACCAGCCTCCGGTCTCCAGCCTCAAGCCTCTAACCTCTCTGACTATGAAAGCTCAACTCACCATCGGTTCGCGTGGCTCGAAGCTCGCGTTGTGGCAGGCGAACTGGGTCAAGTCGCGTCTCGAAGCGCTCGACGCGGGGGCCGAGGTACGCGTCGAGATCATCAAGACCACGGGCGACGTGAGGCGCGACGCGCCGCTCTCGGTCATCGGCGGGCAGGGCGCTTTCACAAAGGAACTCGAAGAGGCGCTGCTGGACGGGCGCATTGATGTCGCCGTCCACTCGCTGAAGGACTTGCCCACCGTCATCCCTGAAGGTCTCAGAATCTCGGCCATCACCGAGCGCGAAGACGCGCGCGACGCGCTGGTGTTGCGCGAAGGCGTGGGCGCAGCAGCAGGGCTCGCCTCGCTGAAGGATTTGCCCGCAGGGGCGGCGGTCGGGACGTCGAGCCTGCGCCGCATCGCGCAGTTGAACCACCTGCGGCCCGACGTCGTGTTGAAGGACGTGCGCGGGAACGTGGACACGCGGCTGCGGAAGCTGGATGCGGGCTGGTACGACGCTCTCATTCTCGCGTCGGCGGG
>JAIVJM010000023.1 GCA_020199995.1 Acidobacteriota bacterium | reverse complement strand
GAGCGTGACGCGGCTGAAGCTACGGCGCTTGTCCGGCAGAACCTCGCGCACCTCAAGGAGTGGCTGCCGTGGGCGACGGACAATTTCTCCGTCGAGGACTCTTTGGAGTTTATCCGCCGCAACCGCCGACAGTTCGCCGAAAATCAGGGCTACGCCGTGCACATCCTCTATCGCGGCCAGCACGCAGGGAACATCGGCTACAACCACATTGACTGGACGCACCGCACGACACAGCTCGGCTACTGGCTGGCCGCTTCCTTTCAAGGTAAAGGCATTATGACGCGCGCCTGCCGCGCGGTGGTGGACTATGCCTTCAGGGAGTTCAAGCTGAACCGCGTGGACATCCACTGCGGCCTCGGGAACGCGAAGAGCCGCGCCATCCCCGAACGCCTCGGCTTCAAACAGGAGGGCGTCTTCCGGCAGGCCGAGTGGGTGCGCGACCACTTCAACGACCTCGCCGTCTATGCGATGCTGGCGGAAGAGTGGCGGGAGCTGAACGAGAAGTAAGGCGGCCCGAACTCATGCCGACCATCAGTCTGGAAACGCTCATCCGCGCCCCCGCCGAACGTTGCTTTGATCTGGCGCGCTTTCTCGTCGCGCACAACGCGGACATCAAAAAGATCGCTGAGTCGCCGGGCAAATAAAAAGCCTCCGCACGCAGACATCGCGGGGTTATACGCCGATACCCCGTCACGAAAGACATGGACATGAAGCCACTTATCCTCATCGCCGAAGACGAAGACCTGATGCGCGCCATCATCTCGCGCCTGCTGGAAGAGTCGGGCTACCGCGTGGCCGCCGCCGCGAGCGCCGAAGAAGCTCTGGAGATTTTCGCGGCTGAAGATGTCGCCGTCACGCTCACCGACATCCGCATGGCCGGGATGGACGGGCTCGCCCTGCTCGACCGCGTCAAGGACGTGGACTCGGAGGCGCTCGTCGTCGTCATGACCGCCTACTCCTCAGTTGACTCGGCGGTCGCGGCGCTGCGCAAAGGCGCATACGATTACGTCACCAAGCCCTTCGTCAACGAAGACCTCCTGCAATCCGTCAAGAACGCCATCCGCCAGCGCGAGTTGTTCCGCGAGAACCGGCACCTGCGCCGCGAGTTAGACCGGCGCTACAGCTTCTCGGAAATCATCGGCACTTCGGAAGCCTTGCAGCAGGTCTTTCGCCTCGTCGAGAAGGTGGCGGCGACGAACACCAACATTCTCATTCAGGGCGAGTCGGGGACGGGCAAGGAGCTGATCGCGCGCGCCATCCACCACAACAGCGCGCGCTCCGACCGCCCCTTCGTCGCCATCAACTGCGGCGCGCTCCCCGAGACGCTCCTCGAATCCGAACTCTTCGGCCACACCAAAGGCGCTTTCACGGGCGCGGTCTCGACGCGCGCCGGGCTCTTCCGCTCGGCTGAGGGCGGCACGGTCTTCCTCGACGAGATCGGCGAGATCACGCCCGCCATGCAGGTCAGGATACTGCGCGCCGTGCAGGAGCACGAGGTGACACCCGTCGGTTCGAGCGCGCCCGTCGCCTTTGAGGCGCGCATCATCTGCGCCACCAACCGCAACCTCGAACGCGAAGTCACCGAAGGGCGTTTCCGCGAAGACCTCTTCTACCGCCTCAACGTCATCGAGCTGCACCTGCCCCCTTTGCGCGAGCGCCGCGAGGACGTGCCGCTCCTCGCGCGCCACTTCATCACACGCACCGCCCGCGAGCAGGGGCAGGTCGAAAAGCCCATCGAGCCCGCCGCCATGAGCGCCCTCATCAACTACGCGTGGCCCGGCAATGTCCGCGAGCTCCAGAACGCCATCGAGCGCGCCTTCACGCTGAGCGGAGACGCGATTGACCTCGACAGCCTCCCCCCACGCGTCCGCGACGCCGCCTCGCACGAAACCGTCCGCGACCCCGACGGCCTCCGCCCCACGCTCGCCGAAGTCGAGCGCCGCCACCTCCTCGAAACCCTCGCCTCAGTCAATCAGGACAAGGCCCGCGCCGCCAACATCCTCGGCATTGACCTCTCGACGCTCTACCGCAAGCTCAAACGCTACGACGCTGTGTGAGACACCCGGCATTAGAATTAAGAGAACTTATTTGTCACACGAATGCCGGTAGGCGGGGAGGAGCAGCTCTTTTCGGCTCTCCTTCGCCCGGGTGTCTGTTACTTAATCCTTTTTGCCGCCGAGCATGCCGCCGAGGCCGCCGAGCACGTCGCCGGCTGTGTTGGCGAGGCCGCCGACGACCCCGCCGGCGCCGCCGATGAGTGTGTCAACCTGTCCGGCGATAGGTTCGGGGAGCCGGTCTTTGATGAAGCCCATGACCGTCTCGACCGCCGAGCGCGCCTGCGCTTCGCTGATGCCCGCCTTCTCAGTGACCTGCTTGATGAGTTCGTCCATAGAAGTTTTCTCCCCCACGTCAGCGTTCAGGTGACAGACGCCCGCCTCCCGGATGCGCAGGTTCGGTCGCGCCTCAGATGAAGACGATGGATTGCATGTTCGGGATGTCGAAGCGGCGGCGGCAACGCGCGTTTTTGCACATCAGCACGTCGTCCACTCTCACCATGTAGTCGAGCGCCTTCTGAAAGCGCGCGCGGTCCTGCTCGCCCATGCCGCGCGGCGGCTGCGCCTTCTTCGTGCGCCGCAGCCAGCGCACCTCGTAGTCGGCGCGCTCGCGGCAGTGCGGGCAACTGTAGTTGGCCCGTTTAGTCTCCGGGCGCTCGTCGAAAAAGTCTTTTTCGTTCATAAGAAACCAGATGTCGGAAGTTAGTGGTCAAAGATTAAAGGTCAGAGGTCAGTAAAAGCATTTTGTCTTTCAACAGCCTCCAGCCTCTTCTGTTATGCCCGTTCGGCCTTGAGGCCGCCGGTCTGTTTCGAGCCTTTATTCCCGTTCGTCCCGCTTCGCTCGCGGCGGCGGTGCCGCAGGACGATGAGCAGACCGAGCAGGCCGTTTAAGAGCATCAGCGAGTTGGTCACGACGAAGACCCAGTTGGAGACCAGCCAACTGTAGATCGTGAACCCGAGCGAGGCGGCCATCTGGCCGACGAAGAGCCACTTCGAGACGCCCTCGCTCGAACCCTCGTGCCATTGCTTGTAGACCTGCTTGCTGATGGTCAGCACGAGGATGAAGGAGCTGGCCCAGCCGATGGCCTCAGTCATAAAGAGACGCCCGCCTTGTTCCGTTGATTAGGACGTTCGAGAGTATAGAAGAAACCGCGGCTCAGGCCAAAAGGCGGGCGACGGTGCCGAGGAGAGAGGTGGGATCGACGGGCTTCGGCTCGTAGGCGTCCGCGCCCTGCGCGAGCGTGTAGCTGGCGCTCCCCGTGCCGTACCCCGTGGTCACGACCCGCGCACGCCGTTCTCGGCGGTCGTTACGCCGTAGCCCTGCCGCTCCAGCGTCATCCGCATCAGCTCTCGCGTCACGTCGTCATCCTCGACGACGAGGATTTTTCTGGCTTCCGTCATGGCGACAAGTTAAACGCTGTCCCGCCCCCAGTCAATTAAACTTCCGCACTCGCGCGCTATTGATTCACGTCACTCCACACATTATAGTATGGCAACTTCGGACAATGCCGGTGCGGTGACATGCGGCTGAAGCGCGTGAAGCTCAAGCTAAGGTCCCCCTTCTCACCCTCGCGCTTTGCCGGCGTCCGACGGTCATCGCATCATCATCCCCGTTTGGTAATTCTCTATGTATTTAACAGTCCGCTCCGAGCACTGTTACCAAAGGAGGGTGACTAAAATGATTCCTGACAACTGCATCCGTTGTGCGCGCTTTGTCGTCTCAGCCCTATACCTCATCGTCTTAATCTCGCTTTCAGCCGTCAGCGTCTTCGCCCAGTCGGCGACCTTCGCCCGGACGGACTATCCCTTCCTCGGGAACAACCACGCCGTCGGAGACCTCAATGGCGACGGCAACCTCGATCTGGCGGGGGCCGGGGAAAACTCCGCGGGCGTCATGCTGGGCAATGGCGACGGGACGTTCCGGGCGAAGGTGCTCTACCCGGCGGGCGGCCCGACCCAGGGCCTCGCGGCTGGAGATTTTAACGGCGACGGGAGGTTAGATTTAATCGTCACCATCAACGACCCGCAAATCGGCCTCTCGCTGCTCGCGGGTAACGGCGACGGCACGTTCAACGCGCCCGCGAATTTTCCCAACACCACCCGGCTCGATTCGCCCGCGGTCGTCGCCGCCGATCTCGACAACGACGGCGCGCTCGATGTCGTCGTCGCCCACTCAATCGGCTGCTTCACCGCGCCGTGCGAGACGGGGTGGACGATTTCCCTTCTCTTCGGCAACGGCGACGGCACGTTCCAGCCCTCGCGCGAAGTCGTCGTCGGGACGGGGATGTCCGAAATCGCCGTGGGCGACTTCAACCGTGACGGCATTAAAGACCTTGGCATCGCGGGCGACCGCTCGCAGGTCTACATCCTCCTCGGCATCGGCAACGGGACATTCATTCAACAGCCGACATTGACGCTCACGGCGGACACCTTCGGCGTCGACGGCACAGACATTGATGTCGGCGATTTCAACGGCGACACGGTGCAGGATTTGGTGGTCGCGATTGCCCTCAACGGGAGCCGGACGGCAATCCTCATCGGCAACGGCGACGGCACGTTTCGTCAGCCCTTGATTATCACCGAACCCAACCAGCGCGTTCCCCTGTATCAATCGGTCGCCGACTTCAACGGCGACGGTCGTCAGGACCTTGCGATAGGTCTCGGGTGGGGCACGCAGGGCTTAATGGAGATACTGAACGGCAACGGCGACGGGACATTCCGTCAGCCCGTGCTGTATCTGGTGCCCAGCCCTAACTCAAGCATCAGCGGTGGGCTACTCGCCGCGGCGGACTTCAACAAGGACGGCAAGCCGGACATCGCGCTGCAAATCACCGGAGCCAGCCCCGGACTGGCGGTGCTAAGAAATACGACGGGAGCGGCTCCCGCCCCGCTCGCCTTCGGCAGCGTCACCGTCACGCCGTCGAGCGTCGTCGGGGGCGCAACGGCACAGGTCAGCGTGACTCTGGCCCCCGGCGCAATCGCGCCCAATGGCGGTCTTCAGTTCGCAGTTTCGAGCAGCAACACTTCCGTTGTCGCGGTGCCTTCGACGGTCTTGATGCCCGCCGGGAGTTCGAGCGTCCAATTCACCGCGAGCACGAGAAGCGTAACCTCGACTCAGAGCGTCAACATCAGAGTCTCTAACAATCAACTCGGCAGTCGCACCGTCGCCTTGACCGTGACGCCGCCGCCGCCTGCCGCGCTCACGGTTTCGGCTTTAACCTTAACGCCGAGTTCGCTCACGGGCGGGAGCACGGCTCAGGGCAGAGTCACTTTGAGTGCGACCGCTCAGGCTGCGACCACCGTCAACCTCGCGAGCAGCAGTGCGAGCGCGACCGTTCCGGCGAGCGTGGTGGTTCCGGCGGGCGCGTCTTCGGCTACTTTCAACATCAACACCACGTCGGTCACCGCTACAACCAGCGCGACCGTCAGTGCCACTCTGGGCGGCGTGACGCGCAACGCGATATTGACGATCAACCCGGCGTCACAGCCTCCGCCTTCGTCCACCGACACGGTCACCGTGACGCGCGCCGAGTACGAGACGGCGAAACAGACGCTGCGCGTCGAGGCGACGAGCACGAGCTCGACCGCGACGCTGCAAGTCTTCCGCACCGCCGACGGGCTGTTGATCGGCACGCTCAGGAACGACGGCGGCGGTAAATACGGCGGCCAGTTCAGTTTCTCCGTGAACCCGCAGAACATCACCGTCCGCAGCAGTCTCGGCGGCAGTGCAACGCGCTCGGTCGTCGCACGCTGAAAGACAGTGGAGCCTAAAGATGTAGGGGCAGGATACGCGCTCGCGCGCGCGTCCTGCCCCTACAGTTATTTCGTCCGTCGAAACTGCGGACGAACTGTTTTGCCCTTGCGTCTTGAGAGCTACAGCGCCCGCTTCGCAATCGTGCCGCTGCCGGTGCAGCCCACCCACAGGGCCGAGGACGTGGCGGCGCCCGTCAGCGGTGCCCTGTCCACCAAGTCCTTGCTAATCACCGAGCCATCCGCGAGCGAAATCCTCGTAATGCTGTTAGTGCCGTTCGAGATGACCGCCAGAACGTTGCCGTAAGCGACCACGCCCGACGCGCCGTCGCCCACCACCGTCTTGGAGAGGGCCGCGCCGGCGGCGCTCATCCGGTAGACGAGGCCGTCCCAGAAGCAGGCCACCAGAATCTCGCCGTTAGTATTGACGGCGAGGCCGAACGGCCCGCGCGGGGTGCCGTACTTGGCGACGACGCCGCCCGCCGTCGAAAGCTTCCACACCTCGTTGGACTTGTTGCACGAGATGTAGACGCTGGTGGTGCTGCCGGGGCCGGGCTTCGAGGCCATGGTCGCGTCCGTGGCCGTCGGGTCAGTAGCCGTCGGTTCTGTGGCCGTCGTGTCAGTAGTTGTCGTGTCAGTAGTCAGCGACTCCGATGCGCTGCTGCTGACGACCACCCAGACGGGGCGGGCACCCACTTTGGTCGAGCCGAGCAGCGTGCCGTCGGTCGTCATCCGCACCAGAGTGTTGCTGCGCTCGCACGCGATGTAGAGCGTGCTCCCGTACAATGCCGCGTGGATGGGGCCGTCGCCGGCCACCTTTAAGGTGGCGACGAATGTGCCGTCCAGCCGCAGCTTCGTCACGGTGTTGTCGGAGTTATTCAACGCGTAGAGGAGGCCGCCGTTCGAGTTGTCAACGATGAGGCCGGTCGGGTTCCCCCCGGCGGCGAACCTGCCGACGACTGTCCCCGCACCGTCCAATTTCACGACCTTGTTGGAGAACTGGAGCGACGCATAGATGTTGCCGTTGGAGTCGGCGGCGAGGCTCGTCACGCCCGCGTCGAGGCCGACGCTGGTGACCGCCGTCGTGCTGTAGGTGGCCGTCGTCTTCGACGTGCCGCTCGTGGTGCCGCTCGCGTCGGTCGTCGTGCTGGTTGAGGTGTCAGTCGCGGGGGCGACCTGAGCGGACGCGACGACCGGCGACAAGATCATCAAAGCGGCGACGAACAGCGCGCTCATCAGAGCGTTTTTTCTTCGAGCATTGCTTCTCATATTCGTTCTCCTTTCCCGTTCTTCGGCCAATCCACCCAGCTCACCATTTTAACGATCCAGTCGGGCTTTGACATGCCCGGCCCTCCGCCCCAACGTTGAAGCGGCTCATTGCCGTAGCGGATGTTCCCGATGTGGTTCGTCTTGTCGGCGTCGCGCACCGGGTCCGGGTCGGTGAAGCCGAGCTTGCGCCGGACCGTCTCCATGTCGGCGGGCGAGCCGGTGACAAACGTCCAGCCCGGTTTGGCCTTGTAGGTGTCGGCGTATCTCTTGAGCACCTCAGGCGTATCCTGATCCGGCTTGAGCGTGAAGGAATTAATGAAGATGTCTCGGCCCAGCCGGTCGCCGAGCAGCCTCTGCACCTTCACCAGATTCGCGGTGATGCCGGGGCAGATGCCGTCACACTTCGCGTACATGAAATTCATGATGACGATCTTGTCTTTGATGAGATCGTCATAGAACCCAACTTTCTTGCCTTCGTGCGTGGTCAGCATGAGGTCGGGGAAATACCGCCTCCTGATTCTCTCGCGCGGGGCGATGTTCTCAAAGTGCGGCACTGAGGCCGGGGTCTGCGCCCGCGCCTCCCCCAGTGTCAGGATGCCGCCGACGAGCGGGGTTGTCCCGAGCAACGCCACCATGCTTCTTCTATTCATGCTCTTCATCTTTCAGCAAGTCCTTTCTCCAATCTGTCGTCACGGTCTCTCGCCAGAACGCGCCCTGAAGGGCGCGCCGCCGGGCGGCGTCGCTACGGATTGGTTTTGTTGTCCCCCACGTCGTTGATCTCCAGAAGCGCCATCATCGCGTGGTCTTCGTGTACCACGTTGTGACAGTGCAGCGGGAGTTTGCCGACGAAGTCGCGGAAGCGGAAGTAGACGGTGGTTTGCATGTTGTGTTCAAGCCGGAAGACGTCCTTCCGGCCCCTCTCGACCAGCTCGGTGCTGCGCGGCGCACGCCCGTTAATCAAGAGGGTCTGGAATTCCTCGAAGTGCATGTGAATCGGGTGTTGCCAGCCGCCGGAGTTGTTCTGGAAGACCCACTTCTCCACGGTGTTGCGCTTGATGGCGAAGCGGATTTCGTCGCAGGTGGCGAACTTCCCGTTGACGGCCCACTGGCCGTTATTCCTTTCAAACCTGAACGTGCGCGTAATTCGCGGCGCGTCGTTCGTGTTGGGGAAGCCGTAGAAATTCATCAGCGCCGGGTTGAGGCTGTTGTCCGGCACGACCGGGCCATCCACGACGATCTTCAGTATCTTGTTGCCCTGACCGGCGGGCAGAATATTGCCGGTGGGCCCGCGCCCGTCCTGCTGCTACAGACGGTTCTCGATGTAGAAGGTCTTGCCCGCCAACCCCGTGAAATCAACGATCACGTCCACGCGCTCGGCCACCGAGAAGCGGCAGCTGTTGACTTGCACGGGCTTCTCCAGCAGGTTGCCGTCGGTGCTGATCTGCCAGAACGATTTGCTGGAATTATTGGTCGGGTCGAGGAGGAACATCTGGTAGAAGCGCGAAGGCCCCGTGTTGAGCCAGCGGAAGCGATAGCGGCGCGGGCTGACATGGAGGACGGGATTGATCTTGCCGTTGACCAGAAATTTGTCGCCCAGAATGCCGTCCTGATTAAAGAGGTCGAAGGCCAACAGTCCGGTCTGACTGTCGAAGACCTTGTCGTTGAAGACCATGGAGATATCGAAGTTGGTGTTGGGGTTCTGGCCGTCGCCGAAAGAGGGCAGGCGGAAGCCCGTCGTCTCGTCGCCGGTGTCGAACTCGTTGAAGAGGATGTAAGTCCCGGCGAGGCCCTTATAGGTGTTCTCCGCCGTGTGGTCAATGCGGTGGTCGTGATACCACAGCGAATGCATCGCCTCTTTGATGTCGGTGCAAGTGGGTCGTGACCGAGGGCAGCCCGAAGCCGCGGTTGTCGGCGGGCAGCCGGTTGCGTTGCCGCACGAGGACAGACCCCAGTTGCGGACTGCCTAACGGCCCGTACCTCTCGACGATCATCGGGCCCGGGCTGGTCGCGCTGCCGACCACGCCGTTGACGACCGGGGCGAAGCCCCAGATGGGCTGAGCCGGGAGTTCACCCGGCGGGGCCATGTTGACGAATCCCTCCTGCTGGGACATCTCATAAAACCTCTGCGGAGGGAATTGTGTGAAAGCCTGATGCGCGACCGTGCGCGCTTCGCCGGCGGCGGTATTCGGGGTGATGGTCGGAGCGGGCGTGAGCGCCGCGCTCTGCGGGAGCACCGAGAGGCGCGGCATGGTCTCGACGAACGGCGTGGTCGGCGGGCTCTGCGGGCTGTCGTAGGCGAGGCCGGCGCTGGTCAGCGGGCGGGCGCTCAAGCCCTTGATCGGGATGAGCATGCCGGCGGTCGTCAGCAGACCCATCTTCATGAGGTCTCGCCTGCTCAGCCCGGCCGCGATTAATTCGCGCCTGTTTTGAGCGGCGATTTGAGCGTCTTTCTCGCGCGTTCTATCTCTCTTCGATATTTTCGACATTACGAGTTTTCTCCTTTTTGGGTCTTGCCGCGTGGCAGTTTGCGAAGGTCACGCAACAAACGGAGTTTGGGTTTCCTTTGGGGTTTGAGTGACAGTCTCCGGCACTTTAAAACAGCACAAGCTTCCGCCTGCGGTGCCGGTCAGTGGTTGGAAGGCCAGAGGAGGAGGAGGAGCAAGATTCAAATAGAGAACGCAAGCAAACAGCATGCTGTGTCCCTCGTGTTGGAAGTTAAGCCGCCATCGCACACAGCGGTGAGATGTCGCTCAGTCAACGGCGCATCTTCGTCGCGGCGAGAATGACGGAGCGTGTGCAGTGCCAACCCTACCGGCACGAGCAGGAGGTGGTAGGGTTAGTCTCTTTGATTTAATTATGTCGCGTGTGAATTGTTGCGATTCATCTGTGCGTCGGAATGCGAAAGAACATGCATTCTGGAAGACGCTTCATCAGGCAAGGAGCTCATCTTCAGACTACAACGCAGGCTAATTAATTTAGCGGAAACAGTCGTGAAGACTACCAGTGAGCTTGCAAGTATTTCCAACCGACTAACTTCACGAATCAGTGAGCGCGTAGAAATTACACCGAGTCAGGAGCAAGAGTCAATGTAATCCGGTCACTCACATTCGGCTCTTCGCAGAGTTGGCGCAGGTAGCGGAAGCTGTAGATGCCCGTGTCGTGGCCGTCGCTCCAGCGGAAGGTGAGAGCGTAGCGCCCGACGATCTCGACGTTCTCGATGGAGAGGTCATCGGCAACCGTCTCCGGCTTGAGCACGCGCTGACCCGTAAACTCGTTGACGCACTGCGCGCACGGGCACGCGCGGCGCAGACGCGGCGCGGCGTAGAGGCACGCGAGCCCGTCACCCCACGTCACGCGCAGCGCGGCATCGCTCTCCTGCATGATCTCGCGCGGCTCCACGGCGGGGCCGCGCCTCGGCGCTGTGTCGCTCATAAGTAATTCAAGTCTGGAGTCTGAAGTCTGGAGCAGGAAAGAAAAGCCTCTCTTCTTTTTCCTGCTCCAGACTCCAGACTCCAGACTTTTTATTTGTTTTCGCTCACGGCGCGTTCGATTGCTTCGGCAGTGATGTCGAAGTGTGAGGCCGACCAAACGACCTCGCCGTTGCGGAGCACGAACGCCTGCGGCGATTCGTGGCGCACGCCCGTGCGCGCCTCGACCTCGCGCGAGACATCGCGGTGCTGCTGCACGACGACGATTGAGACCGGCGCGCCCCACCCCTTCAACGCGCGGTGGGCGGCGGCGCTGATCGGGCACGAATTGCTGTGTTTGAAGAGCACTACCGGCGCTTCGTGCGAGCGCGCGAACAACTCTTCGAGCGTACCGGTGTCAGTCACCGGCGTGAACTGCGTCTCCGTCGAGGCCACTGTCGTCCCCCTGCAATTTCGATTTGGATTGAGGCACTCGATATTATCCCACTCCCACGGCCGAGACAAACGACGAGTGAAAAAGGTGACGGGTGTGAGGTGTCGGGTTCCGGCTCGTCTGCTCCCGGAACCCGACATCTGACACCCGTCACCCGCTCTTACTTTATCGTTCCGCACTCGTCATTCACTTCACTTCCAGTCGCCGTTAAGGACGAACGGAGCCCAGTAGAACGGCGCGCTGTATTTCTTGTTCGCGATCATCTGCAGGCGCGCGGCGCGCATCGCGGCGGTCGGCGGAGGGCCTGCTTTGCCGAGCAGGTTCTTGTAGAAGTCCGTCATGAGCTCCGCCGTGGACTTGTCCGCGACCGACCATAGGCTGACGCCGACCGCCGGAGCGCCCGCATACATGAAGGCGCGCGTGAGGCCGATGACGCCCTCGCCCCGCATCTCCTTGCCGAGCCCAGTCTCGCACGCCGAGAGCATTACGAGCGGTGACGAGAGACGCAGGTTGAAGATTTCATCTGTGCGCAGGAAGCCGTCGCTCGTCTCATTATTTCCGACCAGCGAGAGGACGACGCCAGTGAACTGCGGCCGCTCGGCGTTGAGGAGCCCGTGCGTGGCGAAATGCAGGACGCGGTACTGGCGCAGGTCTCGGTCTTCGATGTTCGCCTCGCTCGCCTCGAGGTCGAGCCACTTGTCGGCCTTGCGCCCGGAGGCCGCGGCGAGCCGCGCGATCTGCTGCGCCTCTTCGCGCGTCCCGACCAGACGCACGAGCACGCCGCCGCCCTGCCCGCCGCCTGCCGGGGGGCCGCCTGCGCTCTCCCTCTCCGTCACGTCGGAGAGCGCGCTCTCGAAGCTCAGTGCACGAGATGCCAGCTCCTCCGCCCCCGCCGCCGCTGCCGCCGGCTTCGAGCCGCGCATGCGCGCGTCGTGCGAGTCGAAGACGGGGTCGGCGACGAGCAGCATGCTGCCGCCCGCGCGCGACGCGCCGCCGTCGTCGCCCCCCGCGCTTGCGCGCTGTTGCCTGATCGCGGCGACGACCGAGGCCGACGGCGCGAAGATGGTCTCGTTCGTCTTCAGAAGATAGGCGAGCGACGAGAAGTCCGCGTCCGCGGCGGGGGCGGCGTCAGAGCGTAGAGGTAAGAACGCTCATCGCCGAGACTGTATTCGAGGAGCGCCGTCTCGTCGTCCAAGACCTGCTGGCGGATGTCGGCGAGCGTCAGCGGGCGCGCGGCGTTGAGCGCGGCATAGCGCGGACTGGCCGTCCTGATCTGGTTCTCGATGCTCTCGAACTCGGTCTGCAAACGGCCCAGCTCCTCTTCGAGGTCGCCGAGCGACCGCTTCGGCCCGTCGCCTCCGAGGTTCAAGCCCGTCAACTGCGCGGCAATCTCCTCTTGGCGCGCCTGATTTTCCTGCTTGCGTTGGAGGAGGTCGGAAGGCACGCCCTCAGTGATCTCCGCGCCCGTCTCGCTGAGCATGTCGAGGAGCGAGCGGGCACGGCCCTGCTCGACGACCGAGAGAGATTCGGCGGCGTATTCGAGAGCGCGGCCTTCGAGCGGCGCGGAAGCCGCGGGGGTCGTGGACGAGGGGACGCCCGCCCCCGACTGCGCTCTCAGCGCCGTCTCGGCGAGCGCGGCGGCGGCCTCGTCGAAGACCTCTTCGGTGGTCGCGAGGAAGGTCGTGCGCGCCTCGTCCGCGCGCAGGCTCCCGCGCCGGATCGTCTCGATTGTCGCGAGCGCCCCGCGGTACGAGGCCAGCGCGTCTTCGCGCAGCTTCGCGCCCTTCTTCTCGTCTTTCTCCGCGGCGGCCTGCGCCCACAGGCTGCGCCCCGTGCCGTGCTGCGCGGGCCACGCGAGGTCGAGCCGCGCGTCGTCGCGCGCGCCCTTCGCGGCCTCATTGTAGAGCTTGACGGCGTCGGCGAAGCGAGACTGACGGAAGGCGACGTCGCCGAGCGCGGTGCGCGCGGCGGTGCGGTAGCGGCGGGTCTGCCCGAGTTTGCCGATGACGGGAAGACTCCCGACCGTCGCGGCGAGCACGTTCTCGAAATGTTTCTTCGCCGTATCGAGCTGATTATTGAAGTAGTCCACGCGGCCCATGCCCAACTCGTGCGTGACGTAGATGACGGTCTCGCGGTAGGCATTGAACGGGCCTTTGATGGCGCCCGCCGTGTCAGCGATCACGCCTACCGCCGCACCCGGCGTCGAGATCGAGGGCTGGCCGGAGAGCACACCCCTCATCCGCGAGCCGAAGCCGCCGATCACGCTCTTCTTCGACTGCGCGTCCGCCTTCCCGCCCTGCGCCGCCTTGAGCATGTTGGTCTCGGGCTTCGTCACGCGCATGCGAGAGAAGGCCGCGCGCGCCTTGTTAATGTCGCCGCGGCGGTAATACATCTCCCCCGTCTTGGCGAGCATCAGGTTGGCGTTGTACGTGCCCTCCTGCGTCGAAAGCGCGCCGACGAGGTTCGACTGCCTGCTCTCGCTCAGGGCCATCGCGGCATAGATGTCGTAAGCGCCTTCGAAGTGCTTGAGCGCGATGTCGTAGCGCCCCTGCCGCTCGTAGAGTTCTCCGAGGAGGTCGAGCGCCGACGCCTCGCCGGGCTTATCAGCCGCCTGCCGGAACTGCTTGAGCGCGCGTTCGAGGTGGACGAGCGCCTCGGCGGCCTTGCCCTGCCGCAGCAGCGCGCGCCCCTGCTCGCGCTCGGTTACCGCCGCGGCCCCGCCCGCCTGTGGCGCGGGAGATGGCGGAGAGGGTCGCAGGGGGGGCGCGTCCACGTGCGCGCGAGACGCTGACGCTCCCGGCAGCATTCCGCACAGAATCAACGAACCAACGAATAACCCCAACAGGCCGCGTGTGACGTAAAGCATTTCTTCAACTCCCGAATTGTTCTTCTTAACTTATTTATCAGAGTGTTCAAACGTTCGATAAAGACGAAGCTCAAAACCCGGATCCTCTGATGTGAGGTCTCAGATTTTGAGCTTCGCAACTGTCCCGACTGCGTGTCGGGCTCCCTACTTGTGCACGAGGTCAATGGTGGTCACGAGCACATCGGCGGTCGGCGAGTCGTTGACGCGCACGACGGCGGGCGCGGGCTCATCTTTCTTGACCTTGAGGCCGCGCGAGAGCGAGTTGCTCGGGACGGGGGTTTGCAGGCTGGCGAGCTGCGCGTTTTTGCTTTCGAGCACGCGCCCGCGCGAAGAGCCCGCCTTGATTGAGTCCCACTGCTTCTGCGAGGGCTTCCAGTAGCAGCCCTCGCGCGCGCCGCCGCAGAACTCGACCAGCTCGTCGCCCGCGGGCACGCCCGCCAGCGGCTGCCGCGAGACGACGATGTAGAGCCGCTCGGTGGCGGGCATGTTGTCGAACTCGAACCATGTCTTCATGTCGGCGGGGACGAAGTCGCGCGCGTGCGCGACGATGGCGTTCGCGCCCCCGTCAATCTGCGCGTGCGGGAAGAGCATCTGCGGCTTGAGCCCGTTCTCCGTGTGGAAAATGTAGAGATAGCCGTCAGTGTTCGTTTCGAGCGCCACGCGAATCTTGTCGCCCTCCCTGAACTCGCGCCCGAGGTCTGCCGAGAGGATGTTTTCGCCCTCCTTGATGAAGAGCGTGTAGCCGAGACCGATGGCCTTGGGCTGCCCCTTCGTGGCGCTGGCCTTGAGCGTGGTGGCGGCGGAAGTCGTGTCCGCGCCCGGCCCCGCGGCCTGCGCGGCAGAGTCGCTTTCCTTGCTCGCCCCCTTCGACGCGGCGGGCTTCTTCTTCGACGAGGCGACGTCCGAAGTCGTCGCCGCCGAGCCCTTCTTGCCCGCGGCTGTGCTCCCGCCCGAGGTGTTCGCGCCAGTGCGTTTCGCGGGCGCGGTGCCGCCGCTCTTCCTGTTGTTCGCGGATTGCTGGGTGGTCGGCTTCGGTTTCGGCTTGCCGGGCTCCTCGAAGCTCACGCCGCGCGTCGTCACGAAGTCGTCAATGATTTTCTGGTCGGACTGCTGATCCTGCGCGCCCGCGGGGGCGATGAGCGCCGCCGCGAGCAGGACGAAGAGGACGAGCGTCAGGGAAACTTTAAAGCGCATGTGTAATCACCTCAGGTTTTAGAACGCGTGGGAGAAGAAATAGTTGCCGGGTAAATTATTTATGGTTGATGCGAATGTCGAAAACGACGGGCTGCCCCTTCGCGCTCTCCGGAATCGAGACGGCGACGCGCCTCTCTCCGCCCTCGCCCTTCGTTTCGAGCGCGGGAGCGCCGGCGCTCTTCGACTGCGCGCGAAGGTCTTCCAGCTCTTTGACCTCGGCGGGCGTCAACTCGTGCAGGAATTTGCCCGCGAGGAACGAGGGCGAGAGCAGCGGCTTCGGCGAGAAGATGACCGTAAAGTCCTCCGCGCCGGGGTTCTCATCGAGCTTCAGTTTCGCCCCACCGAAGGGAAACTGGAAGTCGGCGTCGCTCGACACGACGTTCGACTTCAACTGCCCGGCACCCTGCGCGGTGAGAATCGTCATCAGGGCATTGCCGCCCGCGCCCGGCCCGATGATGTAGAGGTATCCGCGCTCGCGCGGCTTGAAATGGAACCTGAAGCGCTGCCCCGAAGTGAGCGTCGCCGACGTGTCCGCGACGCTCCGGCCCGTCTCCGCCTCGGGCTTCTCGAAGGCTTCGAGCCAGTAGCTCACAGCCTCGGCCTTCGGCGCATCGGCTCCAGCGGGCGTGCCCGGCGCCAAGCCGTTCGCCGCCGCGACGTTCGACGGCGCGTTCTCAGTCTTCGCGCCCGGCCCTCTGAAGGCCAGCCAGCCGCCGAGGCCCGCGAGCAGCAGGAGCGCCAGCGCGCCGCCCGCGACGAGCGGCATGACCGAGCGTTTCGGCGCGGGCAACGTCGCCGCCGATGCCGCGTGCTGCTGCGGCTGGTGGACTGATGAAGGTGCGGCGGCGGCGGCGGCGGCGTCCATCCCTAAGGAGTGAGACGTGGAGGTCGCCCTGCCGCGCTCGCGCTGGACTTCGACGACGCGGCCTTCGGTGTGGGGATTCATCCCCTGCGCCGAGGTCTCGCGCGAGACGCGGCCTTCGTGCGTGGCGGCGGTCATGCCCGAAGTCATGATGGTTTCGGCGCGGCTCACGTCGAGGTGCGGCTGCGGCTGTTGTTGTTCCGTCCGCGGGCCGCCCAGAAGGTTGGCGGTCGCGGCCTCGCTGCCCGACGGCACATGCGGCCTCGTGCCGACACTCTCGCCGCCGCCCGACTTCGTCTCGGGGTCGTGCGCGACAGTCTTCGCGGCGCGCCCGCGCGACGGCATCCCGAGCGCGGCGCGCAGCTCGTTGATCAGCGCGCCCGCGCTCGGAGGCCGGTCGCTGCGATCCTTCGCCATCGCGTGCCCGACGGCGCGGCTGAAGGCTTCCGGCACGTCAGGCGCGACCTCAATGAGCGCGGGCAGCGACTTCGCCACGTGCTCGTGCCGCAGCTCCGAGAGCGTGCGCCCGCCGAGTGGCTTGCGGCCCGCGACCAGCTCGAAGAAGATCACGCCTAAGCTATAGATGTCCGCGCGCCCGTCCACTTCCGGTTTACCGTCGCGCGGCATCTCGCCCCACTGCTCCGGCGACATGTAGTAGGGCGTGCCGAGAATCTGCCCGGCGACCGTCAGCGAAGTGGCCTCGGCGGCGTGCACGTCGCCCGCACCCACCATCTTCGCGATGCCGAGGTCTAAGACCTTGATGACCTCGTGCCCGTCGTCGGCTTTGCCGATCATGACGTTCTCGGGCTTGAGGTCGCGGTGGACGACGCCGCGCGCGTGGGCCGCGTCGAGCACGTCGGCGACGGGCTCCAGCACTTCGAGCGCGTCTTCGGGGCGGAAGCGCCCGCGCAGCTTCAGCTCCTTGTCGAGCGTGTGCCCCTCGACGTACTCCATCACCATGTAGATGAGGCCGTCGCTCCCCGCCGAGAGATCGTAGACGGTGACGGAGTTCGGGTGGCGGAAGGCGCGCGCGGCCTTGCCCTCGCGCTGGAAGCGTTTGAGCCACTCGGCGTTATTGCGCATCTCGGAGCGCAAAGTCTTGATGACTACGTAGTCGCCCAGAAGGATGTGGCGCGCGCGGTAGACCGCGCCCATCCCACCCTGCGCGATGAAGCTCTCGACCTCGTATTTCCCTTCGAGCACCTGCCCGACGATGGTTTCGGCGTGCTCGTGCAGGACTTCGCCGTCGCGCGGGCAGAAGCTCTGAGCGTCTTCGAATGTGTTATTGCAGGTGGCGCAAAACTTCATTTGGAAATTTTTCTTCGCCCCGGCCCAGAAGGGCCGCCGAAAGGATTTTCAAAGCGAGCGGCCTGCGAGCCGCTCCGACTCGCCCGCCGTTGATGAGATATGAAGTCTAACACGGCTCAACTCGCGGGGGAAGAAAGCAGTAAGCAGTGAGCACTAAGCACTAGGCAGTCCGAGACAGTACCGCGAGCGGTATCGAACGGGTCGAGCGCCCACAGAGTCAACCCGCTCGCGGTACTGTTTTAAACGCTTACTGCCTTGCCAAGCAACGAAAGCGCCGTCTCCCACAATCCAACCTCCCTCGCGCGAAGGCCCAGAACGCCGGGCCGCGCTTTCGTGGACCCTCCCTCGCGATTCTCTCCGACCACTCGAAAGCGCTCCGGGGCGCGGATTCCGGTTCCAAAGACTGACGAAGCGATGAAACTTATCGAGCAACTCGGGAGACTCTCTAAATTCATGATCATCGCGGCGGGGCTGCTGCTCGTCGCGCTGCTGGGCGTCGCCAGCTACCTGAGCGGCCCCGACGTCTCCTTCCTCATCTTCTACACGGCCCCGGTCTTCCTCGCCGCGTGGTACGTCGGGCGCGGCGCGGGCCTCCTGATGTGCGCGGCGAGCGCGCTCTCATGGCTCATGGCAACAGCGGGGACGTTTGATCACTACTCGAACCCGCTCATCCCCTACTGGAACGTGGCGGTGCGCCTCAGCTTCATGCTCATTCTCGCGCACATCGCCTCGGCCTTCAAAAACTCTCTGGAGCACGAGCGCGAGATGGCGCGCACGGACTTTTTGACGGGGGTCTTCAACGGCAGGCACTTCGACGAACTGGCCGACGCCGAGCTGAACCGCGCGCGCCGCCACGGACACCCCTTCACCGTCGCCTACATGGACGTGGACGACTTCAAGCTCGTCAACGACCGCCACGGGCACAGCGCCGGAGACCAGTTGCTGCGCGAGATGGCCGACTCGCTCAGCCAGAACGTGCGCGTGGTGGATTTGGTCGCGCGGCTCGGCGGCGACGAGTTCGTGATCCTCATGCCCGAGACGGACGCGGACGCCGCGCAGATAGTCGTCCGCCGCGCCCGCCGCCGGCTTCTCGAAGTGGCGAGCGCGCACGGCTGGCCCGTCACCTTCAGCATCGGCGTCGTCACATGGGACACGCCGCCCCATTCCGTTGACGAGATGCTCCGCGCCGCCGACGACCAGATGTACGCGGCCAAGCGCCACGGCAAAAACGCCATCCGCCACCGAGTCTCGAATGCCCCGGCCAACGCCGCCTGAAACCGCCGCGCGGCTTCAGGGAGTATCCGTTGACTTCGCAGACCTTTTGCCGTAGAAGTTCTCTCACACTTCCCCCGGAGTAAACTTAACGATAACAGGAGGACTCTTATGCAGGGACCTTTGCGTGGAATTCTGGCAGGGATGGCGGCGTGGAAACTCGGCGGCGGATGTATCTCGACGATTCTGATCTTCGTGGTCGTGTTCTGGCTGCTGGGCTATGTCCGCTGCTGAAGCGGGCAGGGCGGGACGTTTCGACAAAAACTTTCGGCGGCGCTCGTCTCTGAAGTTTCACAAAGGACTTTAGAGACGAGCGCCGCCGATTTTATTGTGCACCGAACAGGCGGGCCGCTACCCGTTGAAGCCATGCGAGTCCGCGGCGGTCGGGAACTCATGTCTGCCGACGTAGACGTTGCGCGTGTACTCGCGCACCATGCGGTCGCTGTTGAAGGCGGGCGCGAGCGTCTCGATGGCGTGCTTCATCATCGCCACCCAGCGGCGCGGGATTCCGCGCTCGTCGCGTTCATAAAAAGTCGGTACCACTTCGTTCTCAAGCACGTGGTAGAGCGAGTCGGCATCGCGCTCGTCCATCTCCTCGACCGACTCGCTGACCGTCAGGTTGCCGACCGCCCAGCCGTTCCCGCCGTCGTAGCCTTCGAGCCACCAGCCGTCGAGCACCGAGAGGTTGAGGCCGCCGTTCAAGCCCACCTTCTCGCCGCTCGTCCCCGAAGCTTCGAGCGGGCGGCGCGGGACGTTGAGCCACACGTCCACGGCCTGCACCAGATGCCGCGCGATCTCCTGATCATAGTCCTGCACGAAGACGGCGCGGCGCATGATCTCCGGGTCGAGCTTCCAGAGCGCCATCTGCTGGAGGATCATCTTCGCGCCCTGATCCTGCGGGTGCGCCTTGCCCGCGAAGACGAACTGCACGGGGCGCTCCTCGTTCATAATGAGGCGGCTCAGACGCTCAGGGTCGGAGAGGATCAGACGCCAGCGCTTGTAGGCCGCGACGCGGCGCGCAAAGCCGATGGTTAAAGCGTCGGGGTCGAAGAGGGTGCGCGCGCCCGCCGCAAACTCCGGCGTCTCGCCCTGCTGCTGCCGCGCGAAGTAGAGCCGGTCGCGCACGAAGGCGATGAGTCGCCGGTTGAGCAGGCGCTTGACCTTCCACAACTCTTCGTCGGAGACGGAGGCGACCACGCGCGCCCACTCCGCGGGGTCGCGCAGGGCTTCGGTCCAGTCGCCGCCCGCGTGCCGCTCGAAGAGCGAGCCGAGGAGCGGCGCGACCCACGTCGGCGCGTGGACGCCGTTGGTGACGTGCGTGATCGGAGTCTCCTCGACCTTCCTTCCGGGCCACATCTTGTTCCACAGCTCGCGCGAGACCTCGCCGTGCTTGCGGCTCACGCCGTTCGACGAACGGCACATCCTGAGCGCGAGCGGCGTGAGCCCGAACAGCTCCTCGTCGTCGCCGGCTTTGACGCGCCCGAGGTCTAAAAACTCCTCGCGCGTGAGCCCGAGCGACTGCCAGTAAGCTTCGCCGAAACACATCTCGATGAGCGGCGCGACGAATTCGTCGTGACCGGCGGCGACGGGCGTGTGTGTCGTGAAGACGCACCGCTCGCGCACCGTCCGCGTCGCCTCCGTGAAGTCCAGCCCGCGCGCCGTCAACTCGCGCGCCAGCTCCAGTGTGAGGAAGGCCGAGTGGCCTTCGTTGAGGTGAAAGACATGCGGCTCGACGCCGAAGTGTCGGAGCAGGCGCACGCCGCCGACCCCGAGCACCATCTCCTGCACGCAGCGCGTCTCGCGGTCGCCGCCGTAGAGGTGGCCTGTGATCATCTGGTCAATCGCGTCGTTCCCCTCGACGTTCGTGTCGAGCAGATAGAGCGCGACGCGCCCGACATCAACCCGCCACGCCTGCACGCGCACCGCGCGCCCGCGCATCTCCATTTCAAGGTAGACCGGGCTCCCGTCCGCGCGGCGGACGAGATGCATCGGCAGGTCGTTCACGTCAATCTGGTTGTAAGACTCCTCCTGCCAGCCGTCGCGGCGGAGGCGCTGGCGGAAGTAGCCGTGATGGTAGAGCAGGCCGACGGCGACGAGCGGCAGTCCGAGGTCGCTCGCCGATTTGAGGTGGTCGCCCGCCAGAATTCCGAGGCCGCCCGAATAGAGCGGCAGCGAGTGATGCACGCCGAACTCCGCGCAGAAATACGCGACCGGGCGCTCGCGCGAAATCTCGCGCGCGTGCTCGGCGGCCCATGTCCGCGCCTCCGCGCTCATGTACGCGTCGAAGTCCTCGGCGAGGCGCCGGACGCGCCCGACGTAGACGGGGTCGGTCGCCATCCGCGCGAGGTTATAGTCCGAGGTCTCCTTGAGCAGGCGGCGCGGGTTGTGCTCGCACTCGTTCCAGACCTCCTGATCGAGGTCGCGGAAGATAGACGTCCCGTCGGGCATCCAACTCCACCAGTAATTGCGGGAGATGCGCTCCAGCGCTTCGATAGTTTCAGGCAGCATGCGCGCCGTCCCGCCCCCAACCGTCGGCTCGATCTCACTTATCGTTTGAACCATCTTGTTCTGTTCTCGATTCATCCCTTGACTTCGCGGCGGACGAACGCCGGCACACCGTCCCATTGGCGGCGTGTGCCGGCGTTTGTTCGCACCCTACTCGTCGAATTGTTGATGACGTAAAAATACGTTCATGTCGCCGCTCGAAAAGAAGACCAGCCGCACTTCACGGACGGCGTCGTCCTCTCTGAGAAATTCGGCAATCGCGGCGGACGAAACTGCCGCCGCCTCCTCGCGCGGATAGCTGAAAGCACCCGTCGAGATCGAGGGGAACGCCACGGTGGCAAGCCCGTGCTCGATGGCGAGCGCGAGCGAGTTGCGGTAGCAAGCGGCGAGTAACTCGGCCTCTCGCCCGCCCTCCCTGCCCCAGATGGGGCCGACCGTGTGGATCACATGCCGCGCCGGGAGCGCCCCCCCGCCCGTCAAGACGGCCTCGCCCGTCGGCAACCCTTTCGGGAATCGAGTGCGGCGAAGCTCCTTACACTCTTCTTTAATCCGCGCGCCGCCCACACGATGAATCACGCCGTCCACACCTCCGCCCCCCAGCAGCGTCCGGTTGGCCGCGTTGACAATGGCGTCAACCGCCTGCGCCGTGATGTCGCCGACGCCGACGAGGACGCGCCCCCCGGCTAAGGCCGTCTTTGTTTGTTCGGGCAACGAATTTACCACCGATGCGCAAAATGATAAACGAAAGTGGGCGGCGGCGTCGAGGAAAGCTCTCGGCTTTCGGCGCGGAGGCGGGATGGCGGTTCGGCCTTAAAGCGGGTGGCGGGGGCCCACGCTCACGGCGGCGGCAGTTCGCCCTGACTGATGCCCTCAACATGCCCTGCCGCCGCACCGCATCGGCCACGCCGCGCGCCTTGTGCTCGGTAAGCGGGTGTTCGGGGTCGTTGCTGGCGATCTCGAAGAGTTCGTCGTCGAGCATCAAGACGCCCAGTTGCGCGAGCGTGACGCCGGGCACGATCTCCATCTCGCCGAGGTTGTGGATGCGGAAGCGCCCCGTCTGCTCGACCCAGTCCTCGATGAAGGGGTCGCGCAGAGCGTGCTCCGCTTCGGAAACGTCGAGGTACGGGCCTTCGACGACCAGACAATATTCGCTTGATTTGCGTCCCGTCATGGCGTGAGTAGGAGGCGCGAGCCCGAGATCGGACGACCGCTCGCCGCGCCGCGCCCATGCACTCTATCACCGCCGAAGGCCGAGGGGAAGGCAAAAGTAAAAGGCAAAAGGCAAAAGTGAAGAGAATTCAACGCCTCCTTACTTTTGCCTTTTGCCTTTTTACTTTTGCCTTCGCGCGTGTTTAGTAGGCCGTGCCGTGCTGCTCGTTGAGCGTGCGGCTGAGGCGCTCGAAGTAGGCGTTGAAGGTGACGAAGCTGGAGCCCTGAAAGAAGGCCCGCCCGCCCGTCTCCTCGGAGATGCGGTTGAGCGCGCTCTGGCCGAAGCTGATGGCGCGGCGGTTGTAGCTCGTGAGCCCCGCCGAGGGCGCGTAGAACGAGTAGATCGCCACCTCGCGCCGTTTGGCTTCGCGCACCGCGCGGTCGAGGTCAATCGAGTCAACGGCGGACGAGAAGTCGAACCCGCGCGAAGCGTCGAGGCCGTCCGAGATGAGGAGCAGTGCGTTGCGGTTCGAGCCGCCTGCGGGGAAGAGCCGCAAAGCCTCGCGCACTTCGACGTAAGGGTTGAAGGGCGAGACGGCGGTCGTCCCGGCGGGGATGCGCAGAGACCTGCTCGCCCCGTCGAGGTCGTCCGTGAAAGCCTGCCGCACCTGCAAAGAGCCGGCGCGGATGTAGCCGACCATGACGCGCGAGCCGGCGGGCAGGGCACGTATGAACTCGCCCGTCACCTTCAGCTCGTTGCCGACGCGCGACACGAGGTCGTCCTGAATGAGCACCGCCAGATTGAGGGGCACGCGGACGCGCGCCGACGCTTCCCCACGCTTCTCCTTCTTCGAGCCCTGCCCCGCGGCGGCGGCGGCGGCGGGCGCGGCCAGCGCGCCGAGCGAGACGGCCATGACGAGGACGATAGCTGCTAAAGTCGTGTATATTTTTTTCATCTTCATGATAATCCTCTTCCCCCTTTGGTAAACGCCTTGGGGACGGGCGACAAGTCGGCCCTCGACTGAGTTAAAGAAAGCGTGCAAACTGCGGCACGCTTGACTCATAAATGGCGCTGCCGTGTCTTACTTCGGCGCGGGCTTTTTTTGCAGTCTTAAGATGCTCGTGGAAGAGGAAGAGTGGCCTGCATGGGCGACGAAGACGTGGGCCGCGCGGCGCGCGGCGGCGGCGCTACTTTTTCGGCTGGTGAAGCGAGCAGACGCCCGAGGCGTCGCACGGCGGCGGGACGCCGAAGAGCGTGTAGCGGCGGCTCGCGAGCCAGCCGTAGAAGACGGGGCCGAGACTCTTAAAAGGCCAGACCGCGAGCACGGACGAGAGCCAGCGCCAGCGTGGCAAAACCCTGAGCACGTCGAGCCACGAGAAGTAGCCCTTCGACCAACTCCCGTCGGCCCGCCGGACATGCATCTCGGCGGCCATTTCGGCGAAGGTGTGCGGCGCGGCGCGCGCGAGCGACGAAGGCTCGTTGAAATCGAGCCACTCGATGCGCCCGTTCCGGTCGAACGGCTCGACCTTCGCGCGCGACCAGCGGCACAGCGGGCACTGCCCGTCGGTGTAAACCTCGATGCGTGCGTTCGGCTTCAACATGTCTCTTTCGTCAGAGTCGCTCGTCGTCTCACGGATTATAAAACGCCGCCCTCCGAAATCTCACGTCCCCGGCGCGCCTTTGAACCTCTTTTTCTTTCGTTGCGTGATAATAGATTGACCCGGCGACCGCATGAATAGTGCATTGGGCGACACCCGTGTCGTGCGCCGGTATCGCCTGACGGGTCTGGCACGCCCGCAGGGCCGGGGCAACGGGGCGGGGGGCGGGACACTCAAAGAAGCTCGGACTTTTATTCGCCGAAGCGCGGCTTCATGTTTATGATTGGGCGCGGCTTCGCGTCTATGATGAAGGGAACGAAGATGAGAAAGCTGTTCGCCCTCGCCGTCGCCCTCGGGCTGTCAACGTTCATCGTCGCCGTCGGCGTGCTCAGCGTTCAGAAGGGACGCCGACCCACCGCCGATGCGTCGGGCGCGAGAGCAACGGGTGAAGCCTCCACGACTTCCGCCGTCGGACGCGCGCCGGTCATCGTCGAGCTCTTCACCTCCGAGGGATGTTCGAGCTGCCCGCCCGCCGACGCGTTGCTCTCGCGTCTGGACAAGACGCAGCCGGTCGAGGGCGCGCTGGTCATTCCGCTGGCGATGCACGTTGACTACTGGAACTATCTCGGCTGGTCTGACCCCTTCTCGTCGAAAGAGTTCAGCGCGCGACAGGGCGAGTATGCAAACGCCTACGGCAAGGACGGTGTCTACACGCCGCAGATGATCGTGGACGGCGTCAAGGAATTTCCGGGCGGCAACGGCAGCCTTGCGCTCGACGAGATCGCGAAGGCCGCGCGCACGCGAAAGGCGGAGGTGAAGCTCACGCGCGGGGCGAAGGATGAAGAGGGGGGCGGCGTCCGCCTCGGCGTGCGCATCGAGAAGTTGCCGAAGCTGACTGAAGGCGACGCGGCCTATGTGCTGCTGGCGCTGACCGAGAGCGGCCTCTCGACGGACGTGAGCCGCGGCGAGAACGCGGGGCGCAGGCTCGGCCATGTCGGCGTCGTGCGCAGGCTCACAACCATCGGCCTGCTCAACGGCGCGCCGGACGGCACATTCTCGGCTGAGACCCTCATCCACGTCGAGAAGAACTGGCGGCGCGAAAACCTGCACGCCGTCGTCTTCGCGCAGGAACGCGGCAGCCGTCGCATCTTCGCCGCGGCGGCGCTCGATCTGAAGTGAGATAAAAGCCGTGAATCGTCAATCGTCAACCGTCAATAGAAAATCCATGTTCTTTCAATTCACGATTGACGATTCACGGCTTTTATCTCTTCTCTTAAATCCGTTGCTCTCAGTCCTCGCGTAAATTCATCGTCGGATGCGCGGCGAAAGTGAGGCGGCCAGATGGATGTGAAGAAGCCCTCGGACATTAAGAGCAGCGAGATTACGGACCAGAAGGTCTACCTGAGCCGCCGCAACTTCATGCGGGGCGCGGCGCTCGCCGCGACGACCGTCGCCTCGGGCTTTCTCTACCGCCGACTCCTCGCGCCCGAAATCCAGCAGCCCGCGCCCCCGGGGAAGGCCGCGCCCGACGCGCCCGCCGCGGGCAGGAAATGGGGACTCCCCGGCGAAGAGGCCACGCCTTACAAGGACATCACCACCTACAACAACTTCTACGAGTTCGGGACGGACAAGTATTCGCCCGCGCGGCGCGCGCAGGCGCTCGTGACGAGGCCGTGGACGGTCTCGGTCGAAGGGCTCGTCAACAAGCCGAAGGTCTTCGACCTCGACGAGCTGCTCGCGCTGACGCAGGAGGATCGCATCTACCGCCTGCGTTGCGTCGAGCGTTGGTCGATGGTCATTCCATGGCTCGGATTTCCGCTGGCGGAATTGCTGAAGCGGGTCGAGCCGCTCGGGCAGGCTCAGTATGTCGCGTTCGAGACGGCTAACGATCCGAAGCGCAACATCCCGGCGACGAGCGAGTTCGAGAGCGGCCTCGACTGGCCTTACGTCGAAGGCTTGCGGCTCGACGAGGCGATGCACCCGCTGACGATTCTGGCGTCGGGGCTTTACGGCGAGCCGCTGCCGTCGCAGAACGGCGCGCCGCTACGGCTGGTCGTGCCGTGGAAGTACGGCTACAAGAGCATCAAGTCAGTCGTCCGCATCAGCCTCGTCGCGCAGATGCCGCCGACGACGTGGAACCTCTCCGCGCCCGACGAGTACGGCTTCTTCTCGAACGTCAACCCGGAAGTCGAACACCCGCGCTGGAGTCAGGCGACCGAGCGGCGCATCGGCGAGTTAGACCGCCGCAAGACCCTCCCCTTCAACGGCTATGCCGAAGAGGTCGCGAGACTGTACGCGGGGATGGACCTGAAATACTATCATTGAGGAAGTACGAAGTGACGAGTGATGACTAAAAGAGAGTTGTTGTCATTCATCACCCTTCATCACGCACTCACGGCACGAGGCTCGAACCTTTGAAGGACATCAAATTTTATAAGCTGGTCGTTTTCGTCAACAGCCTCGTCCCGCTCGGGCTGCTCTTGTGGGACTGGCGGCGCGGGAGTCTCGGGGCGAACCCACTCGATTTCATCACGCGGACGACGGGAACGATGACGCTCGTCTTCCTCATGCTCACGCTCGCCATTACCCCTTTGCGCAAGCTGACGAGCGTGCAATGGCTCGTCCGTCTCCGCCGCATGCTCGGCCTCTATGCCTTCTTCTACGGACTGCTGCATCTTCTGACCTACGTCTGGTTCGACAAATCCTTCGGCTTCACGGCCATCGCGCAGGACGTATGGCGGCGGCCCTTCATTGCCATCGGCATGCTCGCCTTCTCCCTCATGGTCCCGCTCGCCGTCACCTCGACCGACCGGATGATCAAACAGCTCGGCGGCAAACGCTGGCAGAAACTGCACAAGCTTATCTACGTCACAGCCATCGCCGGCGTGCTCCACTTCTACCTGCTCGTCAAGTCCGACACGCGCAAGCCGATCATCTTCGCCGTCGTGCTCGCCGTCCTGCTCGGCTACCGCGTCTTCACCGCCTACTCGAAGCGCCTGAAAGCCAAGCCGCTTTCGCTCACGCAGCAAGCGCCGCCTAGTTGAAGCACACTTGAGCGCGCGAAGCGGGCGGCATACCTTAGCTCATGGCGTCAGCCGTGGGCTACTACGATGGATTTCAATTGCAAGAGCCCCGGAGGGGCGAAAGAAACCCGACATGCGAGACATGTACGTCGAGTTTCTTTCGCCCCTCCGGGGCTTCACTTTTTAAATCACTGCCGGTTCCCACGGCTCGCGCCGTGGGCTAAGTTATGCCGCCCCTGACGGGGCTTTCCGCGGTGTTGCGTCTCAGACCTCGGTCACGGAGGGCGGCGGGTGCTGCTCGAAGCGTTGGCCTTGTTCGAGCCTGCGCTGCAAGTTGCGGTAGCCGACGGCGAGCATGGCGATGACTGCGATCTGCAAGACCTCGACCGCGACCCAGAGAAAGACAAAGAACCTCATCCTCTTTTACCTCCCCGCCGGAACCTGCAACTGGACGCCCGTGCCGCCCGCGCCGTACATGATCGTGAGCGGGCCGTTGTGCGAGCGGATGCCCTCGGCGCGCGCCTTCTCGATTTCAAGTTGCAGCTCGAGCTTCTTGATGTCGAGGAGCGCGGGGTTGGCGTAGGTCGCCGCCTCGATCTGCTTGGTCTGCGCGGCGATCTTGGCGGCTTCGAGCCGCGCCTCCTCGGCCTGCTTCTGCTTCTCGTTGGCGACGACGCCGGAGGCCGCGGCCTCGATGCGGTCGTCGAGGAAGTCAGGGTTGCCGATCTGCACAGACTCGGTGGTGAGTTGCAACTGCCCGGCGAGCAGCGGCTTGAGCGTGTCGAGGATGCGCTTCTGAATGCCCTCCTGATTAGCGTAAATCTCGTATGCGCCGTAGTCGGAGAACGAGTTGCGCGCCTCGGTCTGCAACAATCCCTTGAGAATCTCGTTGCGGCGGCGATGGCGCTCATCCTCCGAAAAGCCGTACTTGCGGACGTATTCCTCGATCTTCGAGGGGTCGGTAAAGGCCGTCACGGAAATCTCGACCTGGAGGGCGGCGTTGTCCTTGCTCGTGACGCGCACGGGGGCGGTTTCGGTGAACGACTTGAGGTTGACCTCGTAGGCCTCGCGCCCCGGCGCGAGCGTCGTGAACCAGCCGTCCTCGGGCCGGTAAACTTTTTCGATCCTCCCGAAATAGGTGACTACTTTGACAGTTCCCTCCTGCGTGTAATTGATGTTGGCGAAAGCGATGGCGCTGCCGACCAGCGCCATGATGACGAGCAGCACCACGCCCGCCACGACGAACTTACTCTTCGACATTGACTCTCCTTTGTTAACGTCAAACACATCGGGCCATTTATTTTTATTCATCCCACCCTAGTACGCAAAAGAAGGCCGTCAAGTTTGAATTGTGCAGCGCCGCCCGCGCGCGTCCGCGCGCGGGCGGCGATTTCACAGTTAACGGAGTAGTTGAATGAGGCGCGGGCGGGCGGCTCAGCGGTCGGCTTTAACACGAAAGGCGGGCGCGTCTGCCCTTCGACAGATGCGCCCGCCTTTCGTCGTTGTGTCGCCGGTCTTAAGTGCCGGAACCGGCGGTCAGTGCTTGAGCTGCTTGCGCTCGGCGCGCTGGTGCGCCTTCAACACCCGGCGTTCGCCCTTCTGGTGACTTTTCAAGTCACGGCGCGAGCCGTCGAAAGTGCCGCGCTCGCTGCGCTGGTGGCGACGAAGGTCGCTCCGCTCGTCGCGCCAGTGACGGCGAGCCTGACGCCTGCGCTGGTTCCAGTTATTGTCATCCCGGCGATGTTGGCCCACGCGGCGGCCCCGCTCCCAGCCGAGGTGACGCCCCTGATTTTGTTTGTGCTTCTTGCCGTGCTTGACGTGCGCCCACGCGTCAGCGCTTGCGCCGAACACGAGCATGACAACGACGGCGAGTGCGCTTATCGTCCGCTTGAGTGTACTGATTTCAAATCTCATCCCTTATTTCCTCCGTCTTCGAGTTGTCGAACGGGAGAGTTTTGCTGGTGTCTAAGAATAAGGCTTGTATGCCTCCCTGAACAAGACGGCAAATTCGATGCCGGACTGGAAAGTAGAGGTTGGAGGCTAGAAGTTGGCTGAGTGCTAAAAGCGAAAACCGCCCGGAAGTCATCTCAGGCTTCCGAGCGGCTTGCTTAATGCGGCCTATTTGCTTACTGACCACTCACAAGGAATACGTCCCACGCCCATCTTCCGACCTTAGCACCCTTGGCGTCGCTCACCTTAGCTCGATACCTGAACTGGTTGCCGTGCTCATCCGTGCGCTTCGACTTCTTGTAGTCGAGGTGGATGCGGGCGACATCCGAGGACGGCAACGGGTGTAGTTCTCCCGGCTCCGAGACGCCGTTGTGGTTCCGGTCTTGCCAGAGGCGTAAGGCGGAGAAGACAGCGTCACTATTATCAATCGCGCCGTCCCCGTTGCCGCCATTCTCCGGCTTGTCGAACTCGGCGAGCGCGAGGAATCCGTTCGGGGGTGAATCCGTTCGAGGCTGTGGCGTGTAGTTGCCGAACAACTCGGCACCGTTGTCTATCATGCCGTTGCCATTGCGGTCGAGGGCGAGCCACGCATCGTCTCCCCGTATCCACGAGAAATGTTTTGGCCTCCCCTTTGCCGTAATATCGAACATCACCCAGTCGGCGGCACTGGTCAGATTGATTCCGTCGCCAAGAACATCGATCACGATGGGAGAGGGCTGACAGTTATAGCAGGCGGCTTGCTCATCATCCGTCGCCCCGTCACAATCGTTGTCTACCCCGTCGTTACACACTTCGCAGAGATAGCCCCCGCCAGCGATGTATGGGTTCTCAGGCTCCCCATAGATACATTCTTCCGGGGGCTGACAGGTATTAGACGCAAAGTTCCAAGCCCCGCCAGCGTCTTCACACTCGCCCGGCGTTGTATCCGCTATTGGACCGCAGCCCCATTTGCACTGTTCCTTAAGCCACAAACAATTATTGCCGGGCTGAGCTTCAGTGGGGTTCTGGCAAATGCACTTAGTGTGATCCGTGTTGGGCGTTCTCGGACTAGTGCATTCCACGCAGGCCGAGCCGTCGGAGTTCCTCACGGTATTGCCGGTGCAGTTTTCACATGCATTATGCAACGTGTTGGGTACTTTCGGGCTTGGGCAAGTCACACACTCGGTACCTTCTGAGTTACGCACTTTTGAGCCACTACAATCTTCACAAGGGATAGGACATGTGTTCGGCGTACTAGTCGTAACTCCTTCTCGCCCGTCATCGCATGTGAACCCGAAAGAGAGCTGCTGCTGATCGCTTGAACAATTTATGGGGATGTTAACGGTGCATCCCTGCTCTACCCGTGACTCACAAAGGAATCGAGCTTGAGCGTCAGGAGAAGGGTTGCAAACCGTATTGCCGAAATAAGTAAACCTGTCGCAACCGACATCACCGCATTTAGTGTCCGCGTGCGCTCTGCAAAACGGAACACCTTGGGTGAATACCCCGCGACTTCCTTGTGCGAACGTCAGAACCACTCCTGCCAAAAGTAACAATAAAACTAACGTGAGAGGGACGAAGAGAGTGAGGCGTCGCTTCATTGTGGTTCTCCCTCCGAGGTGTCAAAAGGTCTGGTGACTTCTTGCTCAAGTTGGGTTGAATCCCCTGTTTGTAGCGCTTGTCTAATGCGATAACGTACTGAACCTACGCCACTGCGGAAGCCATCTTGCCACACCGAAGAATGCTCGGAAGTGCTGCTCGCCACATTGTCGCCGGAAGTCTCCCCGCTGATAGAAGCCAGTACGGCGGCGACGCCTTTCGCCTTTAACAATTCACGTATCCGTCGCCCCTCTATTTTCGCACCCGCCCGCTGACCGGACAGCCTGTCCTGAGATTTGTTCACATCCGGCCCCCACGTGCTACCGTCGCTTAACTCAACGAAATCCATAGAGAGCGTAACATTCGTGGGCGACCCTTTTTGGCTGTAGTTTATGTCAACGGACCTCATTTGCGTGGGGACTAACACGGCATTCGAGCGCGCTAGATTAACGAACATTACAAGTCCCCCGTTTCCGCCAGAGGTGTTATCGGCGGCGATGGCGAACGCCCTGACTTTCTTACTGCTCTGATTCTGCAAAATCACCCGTACTGTGTAAGTCTCAGAGTCAAGAAACAGGGGGGTTGCGCTTACTATGCGTAACGGCGTGCTATCTTGCGGCTCTATAGACACAGCCGGTAACTGTGCACGGTCTTGTTGTATTCGTGACGATGCAAATAGTGATTTCGTCGAGTCATTTGAAAAGAGAATCAAACCTGAGATAAGCAGCACTAAGGCAAGACATTTCAAAGCCAGTTTCTTCGTATTGCTCTCAAACATTGTGAACTCTCCTCTTCCGAATTTTATTTCCCCACACGCTCCACTCGTAAGCGGCTGATGACCTCGTTTTCCTTGTCAGCCGAAAGTGCGCCTACCCAGACTTCAGCTATCTTGCCATTACCATCAACTAAGATAAGTGTAGGGGTGCCGCTCAACCCTAACTCGCTCAGGGAGACCTGTCTCACTTCACCAATCCCTACACCAAGTCTTTTCAAGTATTGTTGTCCTTCGGCGACGGACTGTGGAACCAGCGCAATCATCCTTGTGTTTCCACTCTCTCTGACAATTCGCTGGTAGAAAGGGCCGCTCTCGGTACAGAAGTGACACGTACTCGACAAGGCGAGCAGGAGGGTATTTCCATTCTCCTGCCAATTTATATCCGACAGATTAATGACTCCCCCTTTGTTTATCGTTTTCCTTGCGGTCGAAGGACTACCAGTTAAGGGTTGATTCAGAGCAGGCGAAAGATAAGATTTCACTAGGACGGTGCCTAATAGAACGGCAACGATGATAATTGCAACGTTCGCCAGCAGTTCGATCTTCCCTGTCAGGTTTTTCATTGCAACAACTCAGACAAGTTTGAAGAAGGACGGCTCTTCTAAATTAAATGTGCCTTGAAGGTAACGGAATCGTGTGAGGATTACGTCAGTAGGTTGCGAATGTTAATAAGCTGCCTGTTCTCAGTTGACGCGAAGCATACTCCCGTCACACCTTCTCGGTCAACCATTATCTTGAACGCCTTGTTCCTGAAACATTGAACTTACGACCCCTTGCCGGAATTCCGACAAGGGTCTTTTACCTCTGCTATCGTTCGCATGCCGTCACCGCCAGAGATAAGGGGCAAGCAGCCGCCGGGTCGCGGGGCGAACGGGTTCGCCTCGCGGAGGTGACACCCACCACCCTAGCTAGGATTGTTTTCCTGTCCCTCTCACTGGTTAACTGGTTAACTGGTTAGTTGAAAGGCTGAATGTTTTTTGCTAGCCTCTAGCCTCCAACCCCCGCTTTTTGGCCGCTTGCCTTTCCCGCGCCCGCTCGCGTAAATTACTCTCTCGACCCTGGAGTTCTATCCCGCAGCAATTTTCCGGATTTAAGGCGACGCTTGAGGGGCCGCGCTGTCGCCCACCAACCTGTCGAAAGGATGTTTCAAACCTGACGCCATGAAAGTTTATCCGACCAACCAGATTCGCAACCTCGCTTGTATCGGGCACGGGCACTCGGGCAAGACGCAGCTCATCAGCTCGCTCCTCCACCTTGCGGGCGCGACCCAGCGCTGGGGCAAGGTGGACGAAGGCACGACCACGACCGACTATGAGGAAGACTCCATCGCGCGCAAGATCACGCTCAACACCGCGCTCGCGCACTGCGAGTGGCGCGAGCACAAGATCAACTTTATAGACACGCCCGGCTTCTCAGCCTTCGTCCCGCACGCGCGCCCCGCCCTGCGCGTCTCGGACTGCGCGCTCGTTGTCGTGGATGGCGTCTCCGGCGTCGAGGTCGGGACGGAGAAGACATGGGCCTACGCCAACGAGTTCATCACGCCGCGCGTGATGGTCATCAACAAGCTGGACAAGGAGCGTGCGAACTACGGCGCGGCCTTAGACAGTGCGCGCCGCACCTTCAGCCGCGCCATCGTCCCCTTCACGCTCCCCATCGGACAGGAGGCGAACTTCCGCGGCGTCGTGGACATCGTCCACATGAAGGCCTACGAGTTCGACGAGAACGGCAAGGCCAGAGAGATTGACATCCCCGCGACGGGGCGCGACGTGGTGGACAAGGAGCGCGAGCGCCTCATCGAAATCATCGCCGAGTCGGACGACGCGCTGATGGAGAAGTATTTCGAGTCGGGCACGCTCCCCGAAGAAGACATTATCCCAAACATCAGCAAGGCCATCGCCGCGAGCCGGCTGTGCCCGGTCTTCGCCGTCTCGGCGGCGACGCTCGTCGGGCTCTCGGCGCTGCTGGACGGCATCGTGGACTACGCGCCCGCGCCCGACGCGCACGAGGCCGAGCGCGGCAAGGCCAGCCTCGAAACGGACGCCGAGGAAGTGACGCGCGGCTACCACCCGGAAGAGCCCTTCTCGGCCTACGTCTTCCGCACCGTCGCCGACCCTTTCGCCGGTCGCATCAACGTCATGAAGGTCATCAGCGGCCACGTCAAATCGGACGCCACCGTGCAGAACACGACGCGCGGCGCGCAGGAGCGGCTCGGCGCTTTGCACTCGATGCAGGGCAAGCAGCTCGACAAGATTGACGAGGCGAACGCGGGCGACATCATCGCCTGCGTCAAGCTGCGCGAGACGCAGACGGGTGACACTCTCTCGGACAAGGCCGCGCCCATCGTCTACCACCCGATTGAATACCCCGAGGCCGCCATCTCCTTCTCCATCGAGCCGAAGTCGCGGCAGGACGAAGAGAAGATCAGCACCGCGCTCCACAAGATTCTCGAAGAAGACCCGTCGCTCCGCTTCGCGCGCGACGCGCAGACCAAAGAGTTCCTGCTCTCGGGCTCGGGCCAGCTCCACGTCGAGACCGTGGTCGAGAAGCTCAAGAATCGCTACCACGTCGAGGTCGCGCTGCACCCGCCGAAGGTCCCCTACAAGGAGACAATCACAGCGCGCGCCGAGGTACAGGGCCGGCACAAGAAGCAGACGGGCGGGCGCGGACAGTTCGGCGACTGCAAGGTCGTCTTCGAGCCTCTGGGGCGCGGCGAGGGCTTCGTCTTCGAGGACAAGATTTTCGGCGGCTCGGTCCCGCAGCAGTTCCGCCCCGCCATCGAGAAGGGCATCATCGAGGCCGCCTCCCACGGGGCCCTCGCCGGCTACCCGCTCGTGGACTTCAAGGTCACGCTCGTTGACGGCTCTTACCACAACGTCGATTCCGACGAGCACAGTTTCCGCGCGGCGGGCCGCAAGGCCTTCCGCAACGCGGTCGAGAAGGTCAAGCCGACGATTCTGGAGCCGATCATGCACGTCGAGGTGGTCGCGCCCGTCGAGTGCAGCGGCGACATCATGGGCGACCTCAACTCGCGGCGCGGTCGCATGGAGGGCATGGAGACGAGCGGCAAGAATCAGGTCGTCAAGGCGCGCGTCCCGATGTCCGAGATGCTCGACTACCAGTCGAAGCTCAACTCCATCACCGCCGCGCGCGGCTCCTACCACATGGAGTTTTCACACTACGACCCCGTCCCCGGACAGATCGCGCAGAAGATCGTCGAACAGTCGCGCGCCGAGGGACGCATCCGGGCCGAAGAGGAAGATTAAGCCGCGGGCGCGTGCCCATTCGTTATGACGGATACTCTCTGTGTATCAAGTCGTCATTGACACCAACATATTAATCGCCGCTCTGCGGTCACGGCGGGGCGCGTCACACCGCCTGCTGCGACTCGTCGGTGATAAACGTTGGCAGATGAACTTGTCTGTCCCGTTGTTTCTCGAATACGAGGATGTCGCCAAGAGGCCGAACTCAGGATTGATTCTGAGTGCCGGGGAGATTGACGACATCCTCGATTTTATTTGTGCGAAGGCCAACCTGCGGGAGATTTTCTACCTCTGGCGTCCAATCTTGCCTGACCCAAAGGATGATTTTGTTTTAGAATTGGCGGTGGAGAGCCGGTGTGACTTCATCGTCACATTCAACGTCAGGGACTTCAATGGGGCTGAGAAGTTCGGCATCGAGGCCATCACGCCGCAAGAGTTCCTGCGAAAGCTGGGTGAAATTTTATGAGCAGCATGAATATCGAGTTACCGGATTCTTTGCTCAAGCAGGCACGAGAGATGGCGGAGAAAGATGGGGTGCCGCTTGAGCAGTTCATAGCGTCTGCGTTGGCTGAGAAGATGGCGGCGTGGAGGACGGTCGAGTACCTGAAAGAGCGCGCCTCGCACGGCGACCACGCGAAGTTTCAAGCGGCAATGAGCAGAGTCGCGGACGTAGAACCGGATGAGTCCGACCGAATCCTTTGAACGGAAGCGTGAGCAGCGAGGGACGCATCCGGGCCGAAGAGGAAGATTAAGCTGCGGGCGCGGGTCGAAGCCTTCGGGCTCTGGCGATTTCAGTGGGGGCGGGCGGAGAGACTTTTGCGGTCTGACCGCTCGCCCCGACTGTTTTAAGATTGCCGCTGCCTCCGGCTTCAAGAGGCGCGGGCCGGCCCATGAGGAAGTTGAACTGGCCGGCCCGCACCGACAGCGGAAGAGGAAAACCGAGCCGCACTGTTAAGGAGACCCGGCAATGCACCGTCCACTGATGAAAGGCGCGCGCCCCTTCGCACGCGTCTTCTTACTTTCGTTCCTACTGCACCTCGCCTCCGCCTCGCAGGCCCGCGCGCAGCCGCCGACACAGACGCCCGCGCCGCTTTCGGCAGAGAAGATTAAGGAGATCGAGGCCGCGATCACTTCGGAGATGTCGAAGCAGGGCATCCCGGGCCTTTCGGTGGCGGTGTCGGCGGGCGGGCGTCTGAACTGGTCGAACGGTTACGGGATGGCCGACGTGGAGAACTCCGTCCCGGCTCGCGCCGGGACCGTCTACCGCCTCGGCTCGATCTCGAAGACGATCACGGCGGTGGCCGTCATGCAGCTCGCCGAGGGGGGCCGACTAGACCTCGATGCGCCCGTCCAGAAATACTGCCCGGCCTTTCCACAGAAGCAGTGGCCCGTCACGGCGCGACAGATACTCGGCCATCTCTCCGGCATCCGCCACTACAAGAGCGAAGAGGAATTCAACAGCACGCGCCGCTACGAGAGCATCGTCGAGGGGCTCTCGATGTTCAAAGACGACCCGCTGCTGCACGAACCGGGGACGAAATACACTTACACGACCTTCGGCTATACGGTGCTGGGCTGCGCGGTCGAGGGGGCAGTGGGCGAGAAGTTCGCGGACTACGTGCGCGCGCACGTCCTCAAGCCGGCGGGGATGGAGCGGATGCGCGTGGACAGCATCGCGGAGATCATCCCGCACCGCGCGCAGGGGTATCGCCGCGACCCGAAGACGAATGAGCTGCGCAACTCGCCACTGGCCGACAACAGCTACAAGATTCCGGGCGGCGGCTTCGTCTCGACCGTCGAAGACCTCGCGAAATTCGCCGCCGCCTTCAGCGCCAACACGCTCGTCAAGGCGGAGACCGCCGAACAGATGTTCATGCGCCAGAAGACGCGCGACGGCAAGGAGACCAACTACGGTCTGGGCTTCGGCGTCGGCACTTGGAAGGGCCAGCGGATGGTCGGGCACAGCGGCGCGCAGCAGCGCGTCAGCACTTTCCTCCACATGCTCCCCGAGCGCGGCGTCGCCGTCGTCCTCATGGTCAACCTCGAAGACGCCGAACTCGGCGACCTCGCCATCAGGATCGCCGACATCGTCCTCAAGTGAAAAGCCAATGGAGGTGCAAAGTATGAGAGAGACTTACCGGAGTGGCCCCATCGGGGCGCTGATGGATGAGTATGAGCGGGCGGCTTCTGAGCTGAGGCTTTTAATCGAGCGAATCCCCGAAGATGATTTCGTGCGGGTTGTAGATGTGCAGACGAATGACGACGCCTGCCGGCTATGCCGATTACATCAGAGAGCAATTCTCTATTGCGTCAACCCGCCCCGAGAACAAACTTCTCTCACGTCAGGAATCTCTAGAGCAGCTTGAGGCGGCGCTTCGCTACACGGCTCAGACTTTAGAGGGCAGGTGGGAGATGAGCGACGAAGAGATTTCGGGTACGGTCATCAAAAGCCGCTGGGGAGTGGTCTACGACGTGGAGGGATTGTTGGAGCACGCCATCGTGCATCTTCTGCGACATCGGCGACAGATAGAGAAATTCATCTGGCAGGGCTTGATTGCACCGCCTCCCGGCGTCTAACAACTCATTCAACCGGACTCGCCATGAGCAACTCTCTTATCTTTCATAGTTGATAGCTCGCCGGTTAAGTCGTTTGTTAGGCCGCAGCGGAAAGTTGTCGTAAGCTTAAGGGGATGCGCATGGTTAAGATCATCTCAAAATACCTCATGGCTGCGTGCTTTATCGTGGCAGGTGTCAATCACTTCCTCAACCCTGCTTTCTATCTGAAGATTATGCCTCCTTATCTGCCGTGGCATTCCTTCTTGGTTTATCTTAGCGGATTGTGTGAAGTAGCTCTGGGTCTCTTGCTGTGTGTCTCAAAATACAGCCGGTTTGCGGCGTGGGGCATTATCGCCCTGTTGATTGCTGTGTTCCCCGCGAATATTCATATGGCGACGCATCCTGAGCTGTATCCCGAGGTTAACCTCGCGGCCTTATGGATCAGATTACCAATGCAGGGATTGCTGATAGCGTGGGCCTACTGGTACACGCGACCTGATACTGGCAGAGAAGTGACGCGTCGTACGGCTGCTGCCTGACAACTCATTCAACCCGAGCCTCGAGGGCATGCCTTTCATGCTCTTTTCGTACGCTCATGCCGTCTACATGCTCGCGCCGGCGCGGGTTGATTCGGGCGACATGTATTCGGGCGTGCCTTCGAGCGACACGCCGCCGCTGAAGTCCTCCATCAGATCGGCGAGCCCGAAGTCCGTGATGCGGATGTTGCCGTTTTCATCAATCATCACGTTGCCGGGTTTGAGGTCGCGGTGGAGCACGTCCGCCTCGTGCGCCGCCGCGAGCCCCGCGCACATCTGCCGCGCGATCTCGACGGCCTTGTCCGTGGGCAGACGCCCGAAACGCTTGAGCACGGAGGAGAGTTCTTCGCCGCGGATGTACTCCATCGAGAGGAAGTGGAGCCCCTCGTACTCGCCGATGTCGTAGACGCGGCAGACGTTGCGGTGCGAAATCTGTCGCGCGACTCTCACCTCGCGGTGAAAGCGCGCGAGCGCCGCGCCGTCCGCCGACAGTGCCTCGGGCAGAAACTTGAGCGCCACGGGCTGTTCGAGCTTGAGGTCTTCGGCCCTGTAGACCTCACCCATGCCGCCGCGCCCCACCAAGCCCACGATGCGGTAACGCTCGCCGAGCATCGTCCCCGCCACGAAGCGCGCGTGGTCGAGCGAGTCGGACGACGAGTGCGTGCGCGAGTGCGCGGTCTTGCGGCTCGGCGGCGCGGCATCTCGGCTGCGGGGCGTGGGCTGCGGCTTCTCGGGCAGGATGCGCGTCTCCGCGAACATCTCGTCAAAGACGGCTCCGCAGGAGGCGCATGAGAGACTCTCTTCGGGAATTTCCGCCGTGCAGGAAGGACACTTCATGGGGGCCGAATTGTATCATCTTCACTTGTGCCGTCCGGAAAAAGTTCTGGCGGCGCGGGCGGCTATGACATAATGCCGCCACCGGGAATCATAAAATCAGCGCCCGCCGTTGACGGCGAGCGCGCCGCGACGTTCAGAGCAGAAAGAGGTCTGAAGATGCCCCCAACGACACAGCGCGCGGAGTTGCCCTCGCTTCCCTTCCGGCGATACCGCGCGACCCCGCAGCCCGTCACCGCCGTGCAATTGACGGAGACCGAAGAAGTGCCGAACCCACACGGCGCGGGCGGCTCCTATCACGGCGAGCCCGGCGCGTGGAAGATTATCTACGGCGTGCGCGAGGACGGCAGTCAGGACGTGGCCGTCTGCGCCGCCGACGTCTTCGAGCGAACCTATGAACATCTCGGCGGAGACCGGTACCAGAAGAAGGTCGGCGCCGGGGTCGAGGCCGCGCGACTTGAAACGCCGCTCGACATCGTCACCACCGAGGGGCCGGCCCACGGCGAGCCGGGCGACTGGCTTCTCTTAGACGCCAACGGCAACCCGTACTTCAACCACGACGAATACTTCAGCGCGCGCTATGCCCCCGCCGACTAAAAGACGCGCATGCCCCACGACCCCGTCCAAAATTCAGAACTTGAGGGAGAGACATACTTCAACATGAGAACCTTCCTTATCGCCGCGCTCATGCTCGCGGCGGCAGCCGCACAGAGTTTCGACGCGCACGGCCAGACCGGAAGGCGCAGGAAGAGTCCCACGCGTCGCGCGGTCGCGGCTAGAGCGAAGCGGCCAGCGCCCGCGGCGACGACGACGCCCGCGGCGACCACGACGCCCTCGGGCCTCACCTACGTCGTCACGCGCCGGGGGCAGGGCCGGCAGCCCGTCGCGGGCGAGACCGTCCTCGTCCACTACACGGGCGCGCTGAGCAACGGCGTGAAGTTCGACAGCTCGCGCGACCGCGGCGAGCCGTTCGCGTTCAAGCTCGGCGAGGGCCGCGTTATCAAGGGCTGGGACGAAGCGGTCGCGCGCCTGCGCGTGGGCGATGAGGCGGTGCTCGTCATCCCGCCCGCACTTGGCTATGAAGAGAGGAATGTCGGCGACGGCCTTATCCCGCCGCGCTCGACTCTCATCTTCTTCATCGAAGTCGTGGACGTGAAGGCCACGACGCTTTCCGAGGCGCTCTCGCAAACGCTCAAAGAGAAAGGCATCGAGGCCGTCGCCGCGCGGTTCCGCGAGCTGCGGGGCAAGGGCGCGGGGAACCTTTACACCAGCGAGTCCGACTTGAACGGCTGGGGCTACCGGCTGCTGGCGAACAAGCAGTTCAGGGAGGCGGTCGAAGTCCTGAAGCTGAACGTCGAGGCCTACCCGAACTCCGCGAACGTCTACGACAGCCTTGCCGAAGCCTACCTCGCGCTCGGCGACAAGCAATCGGCGATAGACAATTACCGGAAGGCCCTCGAACTCGACCCGCGCATGGAGAGCGCGAGAAAGGCGCTCCAGACGCTGACGGCGAACTGAACCGGAGAACGCGTTTGGCGCACCCGACGCGAGGCGCGCACGGGTATCGGCGGCATTAACGCTGACGTCTTCACGCCCGGCCAGAAGTTAAGACCGCGCGCCGAGTGGTCTCTCAGCCTCGCGGCTGGAGGAACGTTCATGCAATGGCTCTACCTCATCGCGGCGATCCTCGGCGCGGTCTGGCCACTGTCGTACTTCGTCCCCTTTCTGGCGGCGCACGGCCTCGACGTGCCGCTCATCTTCAGCCAGCTTTTCCAGAACAACATCTCGGCCTTCTTCGCCATTGATGTTTTCGTCTCGGGCCTCACCATCTTTCTCTTCGTGCCGTCCGAAGGGCGGCGGCTGGGGATGAAACATCTCTGGGTTTACATCCTTTGCACGCTGGCGGTCGGGGGGTCTCTGGGCTTGCCGCTGTTCCTGTTCTTCCGCGAGCGCAAACTGAGAACCGATAACAAGTGATGAGTGATGAGTGATGAGTGATGAATAGAAGGGAAGTTGTCTTCATGTTCATCACTCATCACTCATCACTCATCACTCATCACTTGTTAGTTTGCGGTATTATCGTGAGATGAGCAGCGAAACGAAGAGCATGCGTCGAGAGCCGACGTACAGGGCGGCGCGGGCGGTGGCTTCGCCGTTGGAAGCACACTTCGCCGAGCACATCTCGGCGGCGCGGCGGCGCGGCGAGCAGGAGCTGGCGCCCGAACCCGACGCGCGGGTGGTCGCGGCGATTATTGACGCCACGTTCTGGGCCAGCCTCAGGCGCGAGGAAGGCCACGCGCCGAAGATTTCGCTGGCCTTCGTCCCGCCCGAGCAGGCGGGCCAGCCGCTCATCTTCGAGCGGCGGCTCGCGCTCGACCCACGCGTCCTCACGAAGCTCGCGCCCGCGGTCGAGCGCCCCGGAATCCACCTCGGCGTCTGGCACGAGGGGGAGGAGCTTTACGTGTGGGGCGCCACGCGCACGATTCCGAGTTTCTGTTTCGTGCTCGAGGTCGTCGAGCCGGGGCTGCTGGTCGTCAAGCACCGGCGCATCGACGGGTTCGGGAAATTCGCCAACGTCGCCGTGCTCAAGGGCGAGCAGGTGAAGGTGGTGGACGAGCACGGCGACACGCTGCCGGACTGCCCGGCGCTCCTCACGACGCTGCTCGGCTTTGCTTCGCCCTCGTCGTGGGACGACTCGGCGAACGTGCTCGTCCAGTTGGCCGTCTCGATGCGCGCTCACGGGCGCGGGGGCACGCTGCTGGTCGTGCCAGCCGACACCGAAGCGTGGCGCGAGTCAATCGTCCACCCGATACCCTACTCGGTCATGCCCGCCTTCTCGGGACTCTCGGAGCTGATGCGACAGGACGCGAGCGAGAGGGACGGGAGACTCTGGCAGGGTGCGCTGCGCCGGGCGGTGGACAGCACGGCGGGGCTCACGGCGGTGGACGGCGCAGCCGTGATGAGCGACCGCTACGAGCTGCTCGCATTCGGCGCGAAGATAGACCGCCCGCAGAGGAGCGAGCCGGTCGAGCGGATGGTCGTCACCGAGCCTGTGGTCTGCAGCGTCCCCGCCATCGTCCACCCCGCGCAGCACGGCGGCACCCGTCATCTCTCGGCGGCGCAGTTTGTCCACGACCAGCGCGACGCCCTCGCGCTCGTCGCGTCGCAGGACGGGCGCTTCACGCTCTTCGCGTGGTCGCCCTGCGAAGAGATGGTTCACGCGCACCGCGTGGACACACTGCTGCTGTAGCCGGGGCGACGGGGGTTTGCAGGGCTTCAGGTCGCCTCGTTCGTGCGTTCGAGGAGCGTGCGAAGAAAGCTCACTCGGCGGGGAAGCGTTCGCGGAAGTCCTTCGAGCTTTGCCGAAGGCCGAGCCAGTCGTCGAAAATCTCCGGCTGGTTGAGCCAGACCGTGAACCACTCGGCGATCTCGGCCTTCTCGGCGCGCTTGCGCTCGACGACCTTCGGGTTGCGCGCAATCATCTGCGCGCGTTGCTTGCCCTTCAAAACGGTCTCGTGGACGCGGCGCAAACCATCCTTGTCCTTCTTCCTCTCGAACTGCCGCCGCAGGTTGTCGAGCCGCTTGATTGAGGCGGCGGCCTCGGCGAACGTCGAGAACTTGAGCGTGTTGCGGAACATCGCCTCGTAGGGGTCTGCGGTGCGCCAGTGCGCGTCCATCTCAAGGACTTCGGAGTGGCGCAGCTCCGCCCCCTCGTCGGCCAGCAGACGCGCCACCGAAGTCGGGCTCTCGATTGCGCCCGCGCCGAAACGCTCCCGCACCACCTCCGTAATCGCCTCCAGTTCCTTGGCGCCCACAGTCTCGCAGTCGAGCTGCTCCCAGACCTCGATCATCAGCTCGCGCTTGGTCCGCGCCTTCCATTCGCCTTTACTCATCAAAGAAAGCTTACGATGCCGCCTCTCAGAAGGCAAAACGCAGGCGGCGCTTCGCGCCTGAAGGCGTCTCAATCTCATGGGCTCTGACTTAGCCTCCGGCCTCTTCCCCGCCCCGGCTGACGGTCTGCCTCCGTTTGGGTTACAATTTCCCCACCGCCGAAGACCCCGATGGTTCACACAATGACGCACATGGAAGAGGCACAGCTCGCGCTCCGGAAATACTTCGGCTTCGACGATTTTCGCGAGGGCCAGCGCGAGGTCATCAGCTCGATTCTCGAAGGGCGCGACACGGTCGTGGTGATGCCGACGGGCGGCGGCAAGTCGCTCTGCTTCCAGTTGCCCGCGATGATGAAGCAGGGCGTGACGGTCGTCATCTCGCCGCTCATCGCGCTCATGAAAGATCAGGTGGACGCGCTCCACGCGCGCGGCCTGCCCGCGACTTTCATCAACAGCTCGGTTGACTTCGAGGAACAGAAGGAGCGCATCGCCGGGGTGCGGCGCGGCGACTTCAAGCTGCTCTACGTCGCGCCCGAGCGCTTCCGCAGCGCGCACTTCGTCGAGACCTTGCAGCGCGCCGAAATCTCCCTGCTCGCCGTTGACGAGGCGCACTGCATTTCGAGCTGGGGCCACGATTTCCGCCCCGACTATTTGCGCCTCAAGACCTTCCTCGAACGCATCGGTCGGCCCCAGACCGTCGCGCTCACGGCGACCGCCACGCCTTACGTCCGCTCCGACATCATCGAGCAGCTCTCTTTGCGCGACCCCCTCGCCTTCGTCAGCGGCTTCGACCGCCCGAACCTCTCGCTCGGCGTCGTCCACACCGAAAAAGAGCGCGAGAAGATCGCGCACATCCGCCGTCTCGCCGCGCAGTACGAGGGCCAGTCGGGAATCATCTACGCCTCGACGCGCAAGGCGGTCGAGGCGGTCACGCAGCGGCTCACCGCCGCGAAGTTGAAAGTCGTCGCCTATCACGCCGGGATGACCGACGAAGAGCGCGTGCGCGCGCAGGACGAGTTCATGTCGGGGCGCACGCAGATGATCGTCGCCACCAACGCCTTCGGGATGGGGATTGACAAGGCCGACATCCGCTTCGTCACGCACTACCACATGCCCGGCTCGGTCGAGGCTTACTATCAGGAGATCGGGCGCGCGGGACGCGACGGGCAGCCTTCGACCTGCCTCCTGCTCTTCAACTACGCGGATAAGCGCACGCAGGACTACTTCATCGAGGGCTCGTACCCGCCGCCCGAGCTGATCGCCAAAGTCTACGAGGCGCTCGCCGGGACGGGCCAACAGCGCATCGAGCTTTCGACCAAAGAGATCGCCTCGCGCTCGGGCGTCCGCAACGAGATGGCCGTCCAGTCGGCGCTCATCACGCTGGAGAAGGCCGGGCACATCGAGCGCGGCGCGGCGGGCGAGAACCGCGCGGCGGTGCGATTGCTCATGCCCGCGCAGGTGGCGCGCTCAAACGTCGAGGCGCGCCGCAGCGCGCCTCTCAAGCAGGTGCTCTTCGGTCTCCTCGGCACGCACGAGGTCGGGCAGCGCGCGGATGTGGAGCTGGATGCGCGCGACTTCGCCGAGACGCTCGGGATGGAACTCTCCTCGATGCGCCGCGCGCTCTCCGCGCTCGCCGAGGCGGGCGTCATCAGCTACCAGCCGGCGCGGCGCACGCGCGGCCTCGTGATGCTCGACGAAACGCCGGTCGCGCGCCTCCGCATCCGTCCTGAAGAACTGGCGCGCCGCGCCGCGCTCGAACAACGCAAGCTGCGCGAAGTGATCTCCTTCTGCTACACGGAGGACTGTTATCGCGCCTTCATCCTCGACTACTTCGGCGACCGCTCGCACGACGCGCGCTGCGGAACCTGCGGCAACTGTCTTGTGCTCGAGCGCCGCGCGCGAGGGGGGAATGAGCGCGCCGACGCCTCTGCGTCAACGCCGCCGCTCGCGCCCGCCAACAACCTCGACAAGTTCGTGCGGCAGCACATCCCCACCGGGCTCCATCTCGAAGACGAGCTGGAAGAGCAGACACGCCTGCGCCGCCGCCGCGAGAAGGCCGAAGGCGCGGGGCGCGGGGCGGGCGAAGATGAGGACGACGACGCAGCGACGTTCTCCGTGACGGAGGCGCGCGACCTTTCCGAAGAGGAGTCGCTGTGCGTGCGCAAGATTCTCGCATGCGCGGCTCGGCTCGGCGGGCGCTTCGGGAAGGGGCTGCTGGCCGCGACGCTGCGCGGCTCGCGCTCGGCGAAAATTACGCAAGGAGGGCTCGATGAACTTTCCACCTACGGCATCCTCTCGGGCATGACGCAGGACGAGATTATGCTCTACGTGGACGCGCTCGTCGCCGCCGGCTGCCTCGGCGTCGCGGGCGGCACCTATCCCACCATCGCGCTCACGCACGCGGGCGGCGAAGTGATGCGCGAGCGCGAGAGCGTCCGCCTCGCGCTCCCGGTTCCGACCGTCAGTTATGAACGCGCCTCTGCGCCTTCTTCTTCTTCGCCGGCGTCGCGCGCCGCCGCTTCCGCGCACGCCAAGCCGAGCACGGTGGACGAGACTTACGCGCTCTACACGCAGGGGCTCACCATCGAGGAGATTTGCGCGCAGCGCGGGATCACGGAGATGACCGTGGAGAAACACCTCGCCGACTGCATCCTCGAAGGCCGGCCCTTCGACATCTCGCTCCACGTCTCGGCGGCAGACCGCGCGCTCGTCGAAGAGGCCGCCGCGCGACTCGGCACAGAGCGCCTGAAGCCCCTGCGCGACGCGCTGCCGCGGCACATCAACTACCGCATGATCCGCTTCGTCGTCGCCGACCTCCAGCACGCCGAGAGCGGCGACGGCGACACGCTCTTAACCAACGACGATTCTTCTTAAGAAGCTGTTTTGCGGAGTATGTTGCCTGAGCCCTGAAAGGGCGAGAGATAAGAGCCGGGGGCCCCGCCCCCGCCGCGCTCCAGGTATCTCTCGCCCTTTTTTCCGGCTGTGCCCCTCAGTCACGCCCCTTCGCTGAAGCCCCTGTACGCCTCCGGCCTCGGCTCGGCGCGGAAGTTCGACCGATGCCGGATGCGGCTGAAGACGAGGAGGTTGAAGAAGTGCATCGCCCCCAGCACGAGCAGCACCAATCCGATCTTCCACGAAAGCGCCTCGATCCCGGCCCGCGCGCTCTCCACTTCGTAGCCGATCTTGAGCGCCAGCGTGACGTAACCGAAGTTGATGAGGTAGAAGCCGACCACCAGCAGGTGGTTCACCGAATCTGCCACCGACTCGTTGCCGTGAAAGACTTCCACGAGGAAGACCCGACCGTTCTTGAATAACGTTTGCGCGACCCACACCGTCAGCGCGATGCTGAGGCAGAGGTAAGCGAGGTAAGTGACGACGATAGTGTTAGTCATGCCCTGCTCCTCTCTTCAAACTTGCGAACTTGCCTTGTGCGCCCTTCTAAACTCCGACGCTTCCACCCTCGCTTCATCTTCAATCCACGTGCCGCGCCGCCGCGTCGGGATTTTGCGGACGCGGCGGCGCCCGGCCGTGTGGCGCATTGCCGATTCATGCTAGAGTCTTGGCATTTCGCTAAGACTTTTTTGAGGAGAAAAAGAGGATGAGCCGCAACCCGAACACGGAGCCGCCGCAGCCCGGCGACCAGCCCGACATTCCACCGACACAACCCAACGACCCGCTTCGGCCCGACCCGACTCAGCCAGAGCCGCTGCCGCTCCCGCCCGACGCCGACCCGAGCCCGCGCGCCCCCATCACCGAGCCCGACGACACCCCCATGCCCGCCGGAGACCCGACGCCATTAGAGCCGCCTCGCATCGCGTAAGAGCTAACCAGACCGTGAGCGGGGGGCGAAGAGTGAGCAGTAAGCAGTGAGCAATGAGCAGTGAGCAGTAAGCAGTGAGCAGTAAGCAGTCAAGACGGCTAACCGGTCTTGACTGCTCACTGCTCACTGTTGCGGACGCCCTCCCTCACGGTCGGGCTTGCGGCTCGGGGTCTATTCCATCCTTCGTCGGTCTTCCTTTATAATCGTCGGCGCAGACGTAAATCTGAACTGACGCGACGACGCCGATGGAAACGATCAAGGACAGTGGTTGGACGGGGAACACAGAGACTGCCAGCGCCGCCGCGCAGGTTCCGATGCAGGCACTAAGCCCGCGCCTCGCGGAAATCGCGCGCGTCTTCCGCACGAAGCCTTTCGTCCCGCACCGGCTGGCACGCGGCGGCCACGCGCAGACGCTCGTCGCGGGGCTCAAGGGCAAGACCAACACGCGCCTGAACGACGAGATACGCGGCTACGAGGCGCGCACCTTCGAGGTCGCGACGGGGTCGAGCCTGCTCGCGCACTGCCGCTGGCAGACTGAGCGCCGCGCGGCCCCGACCCTTGTCCTCGTCCACGGGCTCGAAGGCTCCAGCCGCTCGCACTACATGCGCGGCACGGCGCGCAAGGCTTTCGCCGCGGGGTTCAACGCCGTGGGCGTCAACATGCGCAACTGCGGCGACACCGAACACCTCACCGAAACGCTCTACCACAGCGGGATGAGCGGCGACATCCGCCACGTGGTCGAAGAGCTGGCCGCAGGCGATGGGCTCCGCACGATTTTCGTGGTCGGCTTTTCGATGGGCGGCAACATGGCCCTCAAGCTCGCGGGCGAGTACGGCGACCATCCGCCGTACTCGCTCGCGGGCGTCTGCGCCGTCTCGCCCTCGCTCGACCTGAGCGCCTGCGCCGACCAGATCGAGCGGCGCGAGAACCGCATCTACATGTCGAGCTTCATGCGCAGCCTCCGCCGGCGCATCCGGCGCAAACAGAGGCGGCACCCGCTCCTCTACGACGCGCGGGACGTGCGCCGCGTCCGCACCGTGCGAGAGTTCGACGAACGCTATACTGCCCCCCACGGGGGCTTTCGCGACGCCGCCGAATACTACGCGCAAAGCAGCGCGCTCCCCCTCGTCGCGCGCATCCGTATCCCCACTCTTATCCTCCACGCCGGGGACGACCCGATCATCCCCGCCTCTTCGTTCCTCGACCCCTCGCTCGCCGGAAACCCCGAAGTGCTGCTCGTCATGCCGCCGCGCGGCGGCCATGTCGCTTTCATCGCGGACGCCGCGTCGGGCGGCGAAGACCGCTTCTGGGCGGAGAACCGCATCGTGGAATTCTGCCGCCTGCTCGCCGGGGGCGTCGCCGGCTGAAGGGGCTTGAACTCGGGCGGCTGAACAGGCATGATGCTTCCAAACCTTATTCGCGCAAGATGATTATTTTCCTCGAACTCATGTCCGTGCTGCTGCTGGTTCTCGCCAACGGCTTTTTCGTGGCGGCTGAATTCGCCTTCGTCGGAGTCCGCCGCTCGCGCATCGAGACGCTGGCCGAGGGCGGCGACCGCCGCGCCAAGCGCCTCATGGCCTTGCTCGGCAACCTCAACGCGTACCTCTCCGCCGCGCAGCTCGGCATCACGCTCGCCTCGCTCGGGCTCGGCTATCTCGGCGAGCCGGTGGTCGCACACCTGCTCGAAGGCCCGTTCGCGCGCGCGGGCGTCTCTGAGAAGTGGGTGCACATCATCTCCTTCGTCATCTCCTTCGCCGTCATCACCTCGCTGCACATCGTCATCGGCGAGCAGGCCCCGAAGCTTTTGGGGCTTGAACGTGCCGAAAAAGTGGCGCTCGCCTCGGCGCTGCCGATGCGGATTTTCTTCACCATCGGGAAGCCTCTGGTCTACGCCCTCGACTGGGCGAGCGCGCGCGTGGTGCGGCTCTTCGGGCTCCACGCGTCGAGCGAGCACGCCTCGATCTACACGCAGGAGGAGCTTCGTCAGGTCATCGAGATGTCGCGCAAGGGCGGGCACATCGACCCCGCGGAGCAGGAACTCATCAACCGTGTCTTCGACTTCGCCGACGCCGAAGTCCGCGAGGCGATGATTCCGCGCACGGCGGTCATGGCGCTACCCGTGACGGCGACGCTCGAAGAGGCCGAGGCCGCCTTCTGCGAGCACGGCTACTCGCGCCTGCCCGTCTACCGCGAGCGGCTCGACGACATCGTCGGCGTTCTCTTTATGAAAGACCTGATGCCGTGCCTGCGCTCGACCAATCCCGTCGGGTTCGATATGGAAAAGTCTCTGCACCCGCCGCTTTTCATCCCGGCGACGGCCAAGCTCGGCGCGGTGCTCGCGCAGATGCAGTCGGCCAAGACGCACATCGCCTGCGTCGTGGACGAGCATGGCGGACTCGAAGGCATCGTCACGCTCGAAGACCTTCTGGAAGAGATCGTCGGCGAGATCAACGACGAGTACGACGAGGAGGTGCGCGCGCAGATCATCGAAGAGCCGAACGGCACATACCTGCTCGACGGCATGCTCGCCGTGCGCGACGCCAACCGCCGCTTCGACCTCAAGCTGCCGGAAGAGGCGGGCTATACGACGATGGCCGGATTCCTCCTCGCCAAGGCGGGCCGTATCCTCCGCCCCGGCGAAGACGTGGAGCACGAGGGCGCGCACTTCCTCGTCGAGCAGGTCGAGCGCCGGCGCATCCGGCGTATCCGCTACCAGCCCGCGCCTGCCCCGACCGCCGCGCCCGAGGAGCAGGCGGCCTGACGAGCTTCACTTATCGCAAGACGGGGAGTTAAACCAAGCATGAGCGACGGAGCTTCGAGAGAGCTGATTTTCGTGCTGGCGCTGATGGCGGTGCTGCTCCTCTTCGGCATCACGGCGGTCGTCATTTTCGTCCGCACGTGGCGCAAAGAGAAAAAGAAATAGCCGCCCGTCCCCGTCGCACGAGAACGGACGGCGGCGATACAAGCGAGCTAACCCCGCCCTTACTTTTCTGACTTCTCCAACTTTTTCAGGACGCGGACGGCTTGGTTGCGACCGACGAGCGGGACGCGTTCGTCGGATGCGCTCGCGGCCCGCCTGCTTCATCCGGAGACGCGACTTGCCGTAACTCGGGTAAATCCGCTCGCCCTGATAGTTCGCCGTCGAGTCGAGGAACTTCAAGGCCTCCCAGCGCGCCGCGACGCGTCCGAGCGCGGCGGGCGAGAGCTGGAAGGGCTCGGTGATCTGTTCGACGTCCGAGCGGCGCTCGAAGCGGATGTGGCCCCGGCCCTCGGCGTCGTGCTCGATGTGAGTGAAGTAGACGAAGAAGTCCGGCTGCTCGAACTCGTAGATGTAGCGCGCGGCGTGCGGGTCTTCCTTCGGCGTCGGGGTCGGCTTCGCGGTCGAAGTCGCTTTCTGAGCGTCAATCTCATCCGGCCTCGCCGTCGCCTTCTTCGGCGCGCTCGGCTGCTCGGCGGGCCTCTGTGTGGTCTTCTGCGGCGCGCTCTGCCCAGCTGCCGCGGGCCTCTGCGTTCTCTTACTCTGCGCCGCGGCGCAAAGAGCCGCGCCCGTCGAGGCGAGCGCGGCTAACGCGACACACGTCAGAAATCTTTTTTGTAAGCTCACTCGAACCTGACCGAGACCAGCTTGGAGATGCCGACCTCTTCCATCGTCACGCCGTAGAGCGCGCGCGCCGACTCCATCGTCCGCTTGTTGTGCGTGACGACGAGGAACTGCGTGTCGGCGCTCATCTCGATGATCTTGTTCGTGAAGCGACCGACGTTCGCCTCGTCGAGCGGCGCGTCCACCTCGTCGAGGAGGCAGAAGGGGGAGGGGCGGTACTTGAAGATTGCGAGCACGAGCGAGAGCGCCGCCATCGCCTTCTCGCCGCCCGAGAGCAGGAGGACGTTTTGCAGGCGCTTGCCCGGCGGCTGCGCGATGATGTCTATCCCTGACTCCAGCACGTCGTCCGAGTCGAGCAGGCTCATCTCGCCGCGCCCGCCGCCGAAGAGTTCGACGAAGAACTGACCGAAGTTGCGGTTGACCTCCTCGAAGGCGTGGCGGAAGCGGTCGCGCGAGCGGCGCTTGATCTCGCGCAGGGCTTCTTCGGTCGCGAAGATGCCGTCGGTGATGTCCTGCCGCTGCGTCGTGAGGAACGCGAGCCGCTCCTCGTTCTCGGCCAGCTCTTCGAGCGCCATCATGTTGACCGCGCCGAAGCCTTCGATGCGTGCGCGCAGCTCTTCGAGGCGCGCGCGCGAGGCTTCGAGGTCGAAGCCCTCTTCCGTTGGGAAGGCGGCGGCCAGCTCTTCGAGCGGCTGGTTGAGCTCGCTCAGGCACGACTCGCGCACGTAGTTGAGGCGCGCCGCGGTCTCGGCCCTGCGCACTTCGAGCGCCGCGCGCGAGTCACGCGCCTCGGCGGCCTTCTGGTGCAGCTCGGTGACGTCCGCTGACAAAGAGTCCGCGTTGACGCGCGAGGTGGCGAGACGGGCCGAAGCCTCCTCGACCCTGCTTTCGAGCGCGAGGCGTTCATTCTCGACCTGTCCGGAACCCTCGCTCAGCTCGGCGAGCGAGCGGCGCAAAACTTCGAGGCGCTGGCCCGTCGCGGCCAGTTCCCCTTCGTGCCGTTCGAGCCGCTCGCGCAACTCGCCCGTCTCGCCCTCCATCCGGCGCAGCTCGGCGGCTGTCGCCCGGCGGCGCTCGGCGGCGGTGGCGGCGACCGCGCGCTGGCGGCCCAGATGTTCGCTCTCGGCCTCGGCGGCGCGGCGCGCTTCGGCGAGAGACTCCGAAGCCTCCGCGACCGACTGCGCGGCGGCGGCGCGCGCCGCCTCGACGGCCCCGGCCTCGGCGAGCTGGAGGGCGCGGCGCTCGCGCAGCTCCTGCTCTTCGGCAGCGAGACGCGCCGCGTCGTCGGCGACGACGCGCATGTGTCGCTCGGCGCGCTCGATCTCCTGCTGGAGCTGTGCGGCGTTGACCTCGCGCGCGATGTGCTCGCGCTCCTCGCGCCCGATGGCATCGTTGAGGAGCACGAAGGCGTCTTCGAGTTCGACGAGCCGCGCACGAGCGCGCGCCGCCGCCTCATCGGCGAAGACGAGGTCGGCTTCGAGCCCCACCATCCGTGCTTCCAGCTCGCGCATCTCGCGCTTGAAGGCCAGCAGACCCGCGCCATCTTCGGACACGCGCGGCCCCCCGGCCGAGAGGAACTGTCCGCCGATGACCCACTCGCCAGCTTTCGTCACGCACATCTCGCCGGTGGGGAGCGTGGCGAGCATCGCTTCGTCGAGGCTCTCGGTGACGCGCGCGCCCATCTCTCGCGCGAGCGTGCGGCGCAGGACGGCCCCGATCTCGCGCGGCGCGCCAAGCAGGTTCGCGACTCTCAGGTCGGCCTCGCGGTAATCGGCGAGCGTCGTGCCCTGAAAAAAGTCGTCGTCCGCGTCCGTCGTTTCCGCGCCGCCGTGAAGACCGGCGACGAGAAAGTTGGCGCGGCCCGCGCCCGTCGCGTGGAGCCACGCGGCGGCGCGCACGGCGTCGTCCGGCGTCGGGACAATGACCGATTGGAGGTATGGCCCCAGCACGCTCTCGACCGTGCGCTCCCAGTGCGGCTCGACGCGCAAGACGTCCGCGAGCGTCCCGATGGTGTGAAAATCACGCGCGGCGTCCGCGGGCTCGGGCGTGAAGATGCGCTGGACGGCCTGCGAGTAGAGCGAGCGTTGCGAATCTATCTCGGCGAGCGTGTCGAGGCGGTGGCGGACGCGCGCGGCCTCGTCACGCGTCCGCGCGTGCTCGGCGGCGGTCGCGTTGACGTCGGCTCGGGCCACGGTCAATTCGCCCGTGCGCTGCTCGCGCTCGGCGAGCAGTGCGTCAATGCGCGCGCGCGCCGTTTTGATCTCGCCCTGAAGCCGGGCGGCGTCGCTTTCAGCCTGCGCGTGGACGGCGGCGGCGCGCTCGCCCTCGCGCTCGAGCCCCTCGGCCTGAAGCGCGAGCTTTTCAAGCGCCGCTTCGAGTTGCCGCCCGATCTCCAGCAGCCGCTCGGAGACGCCCGTGTGCGTCAAAAGCTCGCCGCGCGCGCGCTCAATCGCCCCCTCGGCTTCGAGCACTCCGGCGACGCGGCGCGCGTAAGAATTCTCGGCCTCTTCGAGCCCGCGCGCGCTCTGCTCGCTCTCCTCGCGCATCTGCACGTCCGTCAGGACGAGCGATTCGCTCTCGCCCATGACGGACGAGAGACGCGCGCCGACCGTCTCCATCTCGCGGCGGACTTCCGCGAGGCGATTCTCCAGCGCCGCGATCTGCTCCTCCTGATACGTGCGCTCGCGCTCGCGGCGGTCGCGCACGAGGGCCGACTCCGAGACGGCTGCACGCACTTCCGCCAGCTCCTCTTCGCGCGCGCGTGCCTCGGTCGTCGCCTGCCTCGCCTCCTCCTCGCGCAGGTCGAGCTCTTCGGCGAGCCGTTCGACTTCGACGTTCGCGGCGTTGAGCCCCACGCGCAAACTGTCGAGGTTCGAGGTCAGTGCACGCTCGTCGGCGGCGTAGACATGGCGCAAAAGCTCGCGCAGCTCTTCGCGGGACTGCTGGTAGCGCCGGGCCTTGGCCGCCTGACGGCGCAAACTCCCGACCTGACGTTCGATCTCTGAGA
>JAIVJM010000022.1 GCA_020199995.1 Acidobacteriota bacterium | reverse complement strand
CTAACAGGTCGGGCGCGGCCACGTCGAGCACCTTTTCGATTTCCAGTTTCAACGCCGCCACAGGCGGCGCGCCCTGTCCGCTGCGCATCAGCCGCAGGCGGGCGCGCCCTTCATTCACCGCGATCAGCTTCACGTCACACCCCTGCGAGAGCAGGAAGGGGCGGAGTTCCTCGATGGCTCTCGCCACCCTCGCGCCCAAATCTTCCGGCAGCAGATCGTGGATGGTCAGGACGGCGTGGATGACTTCGTCCCCCAGCATCCGCGAATATATCTCGCTCTTCAACGGCAGCGACTCGAAAGTCGTCAGCACGCGGCGCAGCGCCTCGCCGTGCAGCTTGAGGATGATCTGGACGAGGTCGAGGGCTTTCTCGCGCACCTCCGTGTCCGGATACTGTTCAAGCTCTTCGACGAGCGCGCCCAACTGCCCGAGCAGTTCCTCCGCGTCCCGCTCCCGGCCTGACACTTCACTCATCGGCGCTTCGCCTTCATCACTTCAGTCCTGACGAGTTCAATCGCCTCCTCCACCCGGGCGGCGACGGCGGGGCTGAACTCTAATCCGAAATCCTCTTTCTGCGGCTCGATCTCAATGATCGTCACGTCTTCGGGAAGGACGCCGAAGTGCTTGCAGACGACGAGCAGGTTGTCGAGGCTGATGACCCCGGTAATGGCCTCTTCGACGCACGCCTGAATCCCTGCCGCGTCGGGGAGTACCCCGTCCCAGGGGTACACCTCCAGCGTCCCCGGCTCGCGCCCCCGTTTGGCGGCGCTGACCAGCACGACCTTGTCGAATTTGACGGGAGACTCTTCGAGCCACTGGTAAATCATGATGGGGCCGAAGTTCAGGTCTTCGACGTGGACGTGTTCGGGCCAACTCATTTCGGCCATCTCCCCGTACAGTACGCGGCCAAACGAGAAGTCGCTCTGGTTCGAGTAGCCGATGCCCGAAACTAAAACCATCATGGTGATTGCGGAATACGGAATACGGATTGCGGATTGCGAATTTAAGAAAAATGCGGCTGCCTTTCATCCGAAATCCGAAATCCGCAATCGTCTTATCCTTCGGCAGAGCAGGCGCAGGTGTTGACCTCGCGCACGATCTCACGCTCGCCGCCGTAGATGTGGGTCGTGCAGGGCATGCAGGGGTCGAAGCTGCGGATGGTGCGGAGCATGTCGACGCCCGTGAAGTCCGCATCCTTGGAGAAGTCTTCGAGGATCGGCGTGTTCAGCACGGCCTCCTCATAGGGGCCGGCGTTGCCGAAAGGGTCTTTCGGCGAGGCGTTGAAGGTCGAAGGCGTGACGATCTGGTAGTTGACTATCGCGCCCTTGTCCAAGACGAGGTGGTGGGAGAGATAGCCTCGCCCCGCGCCCCAGAAGCCGACGCCGATCCGCTCGCCCATCGGCACCTCGAACTTCGTGCTGACTTTGTCTTCGCCTTTGCGCAAGAGGTCGAAAGCCTTGAGCACCATCGTGTAGGCGATCATCAGGTTATACCCCATGCAGTAGGCGCGCGCGCGGTTGCGCTCGAAGGCGTTCCACACCTGTGGAATCTTCCACTCGAAATCCATCGCGCGCAGCATCGTCTTCGGCATGTGAAATTTGAGGCTGTGGCCGGTGGATTCGAGGAAGTCGTTCTTCGGCATCAGCCCGGCGGCGGCGGTCGTCCAGATTCGCGCGTAGCACCCGGCCTCGACGACCTGCCTGTCCCAGCGCGGCGCGGTGTCCCATGTATAGCGATCCTTCCAACTCTCCTTCGAGGGCTTCGGGAGCGTCTCCTTGTTCCACGGGTGATTCGGCGAGAGCGGCGCGCCCGACGGGTCTGTCTGGTATCTTTGATTGCCGTTCTGATTCCAGTCGTCGTAATAAGAATGCTCGACGAACTCTTCGAGGCCGAGGTTGATTTGCTGTAGTTTCGTCGTCACGAGCTCGCCGTCAATGACTACGCCCGGCGTCGCCCAACGCGCTTCGCCCCACTCGTTGCAACGCGCGTAGCTGGCGTCGTAAGAGTCGGGATCGTCCCACATGCCGAGGTCAATCATGTTCGCCGCCCGCGCGCCGACCTTCTTGTATTCGGGGTTGTACTCGTAGAAGAACTCCGTGAGGTCGTCCCACAGCAGGATCATCCGCTTCGTCCAGTCGATCATCTTCTGGAGCCGTGTGTAAGTCTCGTTGAAGTCCGTGATCGTGACCGTCGAGGACATGCCGCCGGGGACGACCGTCTGCGGATGCGGATACTTACCGAAGAGCACCGAGTAGGCTTCGCGCGGCGTGCGCGTCATCTTGAGGCCGTCGAGGTACAGCTTGCCCGAGAGTGGGTTGAGACCCTTCATGATGTCGCCGATGGTCTTGAACTGGTGAACCTCGGCGTTCGGGGCCTCCGTCACCTGCGCCTTCTCCCACATCGCCGGACTCGTCGCTTCAACCACGACTTGGGAGTAGTCCGGGCCGGCGAGCAAGAAGAGGTGCAGCGGGTGGTCGTAGAGGAAGTCGAGCGCGAGCGCGAGGTTGCGGAGCACCGTTCCGAGCGGCGGCGGCGAAATGCCGAAGGCCATCTCGATGGCCTCGCACGCGGCGGTCGAATGGACGCCACCGCACACGCCGCAGGCGCGGCTCGAAATATAGATGGCGTCGCGCGGGTCGCGCCCCTTGAGGATCACCTCGTAGCCGCGGAAGAGGGTCGCAATCGAGTTGGCGTCGAGGAACTTGCGCTCCTCCAAATCCGCCACCGCGTGAAACGAGAGCGCGCCCGCCACGCGCGTCACCGGCGAGATGCTGACGTCCTTGATGTGCCCGTTGCGCGCGAGCAGTTCTTCGAGCTTGTCGCGCTTGATCTCTCGCGGCTTGTAGGCGAAAGGATCAACGACACCGCCTTTGAGGTGCGCGATGCCCTGCGCGTCGAACTCGACCGGAAGATTCTTGAAGCACATCTCAGGGAGTCTCCGTTGCTACCTGTTCTCGCGTTAACTTACCGCATCGTCGTTTGGAACAAAGCGCCTCGTCCCGCTGCGTGGCGGGAACCTGATGCTCAGAGAACCCTTTTCTCCGGTTCCTTCGTCCGATCCTCAGGCAAGACCTGATAATCGCTGTCGCCATAGACACGACCGGGGAGGCTTCGATGGCCCGGCGGGAACTTCTTCTGCGGGTCTCGTTCGGGACGTTTCGCGCCCTGAAACTGCAACGCCTCGTAGAAGACTTCGAGAATCCGGTGCGAGAGCGACTCGTTGCCCCGCTCCATCGCCCACCCCGTCGGCACCGTGTCGTGCCAGCGTATTTCGCGGTTGCGCTCGCGCTGGCTGATGCGCCGTAAGGGGCGGATGATCGAGCCGAGCAGCCGCGAGGCGTTGCTCGACACGAGCGAGCCCGGCGGCGATTTGTAGAACGGCGAGAACTTGTCGGGGAAGCCGGGCATCGTGCAGCCGATGCAGGGCGCGCCCGAGTTCATGCACCCGCCCATGTGGGAGATGGCCCCCTTCTCCGTGATGTTGCATTGGACGACCGGCCCCCAGCAGCCGATCTCCACCAGACACTCTTTGTCGCCGTACTCTTTCGCGAAAGACCCTTCTTCGTAAAAGCCGGCGCGCACGCAGCGCGTGTGCACCGTCTCGGAGAACTGCCACGCCGGGCGGCCCAACTCGTCGAACTCGGGGAGCGGGCCGAGGCCTTGCAGGAAAAGCAAAATCGCCTGCACCGCGTCGGTAAAGTTGTCGCCGACGGGGGCGCACCCCGGGATGTTAATGACGGGCAGGCCGAGCATGCTGCGGTATTCTTTGCCGAGAAAATCCATCACGCTCATCGAGCCGGTGATGTTGCCGTAAGCCGCCGGGATGCCGCCCCACGTCGCACACGTCCCGACGGCAATCACTGCCGCCGCGCCCGGCGCAAGCCTCTTCACCCACTCCGCGGTAGATACTCTTTGACGCTCTCCGCTTTCCGCCCAGAGCGGCTGCGATCCACTGGCCGAGAACGGCTCGCAGCCTGCGGTTAATCTCTCGTCGGCAATCGAGCCTTCATAGGCGACGACGTACGGAGCGTCGAGCTTGCCTTGCACCGCCTTCTCCAGCGAAGTGGTGAAATGGTCGCCCGATTCCAGTGTCAGAACAGTATGGTGCAGGACAACAAGCGGGACGCCCGGTATTGAGCCGGTCAGCAAATCTTCGAGCGCGGGCTCGGTCGCGCCGCTCACAGAGACGGTGCAACCGTCGCAGCTCATCCCCGCGAGCCAGAAGACGTAGACTTTCTCCAGCGGCCCGAGACTGAATTTACTCTTACCCTGCGAAGCGATGATGTCTTCGGCCAGTTCTTCCATTGTGCGTCGCGCGACGTTGCCGACCTGATCCGGCATGTTGGCCGTCGCTGATATTTGCTGCTTATGACTACCGGCTTTGCCGACGTGTTTCTCAGGAATCTCGCCCATAAGTTTTTCTCCCCGCCGCCGCCGGCTCATCCGCGCAGCAACGCTTCGCCCACCCCGTCCACGTTTGCGTCTACGTTGGTGAAGTGCGCCGCGACGGATTCCAAACCGCCCGCGAGCGCGGTCAAGCCCCCGTTGAGCGTCTCCACCCCGCCGAGCATCTCCGTCTCCTTCTCAATCGCGCGCACGCCCCAGTTGATTTTCTCGATGTACTTTCGCACGGACTGGAGCGTCCTCAAAATCAGAAAGAGGGACACGACGAGCGCGATCACTAAACTCGCGGCGAGCAGCGCCGTCAGGATCGTCAGCAACAATGTCATCTCAAGACCTCCCCCCGGCGAGCGCGTCCCCGACCGAACGCAGCTTCGCTTCAATCGAAGCCGACCCCGCGTCAATCGCGCCGGCGACGGACAGAATGTTCCCCGCCACGCCCTTAGTCGTTTCCAACCCCGAGATCAAAGCGGTGTTGCGCACGATCCCCTGCGCCGCGGCGAGCGTCGTGTGCGCCAGTTTCAAGATGTCTCTTTCCGTCCGCACGATCAGGAACACGAGTTTCAGAATGAACAGCGTGAGGATGAGCGCGACGACTAAGGTTGTCGTCCAGACGACGATGATCGCAGTGTCCATAATTCACACGCCTTTCAAAAGTTGGACGACTTTGAGCCGAGAGCCGTCACACCGTCTCGCCGATGCCGAGATGCTCCGCGACCGCGTTCAAGCTGGCGTCCACCCCGGCGAGATGCCCGTCAACCGACTGCAACCCATCGCCGACGCCGCTCAAGCCCCCGTTGATGATTTCCAGATGCCCCTCCAACGGGGCGGTGTTATCCCGCGCCTCGGCGAGTGCGCGACGGACTTCGGCGAGCGCGCTGCCGATGCGCCAGAGGTAGACGAAGATCGTGATCAGGCTCACGGCCAGTGCCAGCACCAGCACCGCGGCATAGATGACAGTCAACCAGGTAAGTAGTCGCATCCCTCACCTCTTCGGCGCGAGCGCGTTGCCGAGCGCCGCTATCGTGTTGTCAATTGACTCCGCGCGCGAGTTGATGGACTGGGCGGTTTCCAGAATCTGCCCCGCGACTCTGTTAGTCACGTTCAGCATCCAGATCGAGACGGTGTTGCCGGCGATCTGTTTGCCCGCGTCCCAGATGTTGCTCGCGTTTTTGTTCACCCGGTTGGCCGCCGCGATGAGCATGATGAGCAAAACGGCGACGATGACAATCACCACCGCCCCCGCGATGAGCGAGTACGTCCACAGCGTCGTTGTGTCCATGTTATCGAGCATCTCAATTCCCTCCCGCCCCGTTGCCATTCACTTTAACTTCACGTAGCAGAAAATCGGGGACGTGCGACAACTCCTCGACGATGGGAGAAGTCACGTCGTAATCAATCACCGCGCGTCCCGTCCGGTCGGCCTCGACCACGTTGTCGTCGAAGGGGATTTTGGCGATCAGTTGTAAATCGTGGTTGCGGCAGTAGGCTTCGACGGCTTCGGCGTCCTGCGGACTGCGGAGTTTGTTGGCGATGCCGTAGATGCGCTCGATGCCGAGTCCGCGCGCGAGCGGCACGGTGCGCCCGGCGGTCTCCATCGAGCGGTAGTAAGGCTCCAGCACCACGAGCAGCGCGTCAACGTATCTGACCGTGCCCCGGCTCATGTGCTCGATGGAGGCTTCCATGTCCATCACGGTCACGCCCTCGGAACTGTTGACGATCTCGCCGACGATGCTGCGCACGGCAGCATGTGCGCCGCAGAGTCAACCCGCGCCCGCGTGGTCAACACGCGTGCCGACCAACACCGTCACGCCGTCGGGCGCCTTGAGCCCGTACTGCTCGACGATCTCAGCGATGGGCACGGTCAGCACGTGGCGGGTTTTGCCCGTCTCGTCTTCGCGGCGCTCGACGACGCTGCGGGGAACCGCTTCCGCTTCCACGCCGGGGCCGACGCCGAGCGCCTGAATGAGATTAGGGTTGGGGTCGCCGTCAATGGCGAGGACGGGCAGGCCGCGACGCGCGATGAGGCGGATGAGCGTCGCCGAGATGGTAGTCTTACCGGAACCGCCCTTGCCGCTAATGGCAATCTTCATAAGCCGCCTCTTGATTGGTCACGAGTTGCGAATTGAAGAAAGAGAGGGGGGTTGTCCCGCTCATCCGCAATCAGGTTGAATTGCTAAGTCTCACGCGCTGAGCTATCTCATGAAAAGATAAGAGTCAGTGCCATAGCTTAAAAAACCGGGGGCTGGTGAAACTAACGGCACATGGGTCTGGGCTCAGGACTGTTGGCCCTTTTTCTGACGATCAGGACAAACGGTTTTTGGTTTGGAAAGTCAGTGCGCTGAACCCCGCCCCTTTGAAGATAACGCCCCGCTGGCACCACGGCGACGCCGAGGCCGAAGGTGATAATCAGGACGATTGTGCGGAGTAGATAACACTTCATGAGCTTAAGACTAGCACCGGGATGGAAGATTTACAATATCTTCACTCCGAGCGCTTTTATGCACACTGCCGCTGCCGGAACGCAACTGTTTTGGTCTCTAAATTATTCAAATCAGAGTGTGCCATTCAATGAAAGCCAGTTTACTGTAATTTAGCAATCTTCTCTTTGAGAGAGCTGATGGTTTTGTCCTGTTTGAGGGATTCCCATAAAGCCAGCGATTTTTGATAATGATTCAGCGCCTCCGTTTTGTTCCCGAAAGCTGCTTGGGCATCTCCGTACTGGCTCAACACATACGCTTTCAACGCGACACTTTCAACCTTACTGCCGGCTTCCACAGCCCGTTCAAAATAGGAGACGGCTTCCGACTTTTTTTGTAGTTTGACGTAATCATTACCGATGCGCACGAGATTTTGCGTGTATTCCGGCATGTCACCGGCTTTTTCCCAAAGGGGCAGGGCTTTGAGGTCTTCCTCAAGACCCGCTTCATAATCGTTCTGTTTTTTGTTGATAACTCCGAAGATGATGTGTGTAAAAGCGGCGGAGCGCCAATCGCCGGTCGTCTCCCAAATTTCTAAGGCTCGCCCGAAATGAACTTTGGCATTTTCGGGTTCATCCAACCTTTGATAAGCGAAACCCATCGCCCGCAAAGTGTTTGCTTCTTCACGCTCGTCGCCGACTTCACGCCAGACCCCCAAAGCCCTTTCATAAACGTGAAGAGAATCTCGTCTCGATTCCGGCTTGGCGCGTAGGCCATCAGCTTCCTGATGGAGTTTAATGGCGGAGAGAATTTTGCGGTCGCGTTCGGTTATCGGGCGAGACTCGGTTTGCCGCAACGTGTATTGACCGGGTTCCGCGCCCGTCGAAAGGGTATAAATGTCGAAGCGGTATTCGCCCTCAGATTCAGCCCCGACCCTCACCTGTTCCGTTCCCCGACCGCTCGTCGGCGTATCAAACTCGCCGAGCAATTCGCCGTTTGGCGCGAAGACTTTCGTAATCACATCTACATCACGTTGTTCGATGCTCAGACCTATGAATTCGCCTTTGTCGAGACTAACCGTATAAGAATGGATTTCGTCATTCTTGAGTTGTTTGGTGACAGGCTTTCCCAGAGCAAGTTGTTCTGCGCTCGGCGGCGGATTTCGAGAGCAACCGGCTCCGAGCACCACACCGAAAACCAGCACTGAAATTGAGGCCATCTGCCGAAAGTTTTTTACACAACCGCGATCCTTTATTTTATTGTCTTTCATTTTCTTCAAATTAACCTCCGAAGGTTTTACGAATTTAACTTACGGTAATCGCAAGCCTCTCATAGCGCCTGTTTTGACGAAACGAGCAGTTAAGATTTTTCGCGGAGTCGGCATTCCATGTAAGCAGAGTTGATTTATCAAATTTATATCTTCCGCCGGCACGCGTGTCCGAATCGGCGACGGTCAATCGGGCGGCTCAAATCGCACACGAACAAAGGGGCAAAATGTGATGGCCACACGCCCTCGTAAATTCGGCGAGCGAGACTTGCGTATTCCATATCATGAAAAAGCCGCAGCCCGTTAAGGTCGTCAACAGATTCGCGGCAATTGCTCGCCGACAAGCATGTCCACGATGCGCGTGCCGCCGAAGCCTGTTCGCATTGCAACAATTCCACGCGGCTCCACTTTCACTTCGCCGATGACGCGGGCGTTAAGGCCGTATGGGTTCTGCCTCATGCGCGCAACCATTGATTCCGCGACGTCAGGTGAAACCAGCGCAATCAACTTTCCCTCATTAGCGACGTAGAGTGGGTCGAGGCCCAAAATCTCACACGCACCTTTTACTTCCTCGCGCACGGGAATTAAATCTTCACGAATCTCGATGTAAACTTCGGAGCTGACCGCGATCTCGTTGAGAGTCGTTGCCGCGCCGCCGCGCGTCGGGTCGCGCAAACAGTGAATCGTCTCGACCGTGGAGACGCGCGCCGCCTCGTCCAGCATGTCCGCGACCAGAGAGTTGAGCGGCGCGGTGTCACTTTCTATCTCGGTCTCCAACTCCAACTCGCCGCGTGCGATCATAATCGTGGTGCCGTGGTCGCCGAGCGTGCCGCTCAGGATGACTTTGTCGCCCACCGCCGCGCGCGAGGCGGAGATGCGCACGTGCGACTCGACGACGCCAATGCCTGAGGTGTTGATGAAAATCTTGTCGGCGCTCCCCCTCTGTACGACCTTCGTGTCGCCGGTCACGAACTGGACGGCCGCCTTCGCCGCCGCGTCGCGCATGGATTCGAGCACCCGTCTCAAATCATCGATACGGAAGCCTTCCTCCAGAATAAAAGCGGCTGAGAGATAGAGCGGTCGCGCGCCGCTCATCGCGAGGTCATTGACCGTCCCATTGACGGCGAGCCGCCCGATGTCGCCGCCGGGGAAGAAAATCGGATCGACGACGTAGGAGTCGGTCGTGTATGCGAGCCTCGTCACCCCGCCGCCGTTGCCCGCGCCCGGAGCGCTTTGGGCGTCACCGCCCACCTCGAAGACAGCCTGATCTTCCAGCAACTCAAGCATGGGGCTTCGCAGGTATTCCAGAAACAGCCCCTCGACCAACTCGTGCATCGCCCGGCCCCCGCTCCCGTGCGCGAGCGTGATGTACTCGTCCCTGATCTTGTGCTTCCTCCGCCGCGCCCGTTCAACTCTCTGGAAGAGCGGCGAGGGAGTGAATGTTTCAGCCATCTTGTTGAGAGGTGCGCTTCACCGGGCTGTTGACCGCCTCGACGGGGCTCAGGCCGAGCGCTCCGCGATTTTCGAGAGCCGACCGAAATTGTAGTAGGCGGCGCACGCGCCTTCGGAAGAGACCATGCACGAGCCGATGGGCGTCTCCGGCGTGCAGGCCGTGCCGAAGACTTTGCACTCCCACGGCTTCTTGACGCCTTTGAGAATCTCGCCGCACTGGCACGCCTTCGGGTCGGCGACGCGCAGCCCCGGCACGTCGAATTTGAGCTCGGCGTCGAAGGCGGCGTACTTGCCCTGCAGCTTCATCCCGCTGTGCGCGATGGAGCCCAAGCCCCGCCACTCGAAAAATTCGCGCGGCTCGAAGACCTCGAAGATGGCTTCGAGCGCCCGGCGGTTTCCGTCGCGCTTGACGCAGCGCGCGTACTGGTTCTCGACTTCGGCGCGCCCTTCGACGAATTGCCTGACGACCATGTAGACCGACTGCAACACGTCTAAAGGCTCGAAGCCGGAGACGGCGACGGGCTTCCCGTACTCGCGCGCGACGAAGTCGTAGGGGCGCGTCCCGATGACGGTGCTCACGTGTCCGGGGCCGACGAAGCCGTCGAGCTTGAGGTCGGGCGAATCGAGCAGCGCTTTGAGGGCGGGAACGATGGTGATGTGGTTGCAGAAGACGCTGAAGTTCTCCACGCCGTCCTTCGCCGCCTGAAGCACGGTCAGGGCGGTCGAGGGCGCGGTCGTCTCGAAGCCGAGGGCGAGGAAGACGACTTGGCGGTCTGGATTCTTCTTCGCAATCCTGAGGGCGTCGAGCGGCGAGTAGACCATCCGCACGTCCGCGCCCGCGGCCTTGGCGTCGAGCAGGTTCGTGCGCGAGCCGGGGACGCGCATCATGTCGCCGAAGGTGGTAAAGATGACGCCGGGCCTGAGCGCAATCGAGATCGAGTCGTCCACGCGCCCCAGCGGAATGACGCACACGGGGCATCCCGGCCCGTGAATCATCGTGATGTTTTCGGGCAGCAAATCCTCGATGCCGTACTTGAAGATCGTGTGCGTGTGGCCGCCGCAGACCTCCATGATCTTGAGCGGCTCGCGGGTAGAGAGCGCGATCTCGTCCGCCAGCCTCCGAGCGATGTCTCCCTGCCTGTATTCGTCTACGAATTTCATGACGCGGCCCTCCCCTTCTCGTCGTCCGTCTTCCCTGTCAGGGACCCGTGTTGCAGGAAGGTGTGCACCATGTCCCACATGACGTGATAAAGCGCGACGTGTGTCTCCTGGATTCGGTGGGTGCTTGAAGTCGGAACCGTGAGGCAATAGTCGAGCAGCCCGTCCGCGCGCATTGCGCTCATCTTGCCCCCGTCGCCTCCAGCCAGGCCTACGGTCACGAGTTTCATCCGCCGCGCCGTCTTGAAGGCGCGTAAAAGGTTCTCGGAGTTCCCGCTCGTGGAGACGCCGAGCAGCACGTCGCCCTCGGCTCCGAGCGCGATGATCTGGCGTGAGAACACGTCGTCGAAACCCACGTCGTTCGCCACCGCCGTGACCATCGCGATGTCGTTGGTCAGGCAGATTGCCGGGAGAGCCTTGCGCCCCACCGTGACCGGGTGCATGAACTCGACGGCGATGTGTTGGGCGTCGGTCGCCGAGCCGCCGTTGCCGCAGACAAGCATCTTGCGCCCCTCATGGAATGCTCTCGCGACGGCAAAGGACGCGGCGAGAATTGCGTCCTTATTCTCCTCAAAGAACCTGATTTTGACCTCTCCGCTCTCTCGCGCTTTTTCCATCAGCGAGAAGCGCAGCTCTTCAATCAGCCCGGGGGAGGGCGCTGCCGGCGCTAATTCGTCGGGGCTTCCTCCCTGCGGCTCACGATCCTCGTGATGCAGGAACGGGTAAAAGGAGCGCGAAAAATCGTCGGCGGACTTGGTCATTAAGGTTCGCTGGAGTTATTGCAGGGTGGTTTTGAACTGCTCGACTTCGGGCTCGTACTCGCCGATCTCCTTGAGCACGCGCAGCGTCTCCTCCGCCTCCGCCTCGTCGATCTTGCTCATCGCGAAGCCGACGTGGATCAACACGTAGTCTCCGACACCGACTTCACCGTCGTCGAACATCCCGATATTGACGTTGCGCCTCACGCCGCCCACGTCCACCTTGGCGATGTTGTTCTCCTCGTCAACGATCTCGACAATTCTGCCCGGTATCGCGAGACACATACTCTTAGATTCTCCCGCGTCCGATGCGCGCGCCGGCGACGACCGCCTGACCGAAGCTGATGCCCCCGTCATTCGTCGGCACGCGGCTGTGCGTGAAGACCTCGAAGCCCTCGTCTTTCAACAAACGACGGGTGCGCCCGAGCAGGAACATGTTTTGAAAGACTCCTCCCGACAAGACGACTCGATCAATGTGCCGCTCGTCCCTGATTCGGCCCGCGACCGCAGCGATCAGTTGAGCCACGCCGAGATGAAACTTTGCGGAAACAACCTGTGGGGACACGTCGGCAAGTATATCTTCCACCGCGCGTCTAATCACTGACTCGGCTTTGATAATACTCCCGTTTCCCGCAACCTCAAACTCGTATCTTTGAGCGCAACCACGCTCTGCAATCGCCTCCAGCTCAATCGCTGCTTGCCCTTCGTAATTAACGACGCCGCGCAGCCCCAGCAGACTCGACACGGCGTCGAAGAGTCTTCCCATGCTCGACGTCTCGGGGCTGTTGGTGCCGGTTAAGATCATCCTGCGAAGCGTAGCCCATTTACGGGCGTCCATATCCTGAATAAACGGGAGGGCCGATTCCATGAAATCCTCTCCGAGAGCGCGTTCGAGATAGACGGCGGCCATCCGCCACGGCTCGCGGACGGCTTTCTCGCCTCCGGGCATCGGGATGTAGTCGAGGTGGGCGAGGCGCTCGGCTTCCGTGAAGTCCGCGACGAAGAACTCTCCGCCCCACATCCGCCCGTCCGAGCCGAAACCGAGCCCGTCCATCGCCACGCCTATGACCTCGCCCTCGACCCCGTTGTCCGCCATGCAGCTCGCGATGTGGGCGTGATGATGCTGGACGCCGACCCGGATTAAATCTTCGTCGAGCGAGAGAGCGTATTTGGTCGAGAGGTATTCCGGGTGGAGGTCGTAGGCGACCGCCTCGGGGCGGAGGCGGAAGAGACGCTTGAAGTGTTCGATGCCCTGCTCGAACGAGCGCAGTGTCTCAAGATTCTCCAGGTCGCCGATGTGGTGACTGACGAATGCGTAATCGTCCCTCGTGAGACAGAACGTGTTCTTCAGCTCCGCGCCGCAGGCGAGTATTTGCCGGGCGAACCCGGGAGAGACGCGCAGCGGGGCGGGCGCGTAGCCGCGGGAACGGCGGAGCACCATTTCACGGCCTCCCGTGACGCGCGTGACCGAATCGTCTGCCCGGACGTGAATCCTCCGATCGTGGAGCAGGAAGTAATCGGCTATGCCCCGCAGCCGCTCTTTGGCCTCACCGTCCTCGTAACAGATCGGCTCGTCGGAGACGTTGCCGCTCGTCAAGACGAGCGGCCTGTCCGAATGTTCCAGAAGCAGGTAATGAAGCGGCGCGGAGGGGAGCATGAAGCCGAGCGTGTTGACGCACGGGGCTACCGCTTCGGGGATGGCGCAGTCCTTTTTCCTTTCCAGAAGTACGACGGGGCGCGCTCCCGATTCGAGCAGGCTTTTCTCCGCGTCCGAGACGGAGCAGTATTCCCTGACCGCCTCGGCGGAGCACGCCATCAAAGCGAACGGCTTGTCCTCTCTGAATTTTTTGCGCCTCAGACGTTCGACGGAATCCGCACTCAAAGCGTCGCACGCGAGGTGGAACCCGCCGATACCTTTGACGGCGATGATGCGCCCGTCCGAGATGAGCCGCCGAGCGCGAACTACCGCGTCCTCCGGGCCTAAGGGGTCGGGCGCGACCTCATCGCCCTCCGCGTCCTTGAGAGAGAGGCGCGGGCCGCAAGCCGCGCAGGCCGTCGGCTCCGCGTGGAAGCGCCTGTCGAGCGGGTTTTCGTATTCCACCCGGCACGCCTCGCACATCTCGAAATCCCGCATCGTCGTCCGGCCTCGGTCGTAGGGCATGTCTTCAATGATAGTGAAGCGGGGGCCGCAAGCTGTGCAGTTGATGAAGGGATAGCGGAAGCGTCGGTTCGAGGGGTCGAACAATTCCGCGAGGCAATCCCGGCAGGTGGCTATGTCCGGCGAGATGGGGACAAACTTCCCGCCCTCGTCGGTGCTCTCGACGATTCGGAAGTCCGGATAGCGAGCAAGGTCCGAAAGGTCTTGGCGGCTGATCGAGTCGATTCGGGAGAGCGTCGGCGCGTGGGCTTCGACGGCGCGGAGCAGGCGCTCGATGGACAGCCGGTCACCCTCGACATCAATGAGCACGCCGTCGGCGGTGTTGAGAACCCTCCCCTTGAGAGATTCTTTGACCGCCAGAGAGTAAACGAACGGGCGAAAGCCTACGCCCTGAACGATTCCCCGGACGAGTATTTGAACGCGCGTGATCATCGAGTGGCAGACCGGCGGGTCAGGGTTAACAGGAATGCGAATTGTAAATCCGCCGCACGCATTCTACAATTCGCGCTCGTGATGAGAATACTGATCGCCGGTGTCGGCAACGTGCTTAGGGGCGACGACGGTTTTGGGGTCGAAGTCGCGCGGGCGCTCGGCTTGAACGGCAGCCTCCCCGATGGGGTGACGGTGTTCGAGGGGGGGATCGCCGGCATCCCCCTCGTCCAGGAGTTGATGGACGGATACGAAGCCCTCATCGTCGCCGACGCCATCGAGAGGGGCGGCGCGCCCGGCACGATTTATGTCATCGAGCCTGACATTACAGACCCCTCGACGCTCGACCCCTCCGCGCTCCACGCTTCATTAGCCGACGCCCATTACACGGAGCCGTCAAAAGTTCTGGTGCTGGCCAAGGCGTTGGGGGTGCTGCCCCCGAAAGTGCTCATCGTCGGCTGCCAGCCCGCGGGCTTCGACGAACTGGGGGCGGAGTTGAGCGACGAGGTGAGGGGCGCGGTGCTGGTCGCCGTCCAACGCATCAAGTCGTTGATTGAAACCATGAACAACCAAGAGACGGCATGAAACTGCGGCGGCAATTACTCTCACGTTCATCCGTCCGACTCCTCTTCAGGCGCACCGTTCAGTCTTTCCTTTTAATCCTCGCCCTTATCACCATCAATTTTCTTCTTATTCACCTCGCCCCCGGAGACCCGGCGCACATCCTCGCGGGCCAGAGCGGCGACGCGAAATACTACGAGTTCATCCGGGCCAAGTTCGGCCTCGAC
>JAIVJM010000133.1 GCA_020199995.1 Acidobacteriota bacterium | reverse complement strand
CCAGAAGAGTCCCGCGCCGACGATGCACGCCGCGCCGCCCACCGCGACCGTCAGCGGCGCGCCCAGACGCCCGGCCAGCGTGCCCGCGAGCAGAGCCCCCACCGGTGCCATGCCCATGAACATCATCGAGTAGACCGCCATCACCCGCCCGCGCAATTCGTCGGGCACCATTGACTGGATGAGCGTATTCGACGAGGCCATCTGCACCATCATCGAGAAGCCCGCGGGAACTAAGAGCGCCGCCGAGAGCCAGAACGAACGCGACGTCGAAAACAGGATGAGTCCCGCGCCGAAGCCTGCCGAGGCGAAGGCCACCCAGCGGCCTAAGCCCTCGATGCCTTTGCGCGTCGCCAGCACGACCGCGCCGAGTAAAGCGCCGAGCCCCGACGCGCCCATCAGGATGCCGAGCCCGCGCGGACCGCCGTGCAGGATGCGGTCGGCGAAGATCGGCATCAGGACGGCGTAAGGCATCCCCATCAGGCTCACCAGCCCGAGCATGAGCATGAGAGCGCGGACGGGGCCGTTGCGGCCCACGAAGACGAAGCCCTCTTTAATCTTCTCGACGGCGGAGCCGCCGCCGCGCGGGCGCGCGTTCGGCGCGACCTTCATCGAGAGCAGCCCACCGATGACCGTCGTGTAGCTCAGCGCGTTTGCCAGAAAGCACCAGCCCTCGCCGACGGCGGTGATGAGCAAGCCCGCCACCGCCGGGCCGATGATGCGCGCCCCGTTGAACATCGAGGAGTTGAGCGCGATGGCGTTGACGAGGTCTTCCTTGCCGACCATATCCACGACGAAAGCCTGCCGGGCCGGAATGTCGAAAGCATTGACGACGCCGAGCAGCGCGGCCACCACGAAGATGTGCCACTCGCGCACGTGCCCCCCGAGCGTGAGCAGTGCGAGCGCGGAGGTGAAAAGCATCGCCGACGCCTGCGTGACGACGAGGATGCGGCGTCGCGGATACCTGTCGGCCAGCGCGCCGCCCACGGGCGCGAGCAGGAAGACTGGAATCTGCCCGGAGAAACTGACGAGGCCGAGGAGCACGGCGGAGCCCGTCAGGCGGTAGATGAGCCACGCCTGCGCCACCGACTGCATCCACGTCCCCGACAGAGAGACAAGCTGCCCGCCGAAGAAGAGCCGGTAGTTACGATGCCTGAGCGCGCGCATCGCCGACGGCAGCCTCATTTAGAGCCATCTCCTTACTATTGGTTCTCATTGCGCCGCGCTCCTTAACCGGCGCACGCAATCGAGGCGGGGCTCGGGTTTGATTCAGACGCTTCCCAAATATCTTGACTGAGGAAACACCGACTGTATAATAGTTTTCACTCGGACATGAGTTCATCTGGTTGCTGTTTCCCGTACTTCAGGCTCGGTTGACGACAACACAGTCGTTGACCACGATTCCAGGCAATCAATTTACTTTGTCCGGGCTCGCCTGCCATTTAAGACTGGAAAACCGAATCTGACCCGGCTGTTCCGGCCCTGTCGAGCTTGCAACCTGAGGAGGATATCATCATGTCGAAGGCCACCCGCCCCATAACATACCTGTTAATTCTGGCGCTCACCGCCGTCTCCGCGCCCGCCCAGTCAAGCACGTCGCGCATCACCGGCACTATCACGGACGTGAGCGGGGCTGTGGTGTCGGGAGCGACCGTGACCGCGAAGAACGAGGCGGTCGGTATTACGCAGACGCAGACGAGTACGGACGCGGGTTTGTATTCTTTCCCCTCTCTGCCCGTCGGGACGTACACCATCACGGTAGAAAAGCCCGGCTTCAAGACTTCGCAGCTCACAAACAACGCGCTCCAAATCAACACCCCGCTCAGCCTCGACGTGACGCTCGAGATCGGTCAGGTCTCTGAAGTCATCACCGTTCAGGCGGTGGCCGAGCCGCTCCAAACCGCCAACGCCACCATCGGCAACGTCGTCGAGCGCAAGGCCATCGAGCAGCTCCCCTTGAACGGGCGCAACCCGCTCAACCTGATCGCCTATGAGCCCGGCGTCACTCAGCGTTCGCAGGGAGGGGCCGGCTCGGGCGTCCACGTCAACGGCTCGCGCGACCGCGCCTTCAACGTCACCATCGACGGCATCGACGCCAACGAGTCGTCGGCGCCCAACCCTACTTCAAACATCTACCGCCTGACGCCCGACAGCGTGCAGGAGTACAAGGTGACGACCAACAACGCCACCGCCGAGGAGGGACGCAACTCCGGCGCCTCCATCTCGGTCGCCACCCGCAGCGGCTCTAACGAATTCCACGGCAACGTCTTCTACTTCATGCGCAACGACAAGCTGAACGCCAACGACTTCTTCTCGAACGCGCAGGGGCTGGAGAAGCACAAGGTCAAGCTCGTCCAGCCGGGCTTCGACCTGAGCGGCCCCATCGTCAAGAACAAGACCTTCTTCTTCTTCAGCTACCAGCACACAAAGGTGGACTTCACGACCCCCATCGCCGAGACCTTCGGCATCCCCACCGTCTACACCCCGACGGCGCTCGCGGGTGACTTCCGCTTCTTCCGCTCCGACCCGACCTGCAACCCGAACACGGGGGCGGGCAACTGCTTCCGCGTCGGCTCCACCATCATCACGGGCAACAACATCCTGCTGGTCAACCCGACAACGGGCGCGCTCGCGCCGGGCGTGCGCGAGTGCGCGAGCGGCACGGACGTCAACTGCGTCGCCACCTACAGCATGCTCTCGGCGGCAAACAATCCGAGGGGCATCGGCTTCGACCCGCAGATGCTCGCCTACTTCAAGGCCTACCCGGTCGCCAACCGCTACGACTGCGGCGACGCGCTCAACACGGGCTGCTTCGTCTGGGACCCGCCGACCTCGCACAAAGGGCCGGCCTACAACATCCGCCTCGACCACAACCTCAGCCAGACCCAGAACATCTTCGGGCGCTACCTTCAGGCCGCCTACGACACGCTGGGGGGCGACCCGCTCAACGGGCGCCCCATCGTCTTCCCCGGCTTCCCGCCGCAGGGCGAAGTCTTCCGCGACACCAAGAACCTCGCGCTCGGACACCGCTGGACGATCTCGCCGCGGGTGGTCAACGAGCTGACGGCGGGCTTTGGCCGCTTCCAGTTCCTGTTCACGCAGGGCGAAGCCAACCCCGCCTTCCCTGACGTGCCGGGCTTCGCCTTCCAGAACGTGTCCAACCCGTTCCTCAACACGCCGCGCACCGAGCGCATCGTGACCGTGCCGCAGGTCTTAGACAACCTCCACGTCACGCGGGGCGCGCACCAGATCAGCACCGGCTTCAACTTCCGCTTCTACCGCCACATCGACCGGCGCGGGCAGCCCGGCGGCGTCAACGTCACTCCGAGCCTCTCCTTCGACGCGGGCATCCGCTCGCCGACGACCTCCGGTTTCGTCCTCCCGACGACCGCCAGCACTACGAGAGCGGGCATCACTTCCGCCGACTCCAGCCGGCTCCAGAATTTCATCAACGAGCTGGCGGGGCTCCCCTCGCGCCTCAGCCAGGCCTTCATCGGCAACCTCAACGAGGACGCGTTCCTGCCCTTCCAGTCGGACGGAGTGGTCTCGCTTCAGGCGATCAGGACTGACGCCAACCAGTACAACTTCTACGTTCAGGACGAGTGGAAGTGGAGGCCCAACCTGACGATCAACTACGGCGTCCGCTGGGAGTTCAATCCGCCGGCGAACACTCCCGGCTACACGTTCGTCCCGAGCACCCCGATTGCCGGAACGCCCGGGTCGGCCACTCCCGTCGTCAACCAGCCCGGCCCCGTCACCTTCGTCGAGGCTCACAAGTGGTGGGATCGTTCCAACGTGGGCGCGCTCGGGCCGCGGCTCGGCCTCGCATGGTCGCCCGGCTACAAGGAAGGGTTCCTCCGCTCGCTGTTCGGCGACGGGGGCCGGAGCGTCTTGCGCGTCGGTTACGGCCTCGCCTTCGACCCCATCTCCACTTTTCAGGTGACGGCTGTGGCCGGGAGCGTCCCGGGGCTGAGGACGAGCTGCTCTTCGACCGTGGGCGGCTCGACCACCGCCGGCTGCACGCCCGTCCCTTCCGACAGGACGGTCTCGCAGGGCTTCCCGCAGTCGCTGTCGCCGCCAGCCACTAAGCCGTCGGCTTTCCTGACGCCGCCCTTGCTGCTCAACAGCAACGCGCCTTCGATCACGACCTTCGCCCCCGACCTCAAGCTGCCCAGCGTGCATCAGTGGAACCTCAGCTTCCAGCGCGAGCTGCCGGGCGGGTTCGTCATGCAGGCCGCCTACATCGGTCGCCGGGGCCTGCGCC
>JAIVJM010000299.1 GCA_020199995.1 Acidobacteriota bacterium | reverse complement strand
CGACTGCGGACACGCCCCGGTAGGCCTCCTCCGCGAAGGTCTCGAGGATGCGGCGCGGGAAGCAGCGGTCATACTCCGGCTCGGCCTGCGCGCCCGAGGTGGAGATCAGCTCGTCCCACCGCATCTCCACTTCCGCCGCTTCCTGGGCGAAGCCAGCCCGCCTCAGGGCGTAAAGAATGGCGGTCATCCGGGCGCCGTCCGGAGGGTGAGTCGAATAGCCCGAGGTGTGAAACGGGTCCTTGCCGCGGGTGGCCGCGAGGTGCAGGTGGGCCCAAGCGAACGCAGGCCCGATCGTGTAGACGGCGAAGAGGTCGCAGAACAGTTCGATGGACCAGCCCCCGACCCAGGCGTTCGACCACTGGTAGAGGTTAAAGCTGAATTGCTTGGGGCTCAGCCCGCGGCTTTCCTTCTCAATCTCCTCTTCGAGGTAGCCGAGCGCCGCGTCCAGCGACCCGGACAGGGCGGTTTGCAGGGGCTTGACGCGCGGGTCGTACTTTTCCACGAGCAGCGGGTGGGCCAGCTCGTGATAAAGGTCGGGCAGGTGGAGGAGAAAATTCCCCTCGCTCAGCGGCACGCACAGCAGGTTCAGTTCCGGGTAGATCTTGAAATAAGACTGCGAGAGAGGGGTCACGACGGGCGGCAGTAGCGGATACTTGATCTCGGTCCTGATGCGCCCGACCAGGCGGTTCAAATGCTTGTCGTCGTCCGTGGCCCGCTCGAGCGCGACGATGCAGACGTTCTCCAAAAAGTCCATCTCCCGGACCGCCCGCCTGAACCGGCGGAGGCGCTCGGGCTGCACGTCGGGCAGAAGCATCTGCGGGTCGTCGACGAGCGCACGAAGTTTATCGAGCACGTCGCGCAGCCTCGTCCGGCAGGACTGCTCCAGCAAATGGAACTCGCGGGGCAGTCCCGTCGGGATCATCGAGAGCAGGCGGGCTCCCCGCTCCAGTAGTTGGTTGATGGACCCTTGAAAATAATCGTTCAACGCGACGAGCCTCGTATCCTTGCCATCGCCATCGCCTGCTCCTGCTCCAGTGACCGGGCAAGCACTTCCAACAGCTCGATCAGGGGTGCGTCCACGTCGGACGATAACAGAGCATTTCCCGCCTGGGACCACTCCCGTTCTTCCACGTCCGCCTTGTCACGCACCAGGGTGGCGATGAGCCGGGTCGGGAGATCGCTCCAGCGGTCAGAGCCGAGGCTGATGAGAAAATTTCCCAGCCTCCGGCGGCTCTCATCGTCAGGCGAACTCGTCCCGCGTTTCAGTCCGATGAGCACGCTGTCGAGCAGTTCTGCGTACTCGCGGATCTGCCCGTACAACCCGGAGTATAAACCTGTTTCACTCATGCCGTAATAGCCTCCTCTCCTAATGTCGCCTTGTAATCGAGGGCCTCCGCGTCGTATTCGCCCGCCTCTTCGCCGAGGAAGCGGTCGTTGAGCTTGATCGTGATGGGGTAGCGGGTGCAGTCATCGGGCCGCGTCCACGCCAGGCCCGTCAGGTAGTAAACGTCTTCGAGACACTTCTCGAGGGGGAGCGGCCCCTCGACGTGCCTGACGTGCAGCGGCTTGACGGTGCCGGGCCTCGGGAAAGCGCGGCCCGTGGCGCACAGGTAAGCGTCGTCGTTCGAGATCTGGTAGAGGCCGATCTGCGGGTTATAGACTTTTGTCTGTCCGTCCCGATCGATCACGTCGAAGAACCGAAGAGCCGCCGGCGAGGACTTCGCGATCTCGAGTATCGTCAGCGTGGCGCCGGAATCGACGATTCCCTCGCGCTTGAGAAATTCGAGGGCCTTGCGCGCCCCGGCGATCTCCGAGGGCCAGATGCGACCGTCGCGGTGGATGACGATTACCCGGATGGGCTCCGAGCGCGCGCCCGCCTCCTCCCGGATGATCTCGATCAGGTAGGCCTCGAACTGCTCCTCGAGCAACTGTTCTTTCTGCCTCGAAGTCCTGAAGATGGCGCGGATGTCCGCCCCGTTGCGGCCGACGACGACGAGGCCCGCGGTGTTCTGTTTGACGTCCACGCCGACGGTGAGGTCGGCGTTGAGCGGCGTACTGAGAACGAAGGGCCAGCGCTGGTTGGTCAGCAGGACTTTGTTGAGCGCGACCATCCGGAGGTAACCCGAGAGTTTGCCGCGCGCCTCCTTGCGGGGGACGTAGCACGGCCTGCCGTCGGGACCGTTGATGAGACGGTAACACTCGTGGCCGACCGCCGAGTGCATCACGGCCGCGAAGATGTCCAACTTGCGCAATTCACGAATGACCATCGCGGCGAGCTGGTCCTCGTCGCGCAGGCGCCGGTCCGTCGTGTGGTGAATCATTACGACCGCGTAGCCGGGCTTTTTACACTTCGCCCTGACCGCCTCCATGATGGCACTGCCCTGGTATGGGAACGTCCTCGGCACGCGGTCGTTGTACGGCACTACGATCGGCTCATAACTCGACCTCCTGTGGTCGCCGTCTTCCCTGGGGAAAAGGTCGTCGACGGCGCGGGGGAGGTCTTCGAGAAAACGCTTCCCGTAACTTTCGTGAACGCTCTGCGGCACGATGAAGTACTGCCGGTCGAGCGCTCCCCTCTTGTAGAATCCCGCGCCTCTGTCTTTAAGAAGGGCGAGGCGCGTGCTCCCCAGATTGTCCAAACTCACGTGCTGCGCGCCAGGCGTGCCCCTGACGGACAGCACCTTCGAGTTGCCGAACTTGAAGTCCGGCACGGTGAACATCCGGGCAGGGATCGAGATCGGGTCCTTGGAAACGTAGAGTTGAAGGTTGCCGAACCTGAGACGTGTCAGGTAGCGCCGGACGAAATCGAAGGTCATCCTCCGCCGCTGCCACGGCGGCAGGATGGATTTGCCGTGCTGGCGCTCCACCTCCTCGTCGTGCGCGCCGTAGACGGGGTAACAGAGCGGGGCCGGGGCCGCCCGGTCCTGTCCCTGGTTGTCGCGGTAGAGCAGAACGGCGGCGTCGTGCGGGATTTCCGCGAGCTCCTGCGGGATCGGCTTTTTGGACTCCTCGACGATGTACTCCAGGAGTGTGAACAGGCGGCCGTCCTTTTTGATCACGTACTCCGTCAGCTTGAGGTCGGCCAGCCCGCTCACCCTGATCTCATACCACTTGTGCCCGTAGTGGTAGATGTAATGTTTATTCTTCCAGTCGGGGAACTCGTCACGCGAGAGATGGGCCGGGACGGGGCACCGGCCGAGGTACTTGTTCGTGACGTGAACGCACAGCCCCAATCCTCCGTCGGGCGTGACGACGGTGCGCACGGCGAATCCCGTGTAGTGCGACATGCTCGCGGTCGAATGGACGGGCTCTTTACGGAAGAAAGCCTGGCCCGCTTTCGGCTGCCACAACTCCGGATGAGAATGAAGTGGCGTCTGCAGCATGAACTGCAGGAACCGGAGACAGATCTCATCATTTTCCGGCGAGCGCACGGTGTAGTCGAGGTCGAACGTGCCAGGAACCGGTTCGAATCGCACGAAGGTCCTGACGAGTTCGAGCGGGGACGGCAACTCTCCCGCGTCGTCCCGGACGACGATGTGCGGCGCGCCCTCGTGCTCGACGACCACCACCGGCTTCTTAAGCATGTAGCTGAGCTTGCGGTTCAAGTGCTGGCGGTTCTGATAGTACTCCGCCTGGTCGGGACTCAGCCCCTTGACCCGGTAGCGGCGGTAGCGCGACGAAAGCGCCGCCAGGTTCGTTATCGGAAAGATATTTGTTTCGATTCCTGCCATACTTCACTCTCCCAACAGGGTTTGCGGAACGGGCACCTCTGGCACGTGTCCGGGTATTGCGTGACCGGATAATCGAACGGCCTCGGCGCGCCCTTGCCGCCCTCGCCGTCCGCCAGAACCATCACCGTCGAGGTCTCGGCGATGTAGCTGTCAATCCCCTCTATGTCCGAATCGGACAGGGTGTACTCGCGCCGCTGATCGGTCAGCAGTTGCACTTCCAGAAGGCGGATGTCCGCCGGCGCGTAGAGCGAAAGGGCGGGCGGAAAATCCTTGTGCGGCTCGCAACGCGCGAGCGCGACCGCGTAGGTCGCCAACTGGAGCCGGTAATCGTGGAGGCCGAAGGAATGGAGCAGGTTCGTGAGGGCCAGCTCGACGTCCGCCCAGGCCCGTGCGATCTCGTCGTCGCCGACCTCCGGGCCGTACTCGACGGAATGGAATGCGGCGAAAGTGTCGCCGCATTTAGCGACCGACATGCCGGGCTCGCGGACGCGGTGTCGCAGGGCGAAGTCCAACTGCGCGTCGAAGACCGTCCTGGCGTATTCGAGGGTTTTCGCGAGGCTGATGTTCCACCCGTTCCCCAGCGCCGGCACGACTCGTCGGCTGATGACGTGATCGACGATGCTGCCCCGCCACGCGGCGATCGATTGCAGCTTGGACAAGAGATACGCTTCTCGCTGGAGGGGTATCTTCTTGGCGTTGGCGTTTGCCACGTGCGTCTTGAAATACCACTGGCGCTGGCATTTCTTGAACAGGTGGCTGTTGGAGAACGACCAGATCATTAGCGCTTCATCCCCTCTAGCGCCCGCGCCGAGAGCGCAGGAATTCGACATACCGGAGGAGTTCATCCTCCTCGTCGGCGGTCAGTGAGCCGATGCGGGCGGCCAGGCCCTCATGCTCTACGGCGACACGCGCGTTATCCGGCACGGGGTAGCCGGCGAGTTCCAGCGCGGACTGATAAGAGACACCGTACAGCTCGCACAATTTGTGCAGCTTCAGCGGCGAAGGCTGCTGTATCTTGTCGCCCTCCAGTTGGCTCAGATACGGGTTCGAGATCGCGGTCGCCCTCTCCACCGCGCGCAGCGTCAGATTCTTGCCCTCGCGCGCGGCCTTCAAGAATTCCCCGAGGCTTTGTTTCCTTCTAACCATGTGCTAAATCTATCAAGCAACTGCAACATCTGTCAAGCAAAATCGAAAAGACTCCGCCCGAGGTCGGCTTGGGCGCGTGGTTGAAAGGCAGAAATTGAAGGGGAGGGGCTCGAAGCTTGAGGGGGTTTAATTGCGGAATATGCGACCCACGAGGCCGAGAGGCGGCTTGCGACGCAGGAGCACCAGCAACGTGTAGGTATTCCACCACGCCTGCCACCAGAAACGGACACGGGCACCCCCGCAATCGAGATCAATCTCACCCTCGCAGGCCTCCTTCAAGTGGCGCGCCTCGGCCCAGGGGTGCTCCGGCTTAATCTCGGCGGGCAGTTGAACGTCTCCGTATTTCTGAACGAAGCGCGGCGAGCCGAAGAACCTGGGCGCACGCAAGATCGCGTGACCGTTCTCGTCCGCGTCGTAGCGGCTCGGGAGGTATGAGACGGCGGCGAGCATCTCGTCCTGCTCTTCGACGTAGCGTCGCAGCGTCGCCTGGCGCGACGCGCCGTGCAGGTCGGCGAGCAGGAACACGGCGTCGAACGAAGGCCGGTAGTCACGCGCGCGGGTCGTAAATTCCCGGCCCTGGAAAATCACTTCCGACGAGAAGAGGTTGGCTTCGATGTCGAAGAGGTCCCGCACGCGGGGGCTCAGGGTGTATTCGGTATCATGGTAGAAGGGCGACACCCCGTCGGTGTTGACGTGGTGCCAGTAAAGCAACTGGTGTCCGAGTTCGTGGCCTTTGGCGAACCGCACGCGGGGGGCGGTGTCGGTGGGGACGTAGACGGCGCGCTCTCTGAGATCGGCGATGCCCCGCAACTTCTGCATGCTGGATCGAAAGAAAGCGCGCCGCCCCTCGTTCAACGACGAGAGAAACCGCTTGACGACGCCTTCGGCGTCCCCTTCGTCGGTGATTTTCGCCGCCCGGATCAGGTCTTCGATGGGCGTCGGCAGCTTCCCCCTGGCGCCGGCGGCGCGCAAGGCGCGATCGGCGATCCTGATGATCTCCGGCGCGCTCTCGGGTGAGATTATCAAATGAGAGTTCGGGAGCGTCATCGCGGCCTACTAGCTGCCTCCCGTAGCGCGTTGTGTGCGAAGGAACTCGATGAAATGGGCGACAGTTTTTTCTTCCTCGTCGGTGAGATCGTCGCTCATCAGCGCGGCCTGGAGGCTGCCGACTTTGTTAGCTCGCGCGTTCTCCGAGGGCTGAAGGTAGCCGGCGACCTCCATCAGGCGGTTGTAGGGAATGCCGTAGTATTCGGCGAGTTTATGTAAGACGCGGGGAGACGGTTGTTCAGTTTTACCGTTTTCGAGTTGCGAGAGGTAAGCGTTGGAAACTTCCGTCACCTTTTCGACCTCCCGCAGGCTGACTCCTTTCTCGAGGCGCAGGCGGCGTAGCTCGCGCCCGCCGCAATTTTCTGCTTGATGGTGCTTGACAAAACAAGCGTCACCGTGTAAGCTGGCTTCGAGCTCAAGAAACAAGGGCTCGATTCTAATTCCCAGGAGCGCCCGAGGGGGCGAGAAGGACAAACCAGACATGAGCGTTGAAGTAAACAAAGTCGGCGAGCAGCCGAAAGCAGCGAAGGACGTGACGGTGACCGTTAACGGGCGGCCGATCACGTTCACCGACCACAAGGCGACCGGCCTTGAGATTAAGACGACCGCTATCAATCAGGGCGTGCCCATCCAGACGGATTTCGCGCTGTTCGAGGTCAAAGGCGGCGGCCACCTCAAGCAGATCGGCGATCACGAGACGGTGACGCTGAACAAGAACCAGGCGTTCCGCGCGGTGGCGCCCGACGACAACTCGTGAAGGGGGGCCAGAAGAGATGACGCCTGAAGTCGAGCAGGCCATCGCGGAGATCAGAACCTCCTTCGAGGGCCATCGAGTTGACGTCGAACCTGAACCGCAGGGCGGGGCGTACGTCATCGTCCACGATTTACCGGTCGGTGATCGCTACGCCCCCGCCACCACCTGGTTCGGCTTTCTCATCACTTTCCAGTACCCGCGCGCGGACGTCTACCCGCATTTCGTGGACGCGCAACTCCGGCGCGCGGACGGGCGCGCCCACGGCCCCGGGTTCTCCGGCCCTACCCAGTGGCAGGGCCGCCCGGCCGTCCAAATATCGCGCCGGTCGAACCGCTTGAACCCGGCCGTCGACACGGCCGCGACCAAGCTCGCCAAAGTTATCGAATGGGTGAAATCACAATGAAGACTCCAGTTTCTCTTACGATGGACGAGCCGCTCTACCGGCGGCTCCACAACCACCTGTTTCCGGGCGACTATGACGAGCACGGCGCCGTGATCGTCGCCGGCATCTCCGAGACCGAGCGGGGCACGCGCCTGCTCGCACGCGAAGTGCTGCTTGCCCGTGACGGTATCGACTATGTTCCGGGGACGCGCGGCTACCGTGCCTTGACCGCACAGTTCGTTGCCGAGCAGTCCGACTACTGCGCCGCGCAGAATCTGTGCTACCTGGCCGTGCACTGCCACGGCGGGCTGGATTCGGTCGGATTTTCGGGTGACGACATGGCTTCGCACGAGCGCGGGTATCCTGCGCTTCTGGACATCACGAACGGCGGCCCCGTCGGCGCGCTGGTCTTCGCCCGCGAGGCCGTGGCCGGCGACATCTGGACGCCACAAGGCCGGTTCGAACTCGACCACGCGACGGTGATCGGGCCGCGCGTGCGCCAGCTTTACCCGAACCCGCGCCCGCGCCCGCGTCACGCCGACCCGGTCTACGACCGCCACGCGCGGCTCTTCGGCGACCTCGGTCAGGAGATTCTGTCAGGCCTGAAGGTGGGCATCATCGGCCTCGGCGGCGGCGGGTCTCTCGTCAACGAGTGGCTCTCGCGGCTCGGCGTAGGCCACATCGTCGGGGTTGATTTCGACCGGGTGGAAGTGAGTAATCTGCCGCGCGTCATCGGCGCGACGCGGTGGGACGCGATGGCCTGGCTCGCGGGCCGGCGGAGCAAGTGGTGGCAGGAACTGGGCAGGCGCTTCGCGAGCCGAAAGGTTCACGTGGCGCGGCGGGTCGCGCGCCGCGCTAACCCTGACATTCGCTTCGACGCGATCGTCGGCAACGTCCTCGACGAGCGCACTGCGCGCCTCCTGACCGACGTGGATTTTCTGTTCTTAGCCAGCGACTCCATCCAGAGCCGTCTGGTCTTCAACGCGCTCGTGCACCAGTACCTGATCCCCGGCGTCCAGATCGGCGCGAAGGTGCCGGTGGACAGGAAGGCCGGCACGGTCGGCGACGCCTTCGTCGCGACTCGGCCCGTCCTCCCGTATGCCGGGGCTGGGTGCCTGAGTTGTCACGAGTTGATCCCGGCGTCTCGCTTGCAAGAGGAGGCTCTGAGCGAAGGCGAGCGCCGGTCACAGCGCTACGTCGAGTCCGAAGAAGTTGCCGAGCCGAGCGTCATCACCCTGAACGTGCTCTCCGCCGCCCAGGCGGTCAACGACATGATGATGATGTTCACGGGGCTTTATCACGACGGGGTCAATCTCCGCCACCAGATTAACTTCGTCCGCGAGCGTCTGCTCACCGAAGTCGGGCCGATGGCGGACGAGTTCTGCCTCGATTGCAGCGACACGGTGCGAAGCCTGCGCGCGCGCGGTGACCGAGCACGGCTCCCGTGCCGTGCTCGGGCCTGAAAGCCGTCACCCACATCCCGGACTCATGCGGGTAGACTCGGCGTGTTGCGCTTTCAATATCACTTCAAGGTAGAGACCTGAAGTCTGGACACATTTTGTAAACGGTTTGTTCACCGCATTTACCCATGCGACTAGCAAAGCAATTTTGCACTGTCAAGGACTCGGCAAAGACCTGTTTTGCTCAGCCTTTTGAGTCTTAACCTTGCTGGGGCCGCTCATTGCTCGGTTTCTGGCCGGTGCCAAAATCAAGTTAACCGTTGCAATTACAAGACTTAAAAATGTGTCCAGACATCAGGGTAGAGACATAAGGTAGATGGAATCCAACGTCCAGATAACACTCAAGGGCATGCATGAAGAGTTCGCTAACGAGATCGGCAACGCAGTCGCCGGGATAGTCAGGGCATTAACCGAGCACCTCGACTTCCGGCGAATGCGCCGCATCATCATCACCACCGATTTCGCCGGCGAGCTCGAAGAGCTTTCCCGTCAGACCGCGTCAGGCAGTCCGATCACGCACACGAACGAAGAGTACGCCGTCGCTGTGGCAAAGGTGATGCTTCTTCCGCACGGGGACGAAATTGAGATCGTCCCCGTAATCAACGCGAACATAGCCGCGGCGCTCGTGGCGCAGGATCCGGATAACAACGACGAAGAGCGTTTCAATAACGTCGTCCATTACTTGCACCACGAGTTCTGCCACGTGCACGACGACAACAAGAAAATTGACGCGCTCTACGCCGTCATGCTCCGCCACAGTTACGGCGGCAAGGACATATTTACCAGGCCGCTCGCGGAAGTCTGCTGGTCCGAATACCTCGCCAACCGGCTGTCGTCCGCCACCGCGACCGAGGGCGTCATATCGGACATGACGATGAGTTTCAAGGAGGCACTGGTGAGGACGAAGCCGGTTATCGATAAGGAGATTCTTTCCTACCGGTATCATTACGATCTCGATCGCCTGATGGGTGTCTTCCAGCGCCACGGCGAGTTCCTCGTCAAAACGGCGGCCTACACGCTCGGGTATGTGGACGGCTTGGAGA
>JAIVJM010000298.1 GCA_020199995.1 Acidobacteriota bacterium | reverse complement strand
TCGTTCAAGAGCCACATCCTTTGCGCCAGCTCGGGCGCGGCGAGCACCCACCCGCAGCGCAGCCCGCTGAGGCCGTAAACTTTCGTCAGACTGTTCGTCGTGATGAACTCTTCGCCTAAGTGAAAGGCCGACGGCGGCGCGCGCTCGAACATGGCGTCGAGATAGACTTCGTCCACGAGGACGCGCGCGCCGCCGCCCCGCGCGATTTCGCCGACCCGCCGGAGAACCTCGACGGGCGTGTCGGCGCTCGAAGGGTTGTGGAGGTTGGTGAGGACGATGAGGCGCGTGCGCGGGGTCAAGCGGCGCTCGACCTCGAAGGGGTCGAGCGCGAAGCCTTCCTCGCCCCGCCGCTCGAACCGCTCGACCCGCGCCCCGAGATAGCGCGCGGTCGTGACAATCAGTTCGTAGGTCGGATGCTCGATTAAAACTTCGTCGCCCGGCTCAATCAAGGCGGCCATCGCGAGATGGTTCGCAAACGACGTTCCCTGCGCGGCGACGACGCACTCTTCGCCGACGCCGCTCTTCGCGGCCAGAGCCTTTTGCAGCGGCCCGTAGCCGTATTCGCTCGTCCTCGTCAGCTCCAATTCCTGATGTCGGAAAGAAAGCTCGGCGAGCGTGGAATTCGCGAGCCCGCTCGTCGCGAGGTTGAAGCGCGCTCCCGCGCGGAGCCTCGCCCACTGCATATATTCGGACTTCATCGTCGCCCGCCGCGCGTGCTCTGTCATCAACGCCTCCACCAACGCCAGAAGAAGTAAGCGGGAATCCCCGCGAGCACAATCGAGAGTCCGACGGCGCTGTTCGAGGGGTATTTATAGATCGTCGCCGTCACGATGAGGGCGCACGCGACGACGAAGAGCGCGGTCGTCGCTGGATGGCCCGGCACTCTGAAAGCCGCACCCTCGTCGCTTGAAGCCGCGCTCTCATCGTGGCCTGTGCGGCGAGCCGGGGCGGCGAGCGCGCCGCGGCGGCGGAAGACGAAGAGCGAGGCCGCCGTCAGTCCAAACCAGATGAAGTCCACCGAGACGACGTAGTTGAGGATCTGCTCGTATGTGCCGGAGAGCGCGATCAAGGCGGCGAGCGCGCCCTGGAGCGCGATGGCGAGCGAGGGGACGCGCGTGCGCGGGTCGAGCCGCGCCACGCTCTTGAAGAAGAGTCCGTCCCCGGCCATCGCATAATAGACGCGCGGCGCGGTGAGCATGCCCTGACTGAGGAAGCCGAGTGTCGAAATGGTGATGCCGACGGCGATGAGACGCGCGCCCCTCTCGCCGAGCGCGAGGCGCATGATGGAGGTGGCGGGCGTCTCAGTCGCCGCGAGCCCTTCGGCCCCGAGCGCGTAGAGGCACACGAAGTTGACCGCCGCGTAGAGCAGGATCACTCCGACGACGCCGACGAGGAGCCCGCGCGCGAGGTCGCGGCGCGGGTCGCGCATCTCGCCCGAGATGAAGCTCGCCGTCTGCCACCCGCCGTAGGCGAACATGACGGGCGTCATCGCCGCGCCGAAGTCCGCGACGAGGCCCGCCGAGAGCGGGCGGTCAAGCACGGGGCCGGAGATGCGTCCCGTTCCCCCGGTGAGCAGCAGCCCGCAGGCGACGAGCGCCACGATGGCGAGAATCTTCAAGACCATGAGGAGGCTCTGCACGTTGCTGCCGGAGCGCACGCCGAGACAGTTGACGAGTGTGAGCAGCGCGAGCGTGACGACCGCCACCGCGCCGTCCGTGAGCGGCGCGTGCGTCACCTCTCTGAAGTAGCGCGCGAAGGTCACGGCGACTGCCGCCATCCCCCCACTCTGGATCACGAGCAGCAGTGCCCAGCCGTAGACGAAGGCGACCGAGGGGTGATAGGCGTCGCGCAGGTACGCGTACTGTCCGCCGACCTCGGGACGCCTCACGGCCAGCTCCGCGTAGACGAACGCGCCGAGGAGCGCGACGAGGCCGCCCGCGAGCCATGCGCCCAGAATCAGCGCGGGCGTGTGCACCTGCCGCGCGACGACGTAAGGGTTGATGAAGATGCCCGAGCCGACGATGCCGCCCATCACGATCATCGTCGCGTCGAACAATCCGAGCCGCCTTGCGAGTCGCGGGGCCGCGCGCCGCGCGGGGCTTCCGTCTGGTTGAGGTATCACGTTTGTGTGGCCGTCTCCCGAGCCTTCAGCGCGGCGGGCCAAAGGCGCGTGCCGAACGCGCACGCGCGCCGCGAACGCTTCACGCGTCGAGGATGTTGGTGGTAAAACAGGGAATATCGTCCAGCCTTGCCGAACGAAGCCGCAATGATAGAGCAAGTGGGCGCGCCGAGCCAAAGCCTTCGCGCGAAGCGCCCAAAACGTCTTCGGCCCTCGGTCGGCATAATGATACGGAGGCCGCAGGAGAGTGTCTAAAACAAAGGCCGCGTCTCTTCTACTAATCCTTTGCGTTCTGACCCCGGCGCAGACGCTCTTCGCGCAGTCGCGGAGGGGTGCCGCCGCCGCCGTGGGGGCGGCTGAGAGGCGGATGCTGACCGCGCGCGTGAAGTCCGAGTTCCTGCATGCGTGGCGCGGGTACAAAAAGTACGCGTGGGGGCACGACGACCTGCGGCCCCTCAGCAAGACGCATCACGACTGGTACGCGCAGCCTCTTTTGATGACGCCGGTGGATGCGCTCGACACGTTGATCCTCATGGGGCTCAAGGACGAGGCCGAGGCGACGAGGAAATACATCGTCGAGAATCTCTCTTTCGACAAAGACATCTCCGTCCAGAATTTCGAGGTCACGATTCGGCTCCTCGGCGGCCTCCTCTCCGGCTATCAATTGACCGGAGACCGGCGACTCCTCGCGCTCGCCGAAGACCTTGGGAACAGACTGCTGCCGGTCTTCGATTCGCCGACCGGTATCCCTTACCGGTTCGTCAATCTCAGGACGGGCAAGGTGCGCGGGGCCGAAACCAACCCGGCGGAGGCCGGGACGTTGCTCGTCGAGTTCGGGACACTGGGCAGGCTGACCGGCAAGACCGTCTTCTACGACAAGGCCAAGCGCGCGCTGGTCGAGACTTACAAACGCCGCTCGAAGCTCGGGCTCGTCGGGACGCGCATCAACGTCGAGTCAGGCGTGTGGACGAACACGGACAGCCACGTCAGCGCGGAGATTGATTCCTACTACGAGTATCTGCTCAAGTGCTGGCTGCTCTTCGGCGACCGCGACTGCCGCCGGATGTGGCGCGAGAGCGTGGCCGCCGTCAATCAGCACCTCGCGGACGAACCGCGCGGCGAACTCTGGTACGGCCACGCCGATATGCACACGGGCCGGAGGACGGCGACCACCTCCGGTGCTCTGGACGCCTTCTTCCCGGCGGTGCTCGCGCTCTCGGGCGACCTCCGGCGGGCCAAACGGCTGCAAGCCTCTTCCTTCAAGATGTGGACTCTGAACGGCATCGAGCCCGAGACACTGGACTACCGGACGATGCGGGTCGTCGAGCCCGGCTACCCCTTGCGGCCCGAGATCATCGAGTCAGCTTACTATCTCTATCACTACACGAAAGACCCTCGTTACCTGCGCGAGGGCGAGCGTCTCTTTGAAGACTTCGTGAAGCACTGCCGGACCGACGAGGGGTACGCCGCGCTGAAGAGCGTCTTGACGAAGGAGAAGGCCGACTCGATGCAGAGCTTTCTCTTCGCGGAGACGTTCAAATACTTCTACCTCCTCTTCGCCCCGCCGCAGACCTTGAGGTTCGAGGGCGTGGTTTTCAACACCGAGGCCCACCCGTTGAGAAAGACCCGGTGACTCGCATGACGAATCAAAACCGACAGCAACAGGATGTCGCCGACAGCAGGGGGGCCGCCGAGTGAAGGTCGCCATCACGGGCGCGGGCGGCCTCGTCGGGCGTCACCTCGCCGCACGCTTCGCCGCGAAGGATGAAGTGTTGGCGCTCGGCCACGCCGACCTCGACATCACCGACCTGAGCGCCGTGCTCAAATGGGCGGAGACGGAGCGCCCGCAACTGATCGTCAACTGCGCGGTGATGGGCGTGGACGAGTGCGAGCGCGACGAGCTGGCCGCGCGGGCCTTGAACGTGGATGGGCCGAGGACGCTGGCCGAAGCCGCCGCGCGACTCGACGCGGAGTTCGTCCACTTCAGCTCCAACTACGTCTTCGGCGGGGAGGAAGAGGGGCGCGAGCCGTACACGCTCAAAGACGAGCCGCGGCCCGTCAACGTCTACGGGCGCACGAAGCTTGCGGGAAGTAAGGCAGCGGGGGCAAGCCCCCGTCCAGACTGCGCAATGTGAACTTGAGCGAGCCAAGATTAAATTACGCAGTCGGGAAGGGGGCTTGCCCCCGCTCCCGCAGTTTATTCTGCAAGTCGGTATAATTCACACGCGGGAATTCAAGGAGACAAGTCATGGAGATCAAGAGCATCAAGACCCCGAACGCGCCCGCCGCCGGCGGGCACTACTCGCAGGCCGTCGTCCACAACGGCGTGGTCTACGTCTCGGGCCAACTCCCGATCAACCCCGAGACGGGCGAGCGGCTGCTCGGCCCCATCGAGGAGCAGACCGAGCAGGTGCTCCGCAACGTGGAAGCGATTCTCCGCGCAGCGGGCAGCGGCCTCGAACGCGTCCTCAAGATGACGGTCTACGTCTCGGACATCAGCCTCTGGACGCAGGTCAACACCGTCTACGAACGCATGCTGGGGGCGCACCGGCCCGCGCGCGCCGTTGTCCCCGTCGGCGAGCTGCACTACGGTTTCCAGATTGAAGTGGAAGCAATCGCCGCACTGTATGATTGAAACCAACGGGGGAAAAATCGAAGCGCGCGCCGACGGGCTCTGTTACGACCCGGAGGATGCCGTCCGTCAGCTTTCGGCGGCGGACTCGACGCTCGCCGCGCTCATCGAGCGCGCGGGGCCTTTTGCTTTGAGCATCAGCCACATGCACAACCCGTTCGAGGCGCTCGCCAGAAACATCGTCTACCAGCAGCTCCACGGCAACGCCGCGGCGGCGATTCACGCGCGCGTCGTGGCGCTCGGCGGGAAGCGGACCTTGCGCCCGCGCGACATCCTCGACGCTTCGGAAGAGAGCCTGCGCGGCGCGGGGTTGTCCGGCGCGAAGACGGCGGCGCTCAAAGACCTCGCGGCGAAGACGCTCGACGGCACGGTCCCGACGCTCGCGCGGCTGCGGCGCATGCCCGACGCGGAGATCGTCGAGCGTCTGACGCAGGTGCGCGGCATCGGACGCTGGACGGTCGAGATGCTCCTCATGTTCCGCCTCGGCAGACCGGATGTGCTGCCAATCGGAGACTACGCCGTGCGGAAGGGTTTCGCGCTGGCCTACGGACTGGAGGAGATGCCGAAGGCGAAGGAGCTGGAACTCTACGGCGAGTTGTGGCGACCATTCAGGTCTGTGGCGAGTTGGTACATGTGGCGCGCGTTGGAGCTGGCTGCGGGAGGCATGACCCCGAAACGATGAGCGACGAAAGCGATAACTTAACGAAGACCGAACCGGAGGCGCATGTGATCATCCTGCCTGAATCGGACGAAGACCTTCTGCGCGAGTGCGAGGTGGACACCTTCCGTTCGAGCGGCCCCGGCGGCCAGCACGTCAACAAGACGGAGAGCGCGGTGCGCCTCACGCACCTGCCTTCCGGCGTCGTCGTCACCTCGCGCGAAGAACGCAGCCAGCACCGGAACAAGTCGGTAGCCTTGCGCAAGCTCCGCGAGCGCGTCGAGAGACTGAACCACCGCCCCGCCAAGCGCGTCCCCACGCGCGTCCCGCGCAGCGCCAAGAACCGCACGCTCGAAGCGAAGGCCCGCCGCTCGCGCGTCAAGCGCCTTCGCTCCAAGCCTTCCTCCGACGATTGAAGGGTCAGGGGTTCACGGCGAAGAATATTTCATCGCAGAGAGACCCTCACGCCGAGACGTGGAATCCTCCGGAAATCGTGCACTTGACGTTCCATTTGGCGACGCTGAGGAAGGCTCCGCCGTCGAGATCGAGACCATCCGTGCTCGAAACGCTGACAATTTAGCTCCTTTCGCGGCTCGCAGGCGCGGCGCGGCGTCGTGGCTTGGCAGTTGCAAGTCTCCGTGATGAATCACACGTTTTGGCTCTCTCCGACGGTGTGAAGGCATCCGTCCAGTGAAAATGCCTGATTCCAAAAAAACCGAAATTAAGGAAAGGGTCGAACAACGAAAAAAGCACTTCTTTTGGGAGCCATAGCTTTGCTTCTCGGCGTCTCGTCCGAGACATTCGCGCAAGGCCGCTCCAACCGCTCTGACCGCCAACGCATCCGTGGCGGCGTCCGCTCCGGTCAAATCACGCGCGACGAGGCGCAAGTCC
>JAIVJM010000132.1 GCA_020199995.1 Acidobacteriota bacterium | reverse complement strand
GCGACGGCCACTTCGACTACGACTTCGGGGCAGGCCGTCGTTTCCCGCGCGTCAGCCCCGCCGCACTGCTGCTCGGCCAGAGCGCGCCGTTCGACCCCGGCCCCGGCGGCCTCCTCGAATTCCGCGGCTCGTTCTCCTACCTGCCGACGAACGCGCTGAGCATGCAGCTCGACTACACCAAGAATCGCCTGCGGCGCTATGACACGGATCGCGTCGCCTTCGATGTCAACCTCGTCTCGCTCCGTTCGACCTACCAGTTCACACGCTTCCTCTTCGCGCGCGCACGCGTGGATTACGAGACGCTCCCGAAGCGCGCGCGCGGGCAGTTCCTCGTGGGCTGGACGCCGAATCCCGGCACGTCCTTCTACGTCGGCTACAACGACGACGTGACCGTCAGCGGCTTCCACCGCTTCAACGGCAGATTCGACGACGGCCTGCAACGCTACGAGCGCACCTTCTTCATCAAGGCTTCTTACCTGTTCCGCAAGAGTTTCTAGTGCGGTTTGCGATTGCGTGTCAGTGACAGCACCGCAAGCGGCGGCGGGCGGATGCGGCATGGTGATCGTACCCGCTCGCTGCCGCTCGCGGTATTGTCCTCGCGCCTCTGTCGCTTTTCCGCGCGAAAACTGAATCCGGCGATCCCAGCTTATTGTCAAAACTTTCAATTCCGGCCTGCGTATAATATCCTCGGACAGCGCCCGGAAAGTGCGGTTCAAAGCCAGACGAATTTCCGCACATCTTCCCTTTGAACCGGAGGCCGCCGGGCGCGGAAGGCGTAACGTAGGCGTAATGTTGAACGCCATTCTCATCATCTCGATTTTTCTGCTCTTAGCAGCTTCTCTCAGCATCCTCCGCTTGAAACGCTCGCCGTCTCCCGGCGACGCCGAACGACTCCCGCCGGAACCGCAGTATCGTGGTCTTTTCGACGAAGGGCAGTCCGGCACAAGCTTCAATAAAGGCTCGGAGGCCGAGGTCGCGGAAAGGGCTGCCAGAGAGCGCCGCGCGGATTTGCTGGCGCGTGCTGCGGAAGGTGACAGAGAGACGCTGCGCGACGCACACGACGCGGGCGACGCTTCGCTCTACCGTGATGTTCTGGACGCGCTCGCCCGGCGCGTCGAGGGTGATGCGGGAGCGGCGCTGCGCGGGCTTTCGGCCTTCATCGCCCGGAGTGACGCTTTGCGCTCCAGCCCCGCCTTCGCCGGGAAACTCCTCGAGTTCTGGGCCGAAAACCCCGAGGATTATTCGATAACCGAAGTGCTGCGCATCGCCGCGCTCTCGGACGACGCCGGGGCGTTTCAGACGGTGGTCGAAAAAGTCTTTGAGGTCTGGAGCGAAGGGCGTCTGCACAAACTCCGCGCCGACGAATTAGACGCGCTCTTCGAGAGCGAATACTGGCTGCTCTCATCCGACGCGAAGCGTTCGGGGGCGGGTTTCGTCCTCAAAAGAACGCTCGCCGAATTGCGCCGCAGGCTGCTCGAATCAGCCCGGCCCGCCGATCACCCAACATCCGATGAAGCCGAACGAGAGAAGGCTTCTCACTGAGGTTGAACATGAATGACACACTGTTTGGTTATCTCCCGTACCTCGTCGTCGGGTTTGTTCTTTTCGTCATCCTCTTGATGGTGCTGCGCCGCGTGTTCGCCAACGTCGGCGCGCGTGAGATCGCCATCAAGGAGCGGCGCTACCTCGGCGCGAAGATGCCCCCCGGACGCGTCGTCGCGACCGAAGGCGAGGTCGGCATTCAGGCCGACGTGCTCAAGCCCGGCCTCCACTTCATCAAGTGGCCCTTCGAGAGCGTCGTGCGCAAAGTGCCGCTCATCGAGATCGGCGCGGACGAGTTGGGCATCGTCGAGGCCGTGGACGGCGAGCCGATGCCGCCCGGAAGAAACTTCGCGCCCGACCGCGCACAGAACGCGCACAACAACTTTCAGGACCCGATCGCCTTCATCAAGCAGGGCGGCGTGAAGAGCATCCAGTTGAGGACGCTGCCGCCGGGCCTGTGGCCGATTCATCCGTACCTGTTTCGCGTCTCGATCACCAAGACGACCGTCATCCCGCCGGGCAAGGTCGGCATCGTCACGGCGTCGGACGGCGACCAGCTCGACTCCGGGCGCCTGCACGGCAAGGCCGTCGAAGGTCACCGGAATTATCAGGACGCCGAGCAATTCATCGCCAACAGGGGACAGAAGGGGCCGCAGGTGGAAATCCTCACGCCCGGCACCTACCGCATCCACACGCAGTCCGTCCCCATCGAAGGCGGCGACCCCAAGCCGGGGCTCTTCTTCGTCCGCCTCTACGACGCGACGGTGATTAATGAGAACCAGATCGGGCTCGTCGAGGCACTCGACGGCGCGCCGCTCGACCCGCGCGATTACGTCGCCCTCCCCGTCGAGGGACACGACAATTTTCAGGACTGCAACGAGTTCATCAGCAAGGGCGGACAGCGCGGGCCGCAAAAAGACATCCTCCTGCCCGGCACCTACTACATCAACCCGCTCGTCTTCAAGCTCATCCCCGAGTCGGCGCGTGAGGTGAAGCCCGGCGAGGTGGCGGTCATCGTCTCCAACATCGGCAAAGACCCCACCATTGAAATCCGTCGCGAGATGGCGAACAAGGTGCGCGAGCGTCTCGAACAGGAGGAGCGGGATCAGGTTTCGAAGGCCGCCGCGAGGCTCGACAAGCTCGACGGCGAGAACCGTCGCCTCAACGAGATTCAGGAAGACCTCATCGCAAACGACCCCGCCGACCAAAGGCTCGATCAGGGCGCGCACGAAGCCTACGTCGTGCCCGAGGGCTTCCGCGGCATACAGGAATCGGTCGTCGGCCCCGGCAAGTATTACATCAACACGCTGGCGATGACGCCGATCATCATCCCGACCACGAACATGACGGTCGAGTGGACTGCCGAAGACGTTGACAACACGTTCGACCCCTTCGAGGTCATCTCGAAGGACGGCTTCACGATGAAGCTCGAAGTCCGCGTCGTCTTCCGCGTCAAGCCGGAGGATGCGCCCTTCATGGTCGCCAAGATCGGCAACACCGACAAGCTCATCCAGAACGTCATGCACCCGCTGATAGACTCGATCTTCCGCAATCAGGCTTCCGAGTCGTCGGCGATGGCCTACCTCCAGAACCGCCACGAAGAGCAGGAGCGCGCCGAGGCGCGCGTCCGCATGCACCTTTTGAAGTACCACGTCGATGTCGTCAACGTCCTCATCTGTCACATCCATTTGCCCGAAGAGCTGATGAAGACGCAGACCGAGAAGATTCTCGCCGAGCAGCGCCAGAACATGTACAACGCGCAGCGCGAGGCCGAGGACAAGCGCATCCAGTTGGAGAGGACGAAGGCGCACGCCGACAACCAGCGCGACCTGATGGCCGCCACCGTCGGCGTCGAGATCGCGGGCAAGCGTTCAGAGCAACGCAAGGCCGAGGGCGACGGCGAGGCGCACTACATCCTCGCCACCGGCAAGGCCGAGGCCGAGAAGGTGCGACTGATGGGCGAGGCGCAGGGCGTCGCATATCACGAGCAGGTCAGCGCGCTCGGCGCGCAGGGCGTCGCGCTCGTCGAGACGCTGAGGGTCATCGGCGAGAAGAACGTCCGCATCACGCCCGACGTGATGGCCTCCGGCGGCACGGGCGACGGGGCCGGCAACATCGGCACGCTGCTCCTGCTCAACCTCTTCCGCGAGCGGCTCGGCGTCGATGCTCCCGCGGGTAACGGTGCGAAGACGGTCAAATAAAACGCCGCGCTTCAATTCGCCGGCGAGTCGGCTGCCAGATCGTCAACCAGATCAAGACAGGCATCGCCATGGGGCGTTTGCTGCCGGAAGAACCTCTGCCTTCGGTGAGGCAACTGGCGCTGGAGCTGACGGTCAACCCGAACACGGTGGCGCGGGCGTACCTCGAACTCGAATACGATGGCATCATTTATAAGCGGCAGGGCCACGGGACGTTCGTTTCGAGTCAGGGCGTGGAGATGTCGAAGAACGAGCGCCGGAAGGTTTTGAGCGAGCTCATCGAGAAGGCGCTGGTCGAGGGCGTGAACCTCGGGCTCAAAGAGTCGGAGCTGCGCGAGACGTTCGAGCGTGTGATTGAACGGATCATCCAGTCAAGAGAGGCGGAGCCCGTGGGCAAGTGAGACTCCGCGGCACACGGGCAGGGCAAGTTATGAACGCAAACGGCAATAATGATTTTGGCGATTACGCCATCGAGACCGAAAACCTCGGTCGTAAGTTCGGCACCTTCGACGCGGTGCGCGGCGTCAACCTGCGCGTCCACAGGGGCACGGTCTTCGGCCTGCTCGGCATCAACGGGGCGGGCAAATCCACGATCATCAAGATGATTATCGGCCACCTGCGCCCCACGTCAGGGAGCATCAGCATGCTCGGTCGCACGCTCGAAAAAGATTTGGTCGAGATACGGAAGCGCGTCGCCTACGTCTCTGAGAATCGGTACCTCTACGAGTGGATGACCGTCGCCGAGAGCATCAGGTTCACGCGCGCGTTCCACTCGACGTGGGACGACGAGAAGGCGGCGCACCTGCTCAAGCGTTTCAGCCTGCCGCCGGATAAAAAGATCAAGCAGCTGTCGCGCGGCAACCGTGCGCGCGTGTGCCTTCTGCTCGCGCTCTCGTTCAACCCTGAGCTCATCATCCTTGACGAGCCGACCTCGGGGCTCGACCCCATCGTGCGCCGTGATTTCATCGAAAACATCGTCTCCGAGATCAGCGAAGAGGGCAAGACCGTGCTCTTCTCGTCGCACATCGTCGAGGAAGTCGAGCGCGTCGCCGATTACGTCGGCATCATCAACGACGGCGAGCTGCTGTTGACTTCGTCCATTGACGACATCAAGAGCTCATACAGGCGCGTCCGCTACGCGACCAACGGGACGAGGCCGGGACTCGAAGGCGTGCCCGGCGTGCTGGGGGTCGAGAACGGGCGGCACGAACAGGTTCTGACGCTGAAGGGCTGGGGCGACGAGACGGTGCGCGCCCTGACCGCGCGCGGCATCAGTGAGCCGGAGGTCATGCCGATCACGCTCGAAGACATTTTCGTGAGCACTGTGCGCGCAGAGCGGGAGCGGAGGGCGAACCAGTGAACCGTGAAATGATTAAAGCGATGCTCTGGAAGGAATGGCGCGAGACGCGCTGGAAGTGGCTCGCCTTCGCCGTGGCCTTCCACCTCCCGCTCTTCCTCGCGGGGCTCGTCATCACCCTGCAAGAGAGCGTGCGGTTCGACCTTCAGGTGATGAGCGACCCGATTGCGGGGCAAGTCCTTGAAGT
>JAIVJM010000297.1 GCA_020199995.1 Acidobacteriota bacterium | reverse complement strand
GTTTACGGCGGAGGTCTTGTTCGTTGCGTCGGCGGCGGCGATGCTTCTGCGGACGATTCGCAGTCTCGCTTAGACGGACGTGAGACAAGTGACCGCGACTCGGAATGAAAGCTGCCCGCCGGTCGGGGCACAGAGACAAGGAGATTTTTATGCGCGATTTGACTAAATCAATGATGAGCTACACGTGGGCCATGTCGCTGTTCGGCGTCCAGCAGGTGGTCAACATCTTCAGGCCGCAGCAGCAGGGGCAGGAAAACCCGGCCACCTCGGCTTTCGAGAACGTCACGCAGGCCGCCCAAGAGGAGTTCGGCGACGTGATGAGGGCGACCTTCAGGGCGGGCGATAACCTGCAAAGAGGGGTGCTCGATTTGACGTTCGGCATGTTCGGGATGGGCCGTGGGAATCAGACGGGAGGCGGAAACTGGACGTGCCGGGACGACGCGTCCGGAATGGGCTCGAACATCGGACAGCAGTCAGCCGAAGCCTTCAGGCAGGGAATGCGCGCGATGGGACAGACTGCTAACGCCGTGGGACAGACGGTGCAGGGCGCGGCCAGTGCCGCATCCAGCGCGGCGCAGCAGGGAGCGGGCTGGGTCGCGGCGGCGGCGCCGGGCGCGGGCGGCGGCGGCGGTAACGCCCGCACATCGGCGCAATCGGAATCAGCTCGCCAGACCAATCCCAACACGGGCGGCGCGTCTTGCTCTTCGGGGCAGCAGTCGGCGGGCTGGGGGCCGATGCCCAAGCGGGACTCCAATTCGAGAGGCAACAAAAGCTGACTGCCGCGGTCGTCTCCGAACTCTCGTGGAGAGCCGAACCCGTGCCGCCGTCGAAAGAGTATGTAGGCCATGCGCGAATTGACCAAAGCAACGCTCAGGTACACGTGGGCGATGTCAGTGTTCGGAGCGCAGCAACTCGCGAACGTGCTCGCGCCGGAGAGTCCGGGGAAGGCGGCGCGTAAGGTGAACGGCGCCTTCTACTCCGTCACGCAGGCGACCGAGAACCAGTTCGGCGATCTGGTGTTCGCGGCTTACATGATCGGCGACGAGGCGCAGAGGGGGCTCGTCGATTTGATGTTCGACGCGTTGTCGTTGAGGGTGCTCGATCCGAGCTACGTCTCGAATCTGACCTCGGAGGTGGCGGAGCAATCGCAGGACTCTCTGAGAGTTTTCACGTCGGCGGAGAATATTAATCTGGCGTGGCGGGAACTGCGGAACAGCTACGAGGTCTTCAGCCTGGTCAAGGGCGTCAGCTCCCTGCTGCACATCCCGAAAGAGGGGCGGGACTTCGATCTCGCGAGGCTGGTGGAGGCGGCATACGCGCTCGGGGCGTATCCCGCCCTCTGGGCGGTCGAGGGGCTGGGGCATGACTACGCGATGACGTTCTGGGGGCAGGGCAGGCCCGTCCGCGGCATCCTGACCGACGTGCGGGCCGAAGTGCTGCCCGTCAAAAGCCTGACCATGATGCACGCCGGGATCGGGCTGGCCTTCGCCGAGCAGTTGATGGATACCATCACGCCCTACGACTCGCCCGACAAAATTCGCGGCGTGCTGCGGGAGTTCATCACGCTCGTGCGGGAGAATTCCAGACCGGGTTACGAAGGAGCGGCGTACGAATCGCTCGGGCTGGTGACCCGTTTCTGGCACTCGCAGATGGTGGGCGTCGTCGAGCGGTACATGTGGGAGGTCGAGCCGGAAGCGGTGAGTTACTTCTGGCACGGCGTGGGGCGCTCGCTCTACTTTCTCCCGCTCTTTTTCGTGCCCGGCCTGTTGTCGCCGTGGCTCGCAATCGAGCGGGAAGCGTCACACGATTTGGCGCGACTGAACATGACCGCCGGACTCGCATGGGCGATGACCATCGTCAACGTCCGCCAGCCGGAGCTTCTGGAGAACTTCTTGAAGTATCGGGGCGAGCAGTTATCGAGAACCCCCGCCTTCACCAACGGTGTGATGTCAACGCTCGTCATGGGTATCGACATCACGCCGGGCGACGAGTTCATCACAAGGTTCCTCCAGCACCAGCCGGATCAATCCGACCGGCGTCTGGTGGAGTTGTGGGACAACCTCGTGAGCCGCCCCGCCGGCGAGGCGGTGTATCGCTTTCACCCTCTGCTTGAGGCGCACCGGCGACTCGGCGAAGTGTTCCATTATCAGGACCTCTGGGAACTGGCCGCGCGGTTGGAGAAGGAGCTGGTGTCACGCGTGTCTTCCACGTTCGCCTAGCGGGGACGGAACGTCGGAGTGTCCGTTTGGGTTCTCGCCGGGGCGTCGCCGGGAGGCCCGCGGCGGAAAACGGCCGAGGGCCGGAGGAAGGTAACTATTCTTCAGTTTCAAACGGTAAGGAGAATCGAGATGAGAGTGTTGATTTCGATAAGTTTCATTTGCCTCTCCGTCATCATCCTGTCGAGTTGCGGCGGCGCACAAGCCATGAAACCGGAGGAGGTCGTCATCGGCAACACGATCCCGGACTTTTCCCTCAAGGCGCTGGACGGAAAGGTGGTGGACAAAGCATCCCTCAAAGGCGAGGTCGTGGTCTTGAACTTCTGGGCGAGTTGGTGCGGGCCGTGTCTGAGCGAAATCCCCGGCCTCAAAGAGCTGGCGGACAAGTCTCAGGCAAAGGTCGTCGGGATCGCTCTGGACGAGAGCGGACTCGAAACCATCAAGCCGTTCGTCGAAACGCACGGCATCAACTACACCGTGCTGGTCGGCAGTCAAGACCTCTTCGAGCAGTTCAACGGCGTGGGCATCCCGTACACGCTCGTCCTCGACCGTTCGCAGCGCATCGTCAAGGTTTACCGCGGCCCCGTCAGCAGGGAGTCGCTCGAAGAGGATTTGAAGGCCATCGGGCAGGGCGCGTAAGTCGCCCGCGCAGGGTGCCCGGCGCGAGAGACCGGGCAGGATTTCAAGAGGCAGTCGTTGTGATAGAGCCGTTAGAAAAAAGGGCAGGCCGCTCGATTTTGAAGAAGCGGCAGGAAGAGATCGAAGGGCGGCTGGCGGCGTCGGGGCTGGCGCGCGGCGGGCGGCGCGTGCTGCGCGCCGTGGAGTCGGGCGGCGAAGAGACGCGAGGCAGCAGACTGCGCCGCGCGCTTGAAAGTTTGGGGCCGATCTTCTCTTCGTTCGGGCGCTACATGTCAACGCGCGTTGATTTGTTGTCGGCACGAACCTGCGTCGAGCTCGCCGCCATCCCCGACCGGGCGGTGCCGATGCCCCTCGCAGACGCCCACGCGCTGCTCGGACGGGAGTTGGGGTGTGAGCCCGCCGAGGTTTTTCCGAATTTCGAGGCGGCGGCGTGCGAATCGCGCCTCACCCACCAGACGCACCGCGCGTGGCTGCCCGGCGGCGAGCCCGTCTCGGTCAAACTCATTCACTCGGAAGCCGAGGAATACGCGCTGCGCGATCTGCAACTGCTCCACCTGCTCGAAGGCGCGTTCGCGTGGGAAGTGAGCGGTCAGAACTTTAAGAGTGCGGCCAACGATTTCGCCGTCGTCCTGCGACAGCAGATAGATTTCGCGCACGAAGCCAAAGCGCTCGTGTCGCTCGCGCAAGACGCGGAAGTCTACGAGACGCTCCGGGTGCCGGCGGTGCGTCCCGAGCTTTGCACGTCGAGGGTGCTCACAATCGAGCGGCTCACCGGCTGGAGCCTTGAGGAGTCGGCCCGCTCTTTTGAGGAAGGGGCTGACGACGCGCGGCGCGGCCTTACCGCCGGCCTCAACGCGACGGGCATTGCGCGCCTGCTCTGCTCCGTGTGGATGCGACAGGCGCTCCTCGGGCGAGCCTTCCCGGTCGAGCCGCGCCCGGAAGACATCTTGATTCTGCCGGGCAGACAAATCGCTTTCACGGGCGGATTGTTCGCGGGCCTTGCCGCCGACCCGCAGGCAAATCTCTGGGACTACCTGATCGCGGCGGCGGGGGAGAACACCGACTTGGCGTGCGCCTGCCTGCTCAAAGAGATGAGAGCGTCGGAACAAGTGCCCGACGAGGAGAGGCTGCGGCACAGCTTCAGACAGGTCGTGCCTTTCCGTGACAGCCAGTGGAGGGGCTCGGGAGACGAATATCATCTCGCCGAACACCTGTTCGTCCAATGGCGGTTGGCGAGCGAGTGCGGCTACGTTCCGCTGCCGCATCTGCCGTCTTTTTACAGAGGGCTTTTCCTGATTACGGACGCCGCGCAGAGGCTCGCCCCGGACAGCGACCCACTGGCCGAGGGCCTACAGGACGTGCGACTGCTCGCGAGCCTCTCTCAATGGCGGGAGATGATGACCCGCTCGCAACTAGGCGAACAGTTCGACAAG
>JAIVJM010000198.1 GCA_020199995.1 Acidobacteriota bacterium | reverse complement strand
CATCGCGATGGAGATCGAGTTGATCACGCCGATCGCGATGGAGAAGGGGTTGCGGTTTGCGATTCGCGAGGGCGGGCGGACGGTTGGTGCGGGCACTATCTCCGATATCGTCGAATAAGTAGCCCGGCGGTCCAGAAGGGCTGATAAATATTTGTCTCGTCAATGACAGAAGGTGATTTATGCCGCGCGATAACATTGTGTTGCAGTGCACGGAGTGCAAAAGCCGCAACTACGTAACGACGAAAAACAAGAAAACGACGCCCGAGCGGCTCGAATTCAAGAAATTCTGCCGCCGCTGCCGTTTGCACAGGGCTCACAAAGAGACGAAGTAAGTGCGGAATGATGAATTGATGAGGATGAATAAAAGGCGAGCAAGCCTTTCATTCATCATTCCGCGTTCATCGTTCACCGTTTCTTTAGGGGTATAGTGTCAACGGTTAGCACGTCGGTCTCCAAAACCGAAAGTCCGGGTTCGAATCCTGGTACCCCTGTTCATCACGAGCAGTGAGAGAAGGAAGAAGTCGGGTGTCGAATAAAGAGGACGAACAGATGACTGAGAGCGGTCACGACGACGAGCCGGAGCGGCTACCGGAATCAACTCCGGAGCGCGGGGGCTCGTCGGGCGTGTCTATGGGCGGCGGCAGCGCCGCGGCCCCGCGGATGGCGCGCTTCGGCGAAGGCCCCGAGGGAGCCCCGGCGCGTAAGCAGCGTGCGTCGTCGGGCGGCCCCGGCGGGGGCGGGCCGCGCGACGGGTTCCTGACGCGGGCGGGCAAGTTCCTGCGCGACGTGCGGGCGGAGTTGGGGCGCGTGACGTGGCCCACGACGACTGAGGTCAGGAACACGACTTTCATTACGGTCATCGCCGTCATCTTTTTCGCCGCGTATCTCTACGCGGTGGATCACGGTTTCGCGTTCGTCATCGACCAGATTCAGCGCTGGGTCGGAGGAGCCGCCTGAAGCGTGGCGAGGAAGTGTTAGCGATGCAGCAGTGGTACATACTCCATACCTACTCGGGGCACGAGAAGAAGGTGCGCGACAGCCTTAAGGCGCGCATCCGCGACACCGATCTCCAGAGCGAGATTACCGAGGTGCTCGTCCCGACCGAGACGGTGGTTGAGATGCGCGGCAACAAGCGCGTCGAGTCGTCGCGCATGTTCTATCCCGGCTACGTGCTGGTGCAGATCGAGTGCGACGACCGCGGGCACATTCCAGACGACGTCTTTCACCTCATCAAGTCCACGCCGAAGGTGACGGGCTTTGTCGGCGGGCAGAACCCGACGCCGCTGACGCCCGACGAGGTGAATCAGATCGTCCACAACGTGACGGAGGCGGCTGAGAAGCCGAAGCCGAAGTTCACCTACACGCAGGGCGAGACCGTGCGCATCAAATCGGGGCCGTTCGCCTCTTTCACGGGCAAGGTCGAAGAGGTCAACGCCGACAAATCCACGCTCAAGGTGGTCGTCACCATCTTCGGGCGCTCGACGCCGGTCGAACTGAGCTTCCTGGACGTTGAGAAAGTGACTTTTACGGAAGACGAATGATGAAGCTATTAGCTTTAGCCAGTAGCTTTCAGCCAAACAGAAGGCTAACAGCTAACAGCTAACAGCTAACAGCTAACAGCTAACCACCATGGCAAAGAAAATCACAGGTTATATCAAGTTGCAGGTTCCGGCGGGCAAGGCCAACCCGGCCCCGCCCATCGGCCCCGCTCTGGGACAGCACGGCGTCAACATCATGGAGTTCTGCAAGGCCTTCAACGCGAAGACCGCACAGATGGACCCCGACCTCAAGATTCCGGTCGTCATCACGGTCTACGCCGACCGCTCCTTCACCTTCGAGACGAAGACGCCGCCGGCGGCTGACCTCTTGAAGAAGGCGGCGGGGATTCCGAAGGGCTCGGGGACACCGAACAAAGTGAAGGTCGGGACGATCTCGCGCGCCAAGATCGAGGAGATTGCGCGCCTCAAGCTCGTCGACCTCAACACGAGCGACCTCGAGGCCGCCATCAAGACCATCGAAGGCACGGCGCGCAACATGGGTCTCACGGTCGAATAGGTTTTAAAATCTCAAGTCTGAAATTTCAGATTTTGAGATATGAAGAGGGAGGGGCACTCAAAGCGGCCCCGCTTGAACCTTGGAGAATGATAATGCCGAAGCAGGGGAAGAAGTATCGCGCGGCTCTCGAAAAGATTGAGCCGGACAAGAAATACACGCTCGAAGAGGGGCTGGCGAAGGTCAAAGAGATTTCCGGCGTCACGGCGCGGAAGTTCGACGAGACGGTCGAGCTGACGATGTGGCTCGGCGTCGACCCGCGCAAGGCCGACCAGTTGGTGCGCGGCACCGTCGTTTTGCCGCACGGGCTCGGCAAGTCCAAGCGCGTGCTCGTCATCGCGCAGGGCGAAAAGGTCAAAGAGGCCGAAGAGGCCGGGGCCGACTTCATCGGCGGCCAGGATATGGTCGATAAGATCAAGGGCGGCTGGCTCGACTTCGACGCCGTCGTCGCGACGCCCGACATGATGCGGCTCGTCGGCGCGCTCGGTAAGATTCTGGGGCCGCGCGGCCTGATGCCGAACCCGAAGACGGGGACCGTGACGTTCGACGTGGCGACCGCCGTGCGCGAAACGAAGGCCGGCAAGGTCGAGTACCGCGTGGACAAGACGGGCGTCATCCACGTCGGCATCGGCAAGGTCTCCTTCGAGCAGGAACTCCTGCGCGAGAACGCGCAGACGCTCCTCAACGCGGTCGTGAGGGCGAAGCCCTCGACGGCGAAGGGCAAGTACGTTAAGAAAGTGAACCTCGCCTCGACGATGAGTCCGGGCGTGCCGCTCGACGAGACGGCCTACATCAAGTAGGGGAGTGAGGAGCCGGTAAAGAGTTATGAAGACCAGAGAACAGAAACAGCAGAACCTCGAAGCCCTCACCGAGCAGTTTCAGGCGGCGACCGCCGCGATGCTCGTCGGCTTCACCAAGATGTCGACGGCCATCGCCTTGAGCGAGAACGATCCGGTCGCGCTCTCGAAGGCGATCTCGAAGTTCGCCAAAGACAACCCCGAAGTGTTTACCTTCAAGGCGGGCGTCGTCGAGGGGCGCGTCGTGGCTCTTTCGCAGGTCGAGGCGTTCGCCAGCCTGCCGTCGAAGGAAGTGCTCATCTCGAAGATCATGTTTCTCATCAACTGCCAGGCGCAGCGCCTCGTCACGGTGCTTTCAGCCGTGCCGCGCAACCTGGCCATCGTCGTCAAGCAGATCGGCGAGCAGAAGGGCGGCGGTGAAGCCGCTTAAGAGAGGATTTGAAATTTGAGATTTCAGATTTGAAATCTCACTGGAGTCAGCCGGACGCGGTTCAAACGAGCGGGGCGATTTGTCAGGTCGCCGCAAGCGGCTCGGACGCTTCCACGAGTCTGGATGCAACGGACGAAGTGAAGTGTCCCGTGGGTTCTCCTGCTGCGTAACCACAAACGACGGAACACAACAAGCAGAACCCTTTTGAGGAGGATTTAAGTAATCATGGCAGCTACACGTGAAGACGCACTCGAATACATCAAGAACATGACTCTGCTGGAAGCTTCAGAGTTCGTGAAGGTACTGGAAGAGACCTTCGGCGTCTCGGCGGCGGCGGCGGCGGTCGCGGCGGCCCCGGCGGCGGGCGGCGGCGAGGCCGCGGCCCCGGCTGAAGAGAAGACCGAGTTTGACGTCATCCTGCAGGCCGCGGGCGGCAACAAGATCAATGTCATCAAGGTCGTCCGCGAGATCACCGCGCTCGGCCTAAAGGAAGCCAAAGACCTCGTCGAGGCCGCGCCGAAGGCCGTCAAGGAAGGCGTCTCGAAGGACGAGGCTGACGCCATCCGCGGGAAACTCGAAGGCGCCGGCGCGACCGTCGAAGTCAAATAACGGGTTTTAGGTGGCGGGTGTCAGGTGTCGGATTTTGTCTTTCCCGGCATCTGACACCTGAGACCGCGTCACCCTTTCTTGACAGAGGGCCGCCGTGCGGCTAAGGTGGGGAGTATTGAGGCGCTGTCGTTACTCCCGAAAACTTTGAATATCAGCAACCGCTTTCGGTTCGGGTAAAGCGGTCAGAGACCCGTGCGCTCTGGCCGCGCTTTGGCGTCTCTAGAGATAGCTGTCAGCAGTCAGCTATTAGCCGTCAGCTACGCGGGCGGGGAGAGACCTTAGGTTCGGAATATTTGATGCTTGGCTTTAATTCAAAGCTGATCGCCGACTGCTGAAGGCTGATCGCTTCACGAAGGAACTTCTGATGTCTGCAAATCCGCTTCAAGTGAGCACCGGCGGCGCGGGCCGTCGCATGAGCCAGCCGCCCGAGCGGCACGACTTTTCGAAGATCAAGACGGCGGCGCGCATCCCGAACCTCATCGAGATTCAGCGCGACTCCTACAACCGTTTTCTCCAGATGGACTTGCTGCCCGAGGAGCGTGAGAACGCCGGGCTGCAGGCCGTCTTCCGCTCGGTCTTCCCGATTTCGGACTTCCGCCAGACCGCCGAGCTCGACTTCGTCGAGTTCCACATCGGCAACTGGCAGTGCAAGTGCGGGCGGCTCGAAGGCCTGCGGTATCTGCGCGCCAACTGCAAGCAGTGCGGCGCGCTCGTCAAGGTTGATCCGCTCGTCCCCGGCGAGACGCTCTGCCACTCGTGCGGCACGTTCAACGCCGTCCGGCCCACGCTCTGCGACAACTGCGGCGAGCCCGTCGGCCTCAAGCACAAGCACGACCAGCAGGAGTGCCAGGAACGCGGGATGACCTACAGCGTCCCGCTCAAGGTCAAAATCCGCCTCACCGTCTTCGATAAAGACCCTGACACCGAGGTCAAGTCTATTCGCGACATCAAGGAGGAGGAGGTCTTCTTCGGCGAAATTCCGTTGATGACCGATAACGGCACCTTCATCATCAACGGGACGGAGCGCGTCATCGTCTCGCAGCTCCACCGCTCGCCCGGCGTCTTCTTCGAGAAGTCGCCCGTCTATCTGGCGAAGGTCATCCCGTACCGCGGCTCGTGGGTCGAGTTCGAGTACGACCAGAAGAACCTGCTCTACGTCCGCATTGACCGCAAGCGCAAGTTCCTGGCCTCGATTTTCCTGCGCGCCTTAGGCATCTGGCTCAATCCGCAGTTCGACCCGAAGTCGTTCCACTCGGACTCGCAGCTCGAAGAGGCCATCAAGAACGCCTCGTTTACCGACGAGGACATCCTGCGCTCCTTCTACACCGCTGACGAGGTGCGCGCCAAAGACAACCGCCTCTTCGTCAAAATCCCCGCCGAGGGCTCGACCAACCTCGTCGGCATGAGGATCGAGCACGACATCAAGGGGCGCGGCGCGGCGGAGCCGATTGTCAAAGCCGGCAAGAAGCTCACCGCGTCGGCCTTGAAGGATTTGCGCAAGGCGCACGTCGCGGAGGTCGAGGTTGACACGCAGCAGTTCGAGGGCGCGTACGCCCTCGGCGACGTGGTCAACATGGAGACGGGCGAGGTCATCGTCGAGGCCAACACCGAGATCAATCCCGCCAAGTTGCAGGAGATCGTCGAGGCCGGGGTCGAATCGTTCACGGTCTTCTTCCCCGAGCGCGACGACCTCGGCGGCGTGCTGGCGCAGACCTTGAAGAAGGACGTCATCACCAAGCCGGTGGATGCGCTTCTGGAAATCTACCGCAAGATGCGACCGGGCGACCCGCCGACCGTGCAGACGGCCTACCGGCTGTTTGAAGGCATGTTCTTCGACGAGCGCAAGTTCGACCTCTCGCGGGTGGGCCGCCTCAAGTTCAACATCAAGATGGGGCGGCCCGAGCGCGACCGCATCGAAGACCCCCTGCTTTCGTCGCAGGACTTCGTGCAGGTCATCTCGTACCTTTTGAAGATGCGCCGCAACCCGGCCGAGTATCTCGCCGATGACATTGACCACCTCGGCAACCGCCGCGTGCGGGCGGTCGGCGAGCTGCTGGAAAATCAGTTCCGCATCGGGTTGGTTCGCATGGAGCGCGCCATCAAGGAGAAGATGTCGATCCAGCAGGAGATGCAGACGACGATGCCGCGCGACCTCATCAACGCCAAGCCGGTGACGGCGGCGGTGCGTGAGTTCTTCGGCTCCAGTCAGCTCTCGCAGTTCATGGATCAGACCAACCCGCTCTCGGAGATCACGCACAAGCGCAGGCTCTCGGCGCTCGGGCCCGGCGGTCTCTCGCGCGAGCGCGCGGGGTTCGAAGTCCGCGACGTCCACCCGACGCACTACGGGCGCATCTGCCCGATTGAGACGCCTGAAGGCCCGAACATCGGCCTCATCTCCTCGCTCTCGTGCTTCGCGCGCATCAACGAGTTCGGCTTCATCGAGTCGCCTTACCGCAAGGTGATTGACGGGCGCGTCATCGAGTACGTCCGCATCGTCAACGGCGGCGACACGAAGTTCAAGCCGGGCGACCACGTGGCGCAGGAGGATGTCGAGAAGGCTAACCGCAAAGTCGGCGCCGACGCGCGCAAGGCCGAGCACGAGCCGCTCCCGTTCTATCAGACGGCGTGGGAGGAAGATCGCTACGTCATCGGTCAGGCCAACATCGAGCTTGACGACGACGGCCATATCGTCAACGAGCGCAATGCCGCGCGCAAGGCGGGCGAGTTCATCTCGGCCATGCGCGCCGATATCGAGTACGTTGACGTTTCCCCCAAGCAGCTCGTCTCGGTCGCCGCGTCGCTCATCCCGTTCCTTGAGAACGACGACGCGAACCGCGCTCTGATGGGCTCGAACATGCAGCGCCAGTCAGTGCCTCTGCTGCGCGCCGAAGCGCCGTACATCGGCACGGGCATGGAGCGCATCACGGCGCGGGACTCGGGCGCGGTCGTCTCCGCGCGACGCGACGGCGTGGTGGACTACGTGGACTCTGAGCGCATCATCGTCCGCGCCGACCACAACGTGGACGGGACGATCTCGCGCGAGGTGACGGCGGACATCTATACGCTGACGAAGTTCCGCCGCTCGAACCAGAACACCTGCATCAACCAGCGCCCCATCGTGCAGATTGGCGAACGCATCCTGAAGAGTCAGGTCATCGCCGACGGCCCCTGCACGGACAAGGGCGAGCTGGCCCTCGGGCGCAACGTGCTCGTCGCCTTCATGCCGTGGCGCGGCTACAACTTCGAGGATGCCATCCTCGTCTCCGAGCGTCTGGTGAAGGACGACTACTACACTTCGATCCACATCGAGGAGCTTGAAATCGAAGCCCGCGACACAAAGCTCGGGCCGGAGGAGATTACGCGCGACATCCCGAACGTCGGCGAGAACATGCTCCGCGACCTCGACGAGAGTGGGATCATCCGCATCGGCGCGCAGGTCAAGCCGGGCTCGATTCTGGTCGGCAAGGTGACGCCGAAGGGCGAGACGCAGTTGACGGCTGAAGAAAAACTGCTCCGCGCTATCTTCGGCGAGAAGGCGGGCGACGTCAAAGACGCGTCGCTCGTGTGCCCGCCGGGCATTGACGGCACGGTCGTCGAGGTGCAGGTCTTCACGCGCAAGGGGCAGGAGCGCGACCAGCGCTCGCTCTCCATCGAGGAGGAGGAGGAGAGCCGCCTCCGCCGAGACCTCGAAGACGAGATCCGCATCCTGCGCGAGCAGCGCGACGCGCGCATCTACGAGCTCTTCGAGGGGCGCAAGCTCTCGGCGGACCTCCTCGTCGAGCGCGAAGTCCGCATCACCAAAGGCGAGACCATGACGCGCGAGATGGTGCAGGGCATCGAGCCGAAGCATCTTCGCAAGGCGCAGGTCGCGGGCGGGCGGGGCGCGGACGTGACCGCCGAGGTCAAGGACTTCGAGGACAGAACCGAGCGCCAGATTCGCATCCTGACCGACATCTACGAGGAGAAGATCGCCAAGCTCCGGCAGGGCGACGAGCTTGCGCCGGGCGTCATCAAGATGGTCAAGGTCTTCATCGCCATGAAGCGCAAGCTCTCGGTCGGCGACAAGATGGCCGGACGCCACGGCAACAAGGGCGTCATCGCGCGCATCCTCCCCGAGGAGGACATGCCTTACCTGCCCGACGGCTCTCCGGTGGACATCGTCCTCAACCCGTTGGGCGTGCCTTCGCGCATGAACGTCGGGCAGATTCTGGAGACGCATCTGGGGTGGGCGGCGCGCGTCCTCGGCCTCCACTTCGCGACGCCCGTCTTCGACGGCGCGACCGAGCCCGAGATCAAGGAGATGATCCGCCGCGCGAGCGAGTCTCTGGCCGAACAGGGGCTACCCGAAATCGTCAACTCGTCGGGCAAGACCGTGCTCTACGACGGGCTTTCGGGCGAGCCGTTCGAGCAGAAGGTGACGGTCGGCTACATCTACATGCTGAAGCTCTCGCACCTCGTGGACGACAAGATTCACGCGCGCTCGATTGGGCCGTACTCGCTGATTACGCAGCAGCCCTTAGGCGGCAAGGCGCAGTTCGGCGGCCAGCGTTTCGGCGAGATGGAGGTCTGGGCGCTCGAAGCCTACGGCGCGGCGCACATTCTTCAGGAACTGCTCACCGCGAAGTCCGACGACGTGGCGGGCCGCTCGAAGATTTACGAGGCGATTGTGAAGGGCGAGGCCGACTTCAACCCCGGCGTCCCCGAGTCGTTCAACGTCCTCGTGCGCGAGCTGCAATCGCTCTGCCTCGACGTGGAGCTGATTAGTAAAGACCACGGCGACGAGACGGGCGACGGCACGGGCCGCCCCGTCGTGCCCGCGGGCGGCGTCGTCGAATAGTAAGCAGTGAGCGGTGAGCAGTAAGCAGTTAAAGCCTTCTGACTCGCCGCTCACCGCCGGATAATTTTTTAACTGCTTACTGCTCACTGCTTACTGCTTACTTTTAGGAGATTTATGTTTCGATTCCAGCAAGAAAAAACGCAACTCGCGCCGGACTTCGAGGCGATCCGCATCTCGCTCGCTTCGCCGCAGAAGATCAGGGAGTGGTCGCACGGCGAGGTGACGAAGCCGGAGACGATCAACTACCGCACGTTCAAGCCCGAGCGCGACGGCCTCTTCTGCGCGCGTATCTTCGGCCCCGTTACCGACTGGGAGTGCCTCTGCGGGAAGTACAAGCGGATGAAGCACCGCGGCGTGATCTGCGACAAGTGCGGCGTCGAGGTGACACAGGCCAAGGTGCGCCGCGAGCGGCTCGGCCACATCGAGCTCGCCAGCCCCTGCTCGCACGTCTGGTTCTTCAAGGGCCTGCCCTCGCGCATCGGCCACCTCCTCGACATCCCTCTGCGCGAGCTTGAGAAGGTCTTGTACTTCGAGTCCTACATCGTCATTGATCCGGGCGATGCGCCCGTCAAGGAGAGGGAACTCCTGACGGACGAGCGTTTCCGCGAGCTGACACGCGACTTTCCGGGCCAGTTCGTGGCGCGGATGGGCGCGGAGGCCATCAAGGAATTGCTCACGATGGTCAACGTCGAAGAGCTCTCCGTCGAGATGCGCCAGAAGATGAAGGACGAGACTTCGCAGCAGAAGAAGCTCAAATATTCCAAGCGTCTCAAGGTCGTGACCTCCTTTCAGAAGTCAGGGAACCACCCGGACTGGATGATCCTCGACGTGATCCCGGTCATCCCGCCCGAGCTTCGTCCGCTCGTGCCTCTGGACGGCGGGCGCTTCGCCACGTCCGATTTGAACGACCTCTACCGGCGCGTCATCAACCGCAACAACCGCTTGAAGAAGTTGATGGAGCTGCGCGCGCCCGAGGTCATCGTGCGCAACGAGAAGCGCATGCTTCAGGAAGCCGTGGACGCGCTCTTTGATAACGGTCGGCGCGGGCGCGTTTTGCGCGGCGTCAACAACCGTCCCCTGAAGTCGCTCTCCGACACCCTCAAGGGCAAACAGGGCCGCTTCCGCCAGAACCTCCTCGGCAAGCGCGTGGACTACTCGGGCCGCTCCGTCATCGTCGTCGGGCCGGAACTCAAGCTCCACCAGTGCGGTTTGCCGAAGAAGATGGCTCTGGAGCTCTTCAAGCCGTTCATCTACAACCAGCTCGAAAAGCAGGGACTGGCCGCGACCATCAAGCAGGCGCGCGAGATGGTCGATAGGCAGGAGCCTGTGGTGTGGGACATCCTCGAAGAGGTCATCCGCGAGCACCCCGTCCTTTTGAACCGCGCGCCCACGCTCCACCGCCTCGGGATTCAGGCGTTCGAGCCCGTGCTCGTCGAAGGCAAGGCGATCAAGATTCACCCGCTCGTCTGCACGGCCTTCAACGCCGACTTCGACGGCGACCAGATGGCCGTCCACATCCCGCTCTCGCCCGAGGCGCAGATCGAGGCGGCGGTCCTCATGCTCGCCTCAAACAATATCCTTTCTCCCGCGAACGGCCAGCCCATCGCCGTCCCCTCGCAGGACATCGTCCTCGGCTGCTACTACCTGACGAAGGACAAGCCGGGCGCGAAGGGCGAGGGCCGCGTCTTCGCCGGAACCGACGAAGTGCTGCTTGCGCTCGACGCCAAAGAGGTCGAGACGCAGACGCCCATCAAGCTCCGCATCGTCGGCGACCTGATTGACTTGACGCAGGAGCACGACACGCAGGACGTGATGCGCGGCACCGTTCAGGAGAACATCCGCCGCGTCATCAACACCACCGTGGGCCGCGTCATCTTCAACGACTCGATTCCGAAGGGCCTCCCGTTCTTCAACGGCACCTTGAAGAAGAAGGGGCTCCAGTCGCTCGTCAACTACTGCCACCTCAGGCTCGGCCACGAGATGACGGTCAAGATGCTCGACGACTTGAAGAGCCTCGGCTTCCTCTACGCCACGCGCGCCGGCATCTCCATCGGCATTGACGACCTCGTCACGCCGGATGCGAAGAAGACGCTGGTGGCGCAGGCCGAGCTCGACGTCATCGAGGTCGAGAAGCAGTACCGCGACGGCGTCATCACCAACGGCGAACGCTACAACAAGGTCATCGCCATCTGGTCTGAAGTGACCGACAAGGTCGCCAAAGAGATGTTCAAGGCGATGGACGTGAAGGAGAAGACGAGCAAGGAATCGAACCCGATTCTCATCATGTCCGACTCCGGCGCGCGCGGAACCGCCCAGCAGATTCGCCAGCTCGCCGGCATGCGCGGCCTCATGGCCAAGCCCTCGGGCGAGATCATCGAGACGCCGATCCGCTCGAACTTCCGCGAAGGCTTGAACGTCTTGCAGTACTTCATCTCGACGCACGGCGCGCGTAAAGGTCTGGCCGACACGGCCTTGAAGACGGCGGACTCGGGCTACCTGACCCGCCGCCTCGTGGACGTGGCGCAGGACGTCATCATCTCCGAGCCCGACTGCGGCACGCTCAAGGGCATTTCCTCGACGGCCATCGTCGAGGGCGGCGAGGAGATCGAGTCGTTGCGCGACCGCATCGTGGGCCGGACGGCGCTCGAAGACGTGATTGACCCTGTGGAGGGGCGCGTCATCGTCGAGTCGAACGAGGAGATTAACGAAGACTTGGCCGCCGAGATTCAACGCTCGGGCGTCCAGCGCGTCAAGATTCGCTCGGTTTTGACCTGCGAGTCGCGGCGCGGCTGCTGCATCAAGTGCTACGGGCGCAACCTCGCTACGGGGCGGCCCGTGGACATCGGCGAGGCGGTCGGCGTCATCGCCGCGCAATCAATCGGCGAGCCCGGCACGCAGCTCACGATGCGCACGTTCCACATCGGCGGCACGGCGCGCCTCGAAGAGTCCAGCAAGCACGAGGCGCGCATGGACGGCACGATCAAGTACGTCGAGCTGAACGTCGTTAAGAACCGCCGCGGCGAGATCATCGCCATGAACCGCAACGGCGCTTTGACCATCACCGACGAGCGCGGGCGCGAAGTGGCGCGCCATCAGATCGTCTACGGCGCGCACATCCACGTCGAGGCCGACGCGCGCGTCAAGGAAGACCAGATGCTCGCCACCTGGGACCCGTTCACCTTCGCCATCCTGACGGAGGTCGCGGGCCACGTGAAATATCAGGACTTGAAGGAGGGCGTGACGGTTGACGAGGAGGTGGACGAAGTCACGGGGCAGTCGCGCCTCGTCGTCAAGGACTCGCCCGACGAGAAGAAGCAGCCGCGTCTGGAAATCCGCAACGCCTCGAACAAGGTTTTGAAGACCTACCAGATGCCGGTGCGCGCCAACCTCATGGTCGGCGACGGCGACGTGGTGGAGCCGGGCGACGTCATCGCGAAGATTCCGCGCGAGACGACGAAGACCAAGGACATCACGGGCGGTCTGCCGCGCGTCGTCGAACTCTTCGAGGCCCGCAAGCCGCGCGAGACGGCGATCATGTCCGAGATTGACGGCATCATCAAGCTCGGCCCCATCTCGAAGGGCAAGCGCAAGCTAATCGTCACCGGAGACGATCAGGAGGAGCGCGAGTACGACATCCCGCGCGGCACGCACATCAACGTGCAGGAGGGCGACCGCGTCCGGGCCGGCGAGGCGTTGATGGACGGCCCCTTGAACCCGCACGACATCCTGCGCGTGCTCGGCATGAACCGTTTGCAGGAGTACCTGACAAACGAGATTCAGGAGGTCTACCGCTTGCAGGGCGTCAACATCAACGACAAGCACATCGAGGTCATCGTCCGGCAGATGTTGCGCTGGGTGAAGATTCGAGAGGTCGGCGACACCGACTTTCTCCTCGACGAGCAGGTTGACCGCTTCCGCTTTCAGGACGAGAACGCACGCATCCGCGAGGCTGACGGCGAGCCATCGCAGGCCGACCCGCTTCTGCTCGGCATCACGAAGGCCTCACTCTCGACCGACTCCTTCATCTCGGCGGCTTCGTTCCAGGAAACGACGCGCGTGCTGACGGAGGCCGCGATCTCGGGGCGCATTGACTACCTGCGCGGTCTTAAGGAGAACGTCATCATGGGGCGGCTCATCCCCGCCGGGACGGGCATGGAGTTCTACCGCAACGTCAAGGTCGAGCGCGACGCGACCGTGGATCAGGCGAGGGAGACGCAGGCCATCGAGAGCCTCTCCGACATCCTCGGCGGCACGGAGCCGCCGCTCGTCCCCGCCCCGCGCCCCGTCGTCGCGACCGGCGACGACGAAGCGGAGGAAGCCGACGAGGCCGTCGCGGGCGGGGAGGAGTAGAACTCCGGAATCACAGCCGCGAGGCTTCGACTCCTCACGGCAACACACGCAGAAAGAAGACCGGCGCCGGCTCGCAAAACGGCCAGCGCCGGTCTTCTTCTTTCTCGTCCCGCCGTCTCCCGCGCCATCTGCCGAGATTTAACCCACTGCCGCCCCGCCGCAGATGATGACCTGACGCCGTGCCGGGTTGCCGCCCGCAAGCGACTCTCCGACCTCCGGAGCACACGCTACGGCTGCCGGTGCGGGATTATTTTGCGACGTGCGCGATGAGGTCAGGACGGTCGGGCGCTTCCAGACGTTATTGTTCCCTACTTGCGCGCCGTCTTCGTCCGGTCTGCGCGCGACTGTTCGCGGAATAGTTTCAGCACCTCGCCCTTGTCGTGATCGGTCAGGCTGCCGAGGCCGCCCGTGACCTCGAACTTCTGATTGATCCAGCGGCGCACTTTGGCGGCGTCGTAGCCGAGTTCGCCCGCCGCCTGCAGGATTTGCGCGTTGAGGTCGTCAGAGGGCTGCTCGACCACGGCCGGGGCGGGTTTCGACGGGGCGGGCCGCGGCAGCGGCGTCGCGACGGGGTTTTGCGAGGGGGCTGAAGGCGGTGCCGCCGCCGGTTTCGCGGGCGCTGTCTTTTCGGGCTGTTTGCGCGCCGCCTTCTCCATCTCCTCCCGGCTGGCGACGCCGCGCTTGACCTCAAAGCCTAAGAGCGCCAGCGCGCGCCCCACACTGGACGTCTCGCAGACTTCGACATAGCTGCCCTGCTGGACGTGGCCCGCGCTGCGCAACTCATATGCGTGACCCGTGGCCGCCGGGAGCGCGTCGTCTGACTCGCGGAAGACCTCGGCCTTGATGAGAATGAAGCCGGTCTCGGCGTTGTGTTCGAGGACTGAGGTTAAAATTCGCCCGGTGGGGTATTTGGCATAGAATTTTTCGATTCTCTGGGCTACGGTGACGTACTCGTCTGGATTGAAGCGCATCAAGGTCTTATGCCTTTCCGAGGGTGTTTGTGGGCGCAACTGTAGCAGAAACGCGGAGCCCGAAAAACAGGAAAATTCGGCGGGTCGGACGAGCGCCTCGCGGCGCGCTTGACAGACTATGAAGGCATCCGTATAGTCTCTCGTTTGGACTATAGTCCATATCCCAAGTGCAACGTCCAGCAGGTTCTGCCGGTGTGGAGACGTTGCCCGGCTGCGCTCCTCGGAGAGCGTCGTCGCTTGACAATTATTGTGGCGTAAACCACGGCGCTCCGCGAGTTTTCCTCAAGGGAACAGCGATCTCGTGCCGTCGGACGCGATAACTCAAGGAACCGCGCGCGCGTAAGTATTAAAGCGCGGGCTTCCGCACTCTAGTGCGACGCCACAGAAAAGTTTCGGCTCGAGGGAAGCCAACATCCACACCCGCCCCATGGGGCGAAGCCAGAACATCCCCAAAATTTAGACAGACAATCAAGGGCTTGCCGCTCTTGCGCTGACTGCCGGACCAACGAGTTCCGGTAAGAGGCAGGAATGGTAGCTATTTGCGCTCTAAGTAAGGCGCGAGAAGAAACCGCTTCGGAGGACGTAAAGAGCAGTGCCGACCATCAACCAACTTGTTCGCAAGGGCCGTCAGGCGGTGAAGTACAAGACGGCCAGCCCGGCGCTTCAGTCGTCGCCGCAGAAGCGCGGCGTCTGCACGCGCGTCTACACGCAGACGCCGAAGAAGCCGAACTCGGCGCTCCGCAAGGTCGCGCGCGTCCGGCTCACCAACGGCATCGAGGTCACGACCTACATCCCCGGCGTCGGCCACAACCTTCAGGAGCACTCGATTGTGCTTATCCGCGGCGGGCGCGTGAAGGACTTGCCGGGCGTGCGTTACCACGTCATCCGCGGCACGCTCGACTCGGTCGGCGTCGCCGACCGCAAGCAGGGGCGCTCGAAGTACGGCGCGAAGCGGCCCAAGGGCGGCGCGGCGGCGGGCGCGGCCAAGGGCGGCAAGAAGTAGGAAAGCTGTTAGCCGTTAGCTTTTAGCTTTTAGCTTTGGGCGGACGGCGGTGGTTTAAACGAAGACGGTTAGCACCGGTTTTGCTAACCGCTAAGAGCTAAGAGCTAACCATGCCAAGAAGAAGAATTGTTGACAGGCGCGAGGTGCTGCCCGACCCGGTTTACAACAACCCTTTGGTGACGAAGTTCATCAACGGCCTGATGTGGGGCGGCAAGAAGTCAATCGCGGAAGGTATCTTCTACCGGGCGCTGCTTCAGGTGGGTGAGAAGACAGGCGAAGACCCGCTCAAGATGTTCAAGCGCGCCATTGACAACGTGCGCCCGACCGTCGAGGTCAAGTCGCGCCGCGTCGGCGGCTCGACCTATCAGGTGCCGGTCGAGGTCGCGCAGGAGCGGCGCGGCTCGCTCGCCATCCGCTGGATCGTGGGCGCGGCCCGCGCTCGCGGCGAGAAGGCGATGATCGACCGCCTCGCCGGAGAGTTCCTCGACGCCGCCAACAACCGCGGCAACGCGGTCAAGAAGAAGGACGACACGCACCGCATGGCCGACGCCAACAAAGCGTTCGCGCATTACAAGTGGTAGAGAAGCTCTTAGCCGTTAGCTTTTAGCTGTCAGCAAAACTGACCGGCTAAACGCTAACAGCTAAGAGCTGATGGCTTAAGACCATGGCTAAGCAAGACCTCAGTAAATTCCGCAACATCGGCATCATGGCGCACATTGATGCCGGGAAGACGACGACGACGGAGCGCGTGCTCTTCTACACGGGCGTCTCGCACAAGATCGGCGAGGTGCACGAGGGCACGGCGACGATGGACTGGATGGAGCAGGAACAGGAGCGCGGCATCACGATCACCAGCGCCGCGACGACCTGTTTCTGGAAGCGTTCGGGCGTCGAGCACCGCATCAACATCATTGACACTCCCGGCCACGTGGACTTCACGATGGAGGTCGAGCGCTCGCTGCGCGTCCTCGACGGCGCGGTCGCCGTCTTCGACGGCGTCGCGGGCGTCGAGCCGCAGTCGGAGACCGTCTGGCGTCAGGCCGACAAGTACGGCGTGCCGCGCATCTGCTTCATCAACAAGCTCGACCGCGCCGGAGCCAGCTTCGAGCGCTCCTTCGATTCCATCATCTCGCGCCTCGGCGCGAACCCCGTCGCCATCCAGATTCCCATCGGCGCGGAAGACCAGTTCAAGGGCGTCGTTGACCTCATCACGATGAAGGGCCTCATCTGGAACGACGAGTCGAAGGGCGCGGAGTACGAGACCGCCGAGATTCCCGCCGACCTCAAGGAGGAGGCGGAGTCGGCGCGCCACAAGCTCCTCGAAGCCGTCGCCGACGCCGACGAAGACCTGATGATGAAGTACCTCGAAGACGAGGGCGCTTCAATCACCGAGGCCGAGATTCGCGCCGCCCTGCGCAAGGGCACTCTGGCCTTGAAGCTCGTCCCCGTCGTCACCGGCTCGGCCTTCAAGAACAAGGGCGTGCAAACGCTCCTCGACGCCGTCGTGGACTACTTGCCGAGCCCGCTCGACGTGCCGCCGATTGAAGGCACGAATCCGAGAACCGGCGAGACCGAAGCCCGGCCCGCCGATGCCTCCGCGCCCTTCTCCGGCCTCGTCTTCAAGATCATGGGCGACAAGCACCTCGGACAGCTCTCCTTCGTCCGCATCTATTCGGGGACGATCAGGGCGGGCTCCTATGCTTACAACCCGGTCAAGGACAACAAAGAGCGGGTGGGCCGCCTGATGCAGATGCACGCCAACAAGCGCGAGGACATAGACGAGGCGAGCGCGGGCGAGATCATCGCCATCGGCGGCATGAAGCAGGTCACGACCGGCGACACGGTCTGCGACGAGAACAAGCCCATCATCCTCGAAGCGATGGAGTTTCCCGCGCCGGTCATCCGCGTCGCGGTCGAGCCCAAGACGCGCGCCGATCAGGACAAGTTGGGCACGGCCCTCCAGCGCCTCGCGCAGGAAGACCCCTCGTTCAACGTCTCGACCGATCAGGAGACCGGCCAGACGATCATCGCCGGGATGGGCGAGCTGCACCTTGAAATCATCGTCGACCGCATGAAGCGCGAGTTCGGCGTCGAGGCCAACGTCGGCAAGCCGCAGGTCGCGTACCGCGAGACGATCACGCAAGGAGCGCCCGGCAAGGAAGTCTACAAGCGGCAGACGGGGGGTCGCGGACAGTTCGGACACGTCGAGATTCAGATCGAGCCGGCTCCGGGCGAAGGCTTCGTCTTCGAGAACAAGATCACGGGCGGCGTCATCCCGCGCGAGTTCATCCGCCCGACCGAACAGGGCATCAAGGAAGCCATGGAGCGCGGCTTCCTCGCGGGCTACGAGCTGGTGGACATCAAGGTCCAGCTCGTCTTCGGTTCGTACCATGAGGTTGACTCCGACGAACGCTCGTTCCATATCGCGGGCTCGCTCGCCTTTCAGGACGCTTTGAAGAAGGCCAAGCCCGTGCTGTTGGAGCCGATCATGCGGGTCGAAGTCGTGACGCCCGAGGATTACATGGGCGCGGTGAACGGCGACCTCAACCGACGCCGCGGCCACATTGAAAAGATGGAGCCGCGACCGGGCGGCGCGCAGGTCGTGACGGCCTTCGTGCCACTCGCCGAGATGTTCGGTTACACGACCGACCTCCGCTCGGCGACGCAGGGGCGCGCCACCTCCACGATGCACTTCGAGCGCTACGACCAGGCACCGCGCAATATCGCCGAAGAGGTGATCGCGAAAGTGCAGGGAGTCGCAAAATGAACCTGAACGTCGAAGACGGAATGAGAGCCTCTCGTTCCGCCTCGACGTTCTGACTTCAGCGTTTCTTTAATTTAAGGAGCGAGAGGGACGACATGAGCAAGGAAAAATTTGACCGATCGAAGCCGCACGTCAACATCGGGACGATAGGGCATGTGGATCA